>JAUMWN010000144.1 GCA_030529625.1 Coriobacteriales bacterium
AGCGCAGCACGGACGGCTGATACGGGTTGTACAGGTAGGCAACCTTGTCCTGGCCGCGGTCGGCGCACATCGTGTAGCCGATGAGGTCGTTGGTGCCGATGGAGAAGAAGTCGCACTCAGCCGCGAGGATGTCGGCGATCAGGGACGCAGACGGCGTCTCGACCATGGTGCCAACCTCGATGTCGCCGTTGAAGTCGACGCCCTCGGCGGCGAGCTCCTTCTTGCACTCCTCCACGAGCGCCTTGACCTGGCGAATCTCCTCAATCGCGGTCACCAGCGGGACCATGATCTTGATGTCGCCGTGGGCGTTGGCACGCAGCAGAGCGCGCAGCTGGACCTTGTACTCCTCGGGATGATCGAGGCAGTAGCGAATGGCGCGATAGCCCAGGAACGGGTTCTCTTCCTTGGGAAGATCCATGTAGGGAATCTCCTTGTCGCCGCCCACGTCGAGCGTGCGGATGATGACCGGCTTGCCCTTCATGATCAGGCCGACCTTCTGGTAGGCCGCGAACTGCTCCTCCTCGGAGGGGAGCTGCTGGCTGTCCATGAACAGGAACTCGGAGCGGAACAGGCCAACGCCCTCGCAGTCGTGCTCGATGGCGGCGTTCGCGTCGCTGGGGTTGCCAATGTTGGCGACCAGCAGGACTTCCTTGCCATCGGCGGTAACCGTGGGCTTACCGCGGAAGGCCTCCAGAGCGGCCTTGTCCTCGGCGAACTTGCGCGCAGCCTCGCGATAGGTCTCGAGCTCGTCGTTGGTCGGCTTAACGATGACCTTGCCCTTGGAGCCATCTACGACGACCAGGTCGCCGGACTTGATGCTCTTGGTGGCACCCTCAACCGAGAGGACCGCGGGAATCTCCATGGCGCGGCAGATGATGGCGGCGTGGGAGGTACGTCCACCGGTCTCGGTAACGATGGCGACGACGTGCTCCTTGTCGATGTCAGCCGTCATGGAAGGCGTGAGCTCGCCCACGACCACGATGGAGTTCTCGGGCAGCGTGGAGAGGTCAACGAGCTCCTTGCCGAGCAGTGCGGCAAGCAGGCCGGTGCGCACGTCGGCGATGTCGGCGGCGCGCTCACGGAACAGCTCATCCTCCATCTGGGAGAACATGTCGAAATACATGGTGTAGGCGTTGTCAACCGCCTGCTCGGCGCACATGCCCTCGGCAATGGCCATGGTCACGGAGTCGATGATGCCATCGTCCTCTGCGAACTCGTTGTGCGCGTTGAGGATGCCGGCCTCCTTCTCCAGGCCCTTCGCCTTCATGTTGGCGATCTGCCTGTCGGTCATCTCCATGAAGGACTTGCGAGCGGCCTCGTAGCGCGCGGTCTCGGCCTCGGTATCATCAATCTTCTTGGGTTTGTATGTAAGATCCGGCTCAATTGCGACGCTCGCCACGCCGATGCCGATGCCATCAGAGGCATTTACTCCACTGTACATTGCAATCTCCTCCTATCGTAACCGTCTACATAGACGCCTTACCGGCTAAACGAAACGCACCCGACGCGCTTGGCGCCGGGCGCGGTTCTTGCTATTATGCCTTGCCCATCTGCCTGTTGAGGGCGGCCACCACGCGGTCAATCTTGTACCGCTTGGCGATTCCCTTGCTGCCAGCCGTAGCCGTGCCGCACGCCGACGCGAACAGCAGCGCCTCCTCGTAGCTGGCGCCCTCTTCGACCTTGGCCACAAAGCCCGCGACCATGGAGTCGCCAGCGCCCGTGGCGTTGACCAGCTTGATCTTGGCGGTGGGAACGCTGTGCTCCTCGCCAAACTCGTCCACCAGCGCGGCACCGTGGCCACCGCAGGAAATGATCACGTTCTGCGCGCCAAGCTCGTGCAGCTTGTGGGCAAACGGCATCGCTTCCTCGGGGGTCTCGGGATTGGCGTCAAAGATGCGCCCCACCTCGTGGTTGTTGGGCTTGATGAGGAACGGCTTGGCCGAGAGGGACTCCATCAGCAGCTGGCCAGGTGCGTCCACCACAAAGCGGATGCCGCGACCCTCGAGCCTGCGCATGATGATGTCGTACATGTTCTCGGGCAGCGAGTTGGGAATCGAGCCCGTGAGTACGAGCGTGTCGCCCTTGCCAATCGTGTCGATGCGCTCAAGGAGCTCGTCGACCTTCTTCTGGCTAATCTTGGGACCCATGCCGTTGCAGATGGTCATCACGATGCCCTGGAGCTTTACGTTAATGCGCGTATAGCCCTTCTCCAGACACACGAAGTTGCACGAAATGCCCTTCTCCTGCAAACGCTTGAGCAGATAATCGCCCGTAAAGCCAGCCGCAATGCCAAACGCCACGTTGGTGACACCAAGCTCGTTCAAGAGCGTGGAGATGTTGATGCCGTTGCCACCACAGTGGACTTCCTCGCTCGAGGACCTATTGGTGAAGCCCATGTCCAAGGTGAGGGGGTGCATCACGTAGTCAATAGCCGGGTTCAATGTCACGGTATAAATCAACGTAAGCTCCTTCCAGCCCAAAGCTTTCCATACAAACCCGCGCTTTCACGCGGAAACCAACCAAACTAACACCCAGGGCAAGGTTGGCGCTTATCTACACGGTTACGACTACGTTTGAAGCGTTTCTTGCCATGTGGTTGAGCGAGAAGCCTACTCGAGGCCCTCCTCGATAGCCGCAGTGATCTCGGCGGCGTCGTCGGAGCTCAGCACGAGCTCGCAGAAGGCCGGCTGCATGAGCAGCGCAGCAACCTGGGCCAGCACGGCCAGGTGCGTGGTGGCAGCCTCGCCCTCGGGCATGTAGATGGCGATGGCAGCCTTAACGGCGGACTCGTCCATCGACTTCCACTCAACGATGTCGGCAAACTTGACGACGACGATTGCGGCTTCCTTGATGGCGGCGGTCTTGGCGTGCGGAAGCGCGAACCCGCCCGTCATGCCCGTGGGACCCTGTGCCTCACGCTCGTTGAACGCCGCGAGTACCGCGTCCTTGTCATCGGAGATGCCCAGCTCCACGGCCTGTGCAGCCAAGAAATCGATGGCCTCGGCAGTGTTCTTGGCAGGATTGTCAAAGAAGACCTTCTTTACGAGCTCGCTCATGCTTAAACTCCCATCTGTTTTCGCTGACTCAACAGCCCTACAGATACTTTTAGACCAATGAGCGCCCAATGTTCCCGTAACCTCGGTGACCGTGCAAAGATTTAGGGTCTACGTGACTTTGTCATATATATTGCGCACTATTGATTAGTATGCTATTGTTTATTTTGTGAGTAAGAGGCAACGGAAAGGAGCATACGTGGCAACTATATATGACTTCGAGGTTATGGACCAGAGCGGTGCCAACAAGTCGCTCTCGGAGTACGAGGGCAAGGTGCTGCTCGTGGTGAACACGGCGACCGGATGCGGCTTCACGCCCCAGTACACGGGTCTGCAGGCGATGTATGAGAAGTACCACGACCGCGGTTTCGAGATACTGGACTTCCCCTGCAACCAGTTTGGCAACCAGGCGCCTGGCTCCGACGACGAGATCCACGAGTTTTGCGTGGGCCGCTTCTCCATGACGTTTCCGCAGTTCTCAAAGATCGACGTAAACGGAAAGGACGAGTCGCCGCTGTACACCTGGCTCAAGAGCCAGAAGGGCGGCATTGGCGGCAAGAAGATCAAGTGGAACTTCACCAAGTTCCTGGTTGACCGCAACGGCCAGGTCGTCGCCCGCTTCGCCCCCACCAAGGAGCCCAAGGACATAGAAGCCGCCGTTGAGGAACTCCTGTAGTGTGCTATAGTGTGTGGGCGCGCGCCCTTAGCTCAGGTGGATAGAGCGACGGACTTCTAATCCGAAGGTCGGGGGT
>JAUMWN010000145.1 GCA_030529625.1 Coriobacteriales bacterium
ATCAAGGTGTCAGGCGGCCATGCGCTGTAGCTTGGCGAATCACCCGCGCAACACGTCATCAAATGCGAAGTAGAGTTTTATGCGAAGTAGGGCTGCCGACAGGTCGCTGACCTCTGGTTTCGCAACGAAGGACTTCGCATAACACCAAGGCGTTACATGATCGACTTGATCCACTCCACAATATCTGACTTCTCTTGCTCGGTGTACTTGCTCTCCCTCACGATGTTGGCGGCCGCTTTCTCTATCTCCTTTCGGCGCGTCTTTCCGCTGATCTTCGCATAGATTTCCGTTGTCGCAATTCAGCCGAATTCGGCTGAACTACGATTAAGCCGAGGAAAAGTGCGTTTCTGGACGGGGGTATTGTTGAATCGTTGAAGCGGATGGGGCTCTACTACGATTGAGGAGGTACGACATGGAACATCATATGCTCGGCAACGGGGTGCGCGCCAGTAGTGGCAACACCATCGGGCACTTCTACGGAAACTAATGCCGTGACAACGATTGCAATACCATGGGCCATTGTTTGGCAATGAGTTCAGGGATAACGGCTGCAACACTTTGTTCCGCTGGTAGAGGCCACTGGCATAAGGTGGCGGACGGTGCGACCCGACTGCACTGCTCTTCGTGCCGTACCGTCCGCTGTGGTCTATGCTGTTGTGGAATTGTGAGGGTAGCGCCAGAGAGGGAGGAACTATGGCAACGTACATCGACACCCACGCGCATTACAATCTGCCGACGTTCGACGGCGACCGTGATGAGGTGCTCGACCGCGTGAGGGCAGCGAGCGTCAAGAAAGTTATCTGCCCCGCAATCTCGTATGAGAGCAACTCACAGATGATGAAGTGCTTTGCCGGCCGCGAAGACATCCATTTTGTCGTAGGAATTCACCCGAAGCACGTCTGTCGCATCAAGAAGGACAATCGTGCAGGGCGACGTGCCCCACCTCTCCAAGCTGCGCTCGGGATACGAGACAAGAGCTCAGATGCTTATGCGTCTGGAGGAGATGCTCGCCTCCGTGGGCGCGTTAGCCACCTCAGCAGAACACGTCGTGGCTGTCGGTGAGGCGGGGTTCGACTACTCACTGAACCCCGGCGAGCTCGTGCGGAAGATCCAGTAGACCGTGTTCCGCGAGCAGGCGGAGAACGCGCTCAAGGAGCGCGGAATACGTTGATTTTGACCTATAACTGTGACGGCGAACAGTTCTCGATCTGTCGTCATACTGGCCTGTATGGGAGCAACGGCATCAGAATCGCAACGGGTTGGGGCAATTGCTTGTGGGCACGCCGTTACTCGACGTACCTCATACCAGAACACGCCATCATTGGTTAATCCTGAGTTCCCGGCACTTCCTTAGCCCACAACTGGTAGGCTGATCGTCTCCGGGCACTTTATCCCGAAGGCCCTGTACGCCTCGTTCATCTTCCTGACCGGCTCCGTGGTGACGAGCTGGCCGTCGTACTCGATCGCGTGCTGCTCGTGGAGTATCTCAAGCATCGACTCCACGGTCAGGGAGGTCCTGTGCGCGGAGAGCACGTCCGACATCATCTTGACGGCGGCGGTGGCCATGAAGCACATGAGCAGGTGGCCACGGCAGGTATCCTCCGTCTGCACGCTCACGGGCAGGGCCTTGCCGCCCTGCTTGGCGATCTCGAAGACCTTCTCCACCCGGTCGCGGGTGTAGTATAGGGGGAGGAGCTTCTCACGGGCGATCCTTCTCGTGCTGACCAGCACGAACACGCCCTTCGCAGCCATCGAGTCGAACGCCTCGGCGCCGCCGGGCCCGGCCTCCGCGGCCCTCCTCGCGGCGTCGCGCTCGAGTTCGCGCCTCATCGCGGTGTCCAGGCACAGGTAGGCCCACCCGCGCCTGTCCCCCTTGGCGCCGAGGGCGCACTCCACGCGCTTGACGTACACGAGCCTGCCGTTGTGCATGACGGCGTTCTCCCTGCCCTCGAGCGTGGCGAGGTGCCCCGCCACGACCTCCTTGTACGCGGCGAAGTTGGGCTTCATGCGCATGAGGAACGACACCCCGGCGGCCATCAGAGCGTCCGCGTTGGCGTTGGTGTAGTACCCGGCGTCGAGTATCGCGAACTTGGTGTCCACGCCCATGCCCTTCAGCTCCGCGATCGTGCGCGTCACGGTGGACACGTCGATCACGTTGTCAGCGACGTAGCGGAAGAACAGAGGCAGCCCGGTGCCGCGCTGGACCACGTAGATGAGGCGCACCTCCTCGCTCACCTCCCCGTTGTGGTTGGAGACCGCCGTGACGGGCAGGCGGCAGGAGTTGGGCAGCCCCGTCGAGTCTATGAGTATGCCGCCCGCGTCTCCGCTGCCGCCGACGAGGGACAGGTACTCGGACGTGAACCCCCTCTTCGCGTCCTCGCTGCCCAGGTCTGCCAGGCACTCGCTGACCTTCTGGGAGGCCATCCTCGCCGACGGGTAGAGGAGTCTGGCGTAGGTGAGCGACCACCAGTCCCGCGCGTGGCAGTTCGCGAGCGAGGACAGCACGTAGAAGGCGAGCAGGGCGCGCACGGTGTCGGGCTCGGCGTGGCCGCACGCGTCCGCGCAGGCCATCAGCCCGCTCGATCGCAGGAACGAGTCGAGCAGGAAGGCATCGCCGAACGACACCGCGAGCACGGGGCGAACCCTCCTGGCGTTGCGCCTCGCCGGCTCGGCGACGTCTTGCGGGGCATCGCCGAACTCGTCGGTGGCCAGGTCGTACGTGAACAGGCCCCTCTCGCGGCTGCGGTACACGCCGCGCGCCTTGTCCACGACGCGCCCGAGGTAGACGCGGTCCTCCTTGGTGACCCTGGCGCCGTCCCGCACCGACCTGACGACCGTGGCGTACTCGTTGCCGTCCACCACGTTGTAGCTGACGTACACGCCCGACCTCCTGTGGCATAAGTGTTAAACCTTATGCTACATCGTACCAGATATGCCCGCCGCTTGCAAGCGGCGGGCAGGGGTTTTCGCAGGTAAGTGCGGGTTGTTGTGGGTTGATGCGCCTATTTGAGATGCATTGTGGACTAAGGTATCATCGGGAAGTCAGGTTAATTGAAGAGTGGGAGATAGTTGCCTAATGGTAGTATGTGATAGGTTCGATTGGTTTGCAAAAAAAGGCTTGGGCATGGGTTTGATTGCTTACCAAAGTGGGAGGTACTACGCATTTGTTTGGCTACATCAAACCTTATAAGGATGAGATGCGTTTACGAGACATTAGGAGGTATCAATCCGCCTACTGCGCCCTCTGCAATCGACTAAAGGACGACTATGGGCTGCTTGCAAGGTTAACCCTCAGTTACGATATCACATTTCTGCTGATATCACTCAACTCCTTTGCGGGTGAACCGAAGGAAGAGGGTCGCTTTCGTTGTCCTCTTGTCCCCTTTTGGACTAAAACAAGTGAGATAACAGAAGTATGCCTAGAATATGCTTCCTTCATCAACTACTGGTTGTCTATTGAAAAATTGAATGATGACTTAAGGGACGGCCATTCGTTTACTAGGCGAGTTCTCAGAGACTTGTTGTCGACAAACAAGAGGTATAGGAGCGCGCGCACAAAATATGGACAAGTCGCAGACGAATTGGGTGCAATGCTGGAGAGTGTGTACAAGTTGGAGGGCAATGCAAGTGGTTGTGACGACTTTGACGAGCTCACAAATATGTTTGGGACCTTCTTCGCATCTATCTTTGATATGGGAGGGATTCTCGGGCAGTTGCCTAGGCTCAGCGAACCGTATCGAAGACTATTCTTTAA
>JAUMWN010000146.1 GCA_030529625.1 Coriobacteriales bacterium
CCTGTGTTTAGGGGACTGTCCCCCGAGTGCAGCTATGCGCCAAAGACGTAGCGGTCCATGCGGTTGCAGGCGTCTTGGATTTGGGAGAAGGGGAGTGCCACGTTGAGTCGCACGCACCAGGGGCACTCAAACAGACGCCCGTCGTGCCAGGTTACGCCCACGTCCCAGCCGCGACGCACGAGCTCGTCGTTGCTCACGCCGTGCTCCTTGCACCACTCGCGACAGTCCAGCAGCAGCACGTAGGTTGCCTGGGCGCGTGCCACCTGTACGCCCGCATAGCGGTTCGTCACCCACTCGTGCACGTAGGCGGCATTCTTGCTAAGGATCTGGCAGAGCTCGTCGGTCCAGGCCGCCCCCTCGGCGGAGTACGCCCCCAACAGTGCGTGCATGGACAGGACGTTTTGCGCATTGTAGTGCGAGAGGGACGACTCCTTGTCCAGCCGCTCGCGAAGCCAGCGGTCGTACACGATGTGATACGAGCCCACGAGCCCGGCGAGGTTGAACGTCTTTGAGGGCGCGTAGAGCGCCACGACGTGGTTGCGCGCCCAGTCGCTCACGGACTGTGTGGGCGTGTGCCGGTGCCTGTCAAGCAGCAGGTCCGACCAGATCTCGTCGGCAACTACATACACGTCGTTGCGTTGGAACACCTCCATGGCGTGCTCAATCTCCCAACGCTCCCAGGCGCGGCCGCAGGGGTTGTGCGGCGAGCAAAAGATGGCCGCATGGATGTGGTGTTCTCTAATGAGCTGCTCCATGTTGGCAAAGTCCATGCGCCACACGCCGGCATTGTCGAGCACGAGCGGGCTGTGGACGAGGCGGTATCCGTTGCCGCCCACCGCGTGGGTAAAGCCTACGTAGGTGGGGGAGTGCACTAGCACGTTGTCGCCCTTGGAGCAGAGCACGCCCAACGCGCTCACCACGCCACCCAGCACGCCGTTTTGGTAGCCAATGTGTTCGGGCCTTAAGTCCTCCACGCCGTTTCTGGTGCGCTGCCAGTTCATGATGGCCTCGTAGTAGGCGTCCGAGGGTGCGTAGTAGCCAAAGATGGGGTGCTCAAGACGGGCGCGCATGGCCGCGGTCACGCTGGGTGCCGTGGCAAAGCCCATGTCGGCAACCCACATGGGGATCGAGTCGAACCCGGGCTTGGGCGCCGCCGGAGCAAAGCCGGTTCCGTCTCCCAGCCCGTCTGTGGCCAGCGAGTCGTGCCCATGGCGATCGATCAGCGTGGTAAAGTCAAAGCGCATGGATTCCTCCCCAAGACGTGCGGCGAGACGTGTGGCGTTGGGCAAAAGGTGCGCAGGGGTTGCTTTCCCAGGCACCGCACCCAAACCTTGTGCATACATGCCATAATACTTCCAGAACCATCAAAACGCGAAGGGACGTCCCATGGCGACATCCGGTCACGCGGCGTTTGGCTGCGACGTACACACGCACACGATCTTCTCTCGGCATGCGTACTCAACCATTGGGGAATGCGTTGCCGCTGCCCGCGAGCGCGGGCTTGAGCTGCTGGGCTCGTGCGACCACTACTCCTGCATGATAAGCCCCACGCTGCACGTGCGTGACTACCAGCACTTTATAAACTTTGCTGTGTGGCCGCGCGACTGGGACGGCGTGCGGGTGATGCGTGGCGCAGAGGCCGACATCGTGGACCTTGACGGGCATCTGTTTGGCTGGGATCTCGTGTGCGAGAAGGGCATTACGGGCGCGCGGTTTGCCAGCCCGCCCACGCTCAAGGACATGGTGTGGCGAAACATTGACTATGCCGTGGCGAGCATACACGATCAGTCGTTTGCGTATGGCGCCACGTTGGTGCAAACCACCAACATGTACGTGCAAGCGCTCGCCGACCCCAAGGTGCTCATACTGGGCCATCCGGGCCGCGCGGGGGTGCCCGTGGACTTGGACGCCGTGCTGCTGGCCGCCAAGGACCTCCACAAGCTCATCGAGATAAACGAGCATAGCTTCCAGGATCACTATGGCGAGCGAACGCACGCCATCTGCCGCCACATTGCCCAGAGGTGCGCCGAGCTGGGCGTGATGATTGCGACGAGCACGGATGCCCACATCGCGTCCGAGGTGGGTCGCTTCGACGCTGTGAGCGCGTTGCTGGACGAGATACACTTCCCTGAGGAGCTCATTGCCACCCGCGACGCCAAGACGTTCCTTGGGGTGTTGGAAGAGGCCGTGGGCACATGTGCGTAGCGCCTCGGCCGCATGGGGTGAACTTGGGCAATTGGCTCGTGCTGGAAAAGTGGATGGGCGCCTCTCCGCTTGCGGCTGCGCAGTCTCCGGATGATCGGGGACTCATCGACGAGTTCGACCCGGACGAGCTGGATCGGGTGCTCGAGGAGTTTCGCCAGACGTACGTCACTCGCGACACCTTTGCCTGGCTCGCCCGGACGGGCGTCAATCTCGTGCGGTTGCCCGTTCCCTATCACCTATTTGGCTCGGCGCACCACCGGCCCTGCGTGCAGTATTTGGACCATGCCATGGATTGGGCGGCAGAGTACGGCCTTGGCGTGCTGGTGGACCTGCACACGGTGCCCCTAGGGCAAAACGGATTCGACAACGGCGGGTACGTGGGCATGTGCGCCTGGCATCGCGATCCGGCGCGCGTGGAGTACGTGCTGGAGGTGCTGGAGCGCATCGCGCGGCGGTATGCGGGACACCCGGCGCTGTGGGGCATAGAGCCGCTCAACGAGCCGGCCAACCGGCCTGTGTTTGTTGCGAATATGCGTCAGTACGGCAGGCAGTATCCCGAGCGGAGGCGCCGGTCGCGTCCCATGTCGTTTCGTGCGCTGCGGGGCTTCTACGAGCGGTGCTATGCCCTGCTGCGTCCCATTGTGGGTCCCGAGGTTGCTCTGGTGTTCCACGACCGGTTTGAGCTGTGGCGCTGGAATCGCGTGATGGTGGGCGATGCCTATTGCAACGTGTGGATCGACACCCATCAGTACCTGTGCTTTGCGGACGGTCGGCTGCGTACGTGTGACCTTGCGGGCTATGGCCGGCTGGCGCGTCGCATGGCCCGCCGCCTGGGTCGTGCGGCAAGGCATCACAAGATACTGGTGGGGGAGTGGTGCCTGGGCAATCACGCGTCCCAGCTCGCGGTTGTGAGCGAGGAGGAGCAGCGTGCGTGGTATGCGGCCTTTGCGGCCATGCAGCATGCCGTGTGGGACGTCGCCGACGGCGAGTGCTTTTGGAGCCTTTCCGTGGAGGGCGAGCGTTGGGCAAACTGGAGCTTTGAGGAGTGCATCCGCCGCGGATGGCTGTGAGGCCGGGTGGCCGTCCGAAAGGGGAAGAGCTACCTTTGGGCCACGTCCGGTAATCGGGGGCATCACGACATTCCTCTGCCCAGTGTCCCAAAGGTACCTCTTCCCTTGGGGACAGCCGGCCCCGGTAGTGGGCCCGCAGATAAGGGCGCCCTTATCTGTACAGTTTAGGGGACCCCTATCTGCAGATTTCTCGCTCACAAGCCTGTGACCTGCGGTTTTGCAAAGGAGCCGCAGATAAGGTCGGGCTTATCTGTACAGTATAGGCCCCCCTTGTCTGCGGACGTCCACGCGTGGTGCCATGGCGTCTTGCGAGTTTGTGCGGCGGGACTCAGGTGGGATGGTATCTTAATGCACGGATGAGTGCCGTCTGTGCGAGAGTGCTCGCAACGGCGGGTGACAGCCGGATTGATCGATAGGTTGCGAGGGGAGCTTGATACGCATGCGGGATAGGCACAGGCTCTT
>JAUMWN010000147.1 GCA_030529625.1 Coriobacteriales bacterium
CATACCCGTACAGCATACGTGGGCGAGACCGCTGATAGGGATTTGACCGTCGCGCGGCCTTGCTGCATGCGGTGTTTGTTTTGGGTGGAGCCACGTAGTGCGGGACGTCTTGACATGAGGGCGGCGGCCGTGGGCATTGGGCGCCAAACTGTGGAGCCGACCTTATGGATCAGAAGCTATTCACAGAGCTTAGAACGCTGTATTCCCTGAACTGGGGGCAGCGCAATGTCATCCGCATTCGCATGCGCGACCTAGTTGACCCAGGCGCCATGCGGTCAACATGACCATGAGACGCTACCCGTACTTCTGCATGGAAATTCGCAAGGGCGACGAATACTACTTCGCCCAAAACGACCGTCCCGTCGTCATCGCAAACCCCCCCGTCCGGCGTCGAGCTGAACACGGCCAAGTCAAACTACCACCTGGTCGCATTCTCGTGGGAAGACAAATGGATCGTCATGGACATCTCGCATGCGATCACTGACGGCACCTGCTGGGGCTGGTTCCCACAGAGCTTGAACTCGAGCGAGATGCCCTCTCCTTGGGCTATGAGCCCGGTCAGGTCTTCTGCCTTCACGGTTCTCCCAATCTCTATCGGCCATTATAAGGGGCAATGGCCGATAGACCACAAGGAGGGCAAGCGACGAGGCCCCAGAGCGTTGCCGTGGGCAACGCGGGGGCCCCGCCGCCCTACCAATTCTTCTTACAACGTAGTGGCCCGCATGGATTCGGGGACCTCCCAGTCAATTCTTGCATTGGCGTCTTGTCCCAGTCCCCAATGCCGACTCCCCGTCTGGGCTCATAATGATATAATTCGGATAGAATTTGCTAGAAGGAGGGCGCAATGCAAATAATGCCGGTCTCGGAGCTGCGCAACCACTACGCCGCGGTGGAGGAAGCGGTGGCCACGGGCGGCCCCGTGTTCCTCACCAAGAACGGGTACGGGTCCATGGTCGTGATGAACATGGAGCAGTACGAGAGCCTCACGGGGAACGTCGAGGCGATGCTTGACGCGGCAGACCGCCAGGCGGCGTCCACCACGATGCGCTATTCCCACGACGAGGTGTTCGGCGCCCTGAGGGAGGAGCTGCATCGTGCCGAGGCGGTATAGGCTCCAGTACCTGCCGCTCTTTTGGGACGACCTCGAGCAGGCGGTGTTCTACATCCGCGATGTGCTCAAGAACCCAGATGCCGCGCAGCGCCTGCTCGACCGTACCGAGGAGGCGGTCCTCGAGCACGCCAAGGCACCCACCATGGCTCAGGTCTACAAGACCACGCGCTCGCGCCCTCAGCCGTACTACTGGTTCGCGGTGGGCAACTACATGGTGTTCTATGTGGTCTTCGACGACGTCATGGAGGTCCGTCGTTTCATCTACGGCGCTCGCGACCTCACCAAGATGCTGCCCTGACGCCTCGCTTCCGCCTCAGAACCCGCACCTAGTCACGCACCGGCCCCCGCACGTTCCGAGTTCGACTCTTGCGCGGTATGCCCTACGCGACACGTCGCGATGCCGAGCGGCGCGACTCGAGGGCGGGACGTCCCGAAGGCTGCGTCATCAGAGTCTGTGCACCAATGAACGACGCGTACGCGCCGCCTCGCGCAAGGAGCTCTTCGTGCGAACCCGCCTCAACAATGTGGCCCTCGTCCATCACGACAATCTGGTCGCACTGCCTGACGGTCGAAAGGCGGTGAGCGATGATGAGGCAGGTAAGATCCTGCTCCCCCCCGAGAAGATGGCGTTCCCGATGACCTGCTCGGTGATGGTGTCAAGATGGCTTGTGGCTTCGTCCAGGAGGATGTCGCCGCTCTCGGGGCGATAGAAGCGCAACAGCAGTTTGGCCAGGGTCGTCTTGACAGTCTGGTACGCGGCCCTCGCTTCACCGGGAGCTGAAGCGGCTGGAGGCATAGTCGATCATAGCCTATACGCCGCCTGTCATCGCAATCCTCAACGTGGATGCGCCGCAAGGAGTCTTAAGTCGATAGTGACATGGGGCACATACACGCCGAATGCGACCCGTATCGCGATGGCTCGCTAAATAGTTGCCATTTGATTTGCATAGCTAAGACGCCAACTGGGATACGACCGATATTTATATTTTCATTGGCAACTGGGTATTTTATCCAGTTGCCAATGAAAATATAAATATCGGTCGTATCCCAGTTGGCGTCTGATTACCCGTCATTGTTTGGCAACTATTTTGCATGGCACAAGCAAAAGGCGTCGGCCAGCACATACAAGAGGGTGGGCGCCTACGTGCGAGAGCTCTTTGCCTAAACGCTGACTGGCTCATAAATGGAAACTACACTGGGCGCGGGGTTCGAATACGCACTCGAAGGCTACGCTCTTCCGCCATTTCGTCCTCACGTTTAAACCCCAAATCCTATGAGCTTTATGAACCGACAAGCGCCTCCAACGAGTCGCAGTGCGTGAGTGACCTAGAGCCTGCATTGAGCTTGGCATACTCTAGCGGCCAAACGTTTCCGTTTTAGAACCCGCTACGGCCTATGAGGTTGTCGCAACTGCAGAGTTCGACGCGCTTTTGGACGAGGCCGTTGCGTTTCGAGTAGACAACTACGGCCTGCGAAGTGCCAGGAAGCTCCTCGACGCCATCGACAAACTCAACGGTTATCTTGCCGCCCCTTGGTTACACCTTCTCCCAAGTTCGGACAGTCTCCACTTTTAGGAAGTCACGCAACGGGTCAAGGTTACGCTCGACATCCCATGCCTCCATGGCCCCGTAATAGGCCACACGGTCTCCCTCGAAGACGATTACGGGAGGATGGTTGCCCAAAAGGAGCAAGTAGTTCATGAGCTCGCGCCCTAGTCGGCCGTTTCCGTCAGCGAAGGGATGGATGTTTTCCAGCACTGCGTGGAAATAGGCTGCAACGGTAAGGGGATTGCCGCCACGCGCATCGCGCACCTCATCGAGCAGCGCTAGTATAGCGTCTGCTAATTAACTGGACTGTTTCAACGGGAGGGTGTCCACGACGACATCCTCCGAGACGTCCACTTCCTCGAGCCTGTACTTCCACCGGTACACCACCGGCTCCCTGTTGACCTCCTCGAAGTACAGGTAGATGCGCTCCTTGAGCTCCTCCTTCGACTTGACGCGGATGCCCCTCAGCATCTGCCTGGTCATCTTGCTGAAGAAGCCCTCGACCATGTTGAGCCAGCTCCCGTGCTTCGGCGTGAAGACGAACTCGAAGCGTCCCGGGACCGTGGCGAGGTAGAGGCGCGTCTCCTGGGAGGTGTGCACCCTGAGGTTGTCGAGCACGAGTCTGACCCTGTCGCCCTTCGGGTACTTGGCGTCGAGCATCTTGAGGAACTCGACGTAGTCGCCGCTGTTGTGCGTCTCGCTCACGAGCGGGATCGCCTCGCCGGTCTGCAGGTCGATGCCCGCGAGCAGGGAGAGCGTGCCGCGCCTCCGGTACTCGTAGTCGCGCATGCGCGTGCCGTGCCCGGCGTCCGGCATGAGGTCCTCGGACGTGGTGGAGACCGCCTGTATGCCCGGCTTCTCGTCGTAGGACAGCACGTGGACGACCTCGCTGCCGTCTTGGGGGACGAGGTTGCCGTCCTCGTCGAACTGCATGGACAGCTGCTCGTGCACGAGCAGGACGTTGTGCGTCTTCTCGTCGAAGTCGGGGTCGCGCCTCTCGCAGTAGTAGCGGATGCGGAAGGGCTTGACCTCGGCCTCGTCCAGTATCCTGTGGACGGTGCTCTTGTGCACGGTCG
>JAUMWN010000148.1 GCA_030529625.1 Coriobacteriales bacterium
GTCCTTACAAGCACAAGGTCACTGGTTCGAACCCAGTATCGCCCACCAGAAAACACGAGGTCGGAGGGATAAGGCCCTCCGACCTTTTTATTACGAATAAGTGGTGTTTTACGGCGTCGTTTTACGTTTTGGGCCAGAGAACGCTAACGTGCAACTTGCAAGCGGCGTACGGCCCCTATGGTGGCTGCGAATCGCTCTATTCGCATGTGGGCTTCTTGTAGTAGACCCAGTTCGAAGAGCGCCTTTCCGGCGTGTGCAGCGAACAGCCGGCATGGTAATGCGGAAAGAAAGATTCCTGATTTCGGCTTAGAAAGATTTATTTGAAATGTGGGGTATAGACCCTGCCCGGTTGGGGAATAACCAATCTACTACGACTCGGTCGAGATACTGAGCCCTGGCTGGTTCATCGAGGGGCAGATCCCCGAGAGGCATCTCGCCGGGCTGGACAAGGACTCCACCACACGCAACGAGCTCATTGCGCGGACGCTCTTCCGCTCGAAGGAGATCGAGAGCTACGGTTCCGGCATGCCGCGCATCAAGGAGCTGTGCGATGAGGCGGGAATCCGGGTGGAGTATCGGCAAAAGCACGACGGTACGTTGCTCGTGTTTCATCGCAACGACGCCTTCGCGAGGACCGACGCGCAGGGGGTTACAATCTCATGGCGAGGGAATGGGCGAGACTGTAAGTGATGGTTTATCGTCTCATGATGAAGGAATAAATGAAGGCATAAATGAAGGAATAAGCTCCCGTGCATCGCTATCCCGAGATGAGAGGGCCGTCGTCAGACTCATGCAGCTCAACCCACGCGTGACCTATTCCGACATCTCGGAGGTGACAGGGTTCAGCGAGAGCAAGACGTATAGGGTTATACAAGTGCTTCGCGAGAGGGGCACGGTGGAACGCGTGGGTGCCCGAAAGAACGGAACGTGGAAGGTCGTATCCGATGGCTGACGTTGATGTATGCGCGCGCTACCAGATGATTCAAATCGATCTCGACGACGGCTTCAAGGTCAACTACGCCAAGTTCGCCGACGTCATGGCGAAGGTGAGGTGATTCGCTTGCTTGATCTGGCGAGTCTCGCGGGGCTGCGCGAAGGAAACAGGCTCGAGTTCAAGAGCGCTGTCGGCGGTCTTCCGAACAGCCTGTGGGAGACCTATTCCGCGTTCGCAAACACCGATGGCGGGGTCATCGTGCTTGGGGTACGCGAGGAGAAGGACGGCATGCCTGTGCCAAGCGGCCTCAAGAACCCCGAGACCGTGAGGAAGCAGCTGTGGGACGTCCTCAACAACCGCAAGAAGACGAGCGCGAACATTCTTGTGGACTCCGACGTTGTCGCGGACATGTTCGAAGAGCATCCCGTCATCGTGGTGACGGTTCCCAGGGCGTCGCGCGACGACCGTCCCGTCTTCATCAACAACGACATGTTTGGCGGCAGCTACCGCCGAAACGGCGAGGGCGATTACCATTGCACGCGCTTTGACGTGACCGCCATGGTGCGCGACAGCTATCCCTCGAACTCAGACAAGCGCGTGCTTGATGGAATCTCCTTGAGCGCTCTAAGCGGCGAGACGATCAAGGCCTACAGGAATCAGTTTGACAACATGAGGCCTCGCCATCCCTGGTCGCCCCTCTCGGACGAGGAGTTCCTCTTGCGGCTTGGGGCAGTTGGCAGGTCGCGGGAGGACGGAGAGCTGCACCCCACGCACGCGGGACTTCTCATGTTTGGTGAGGCGTGGAGCATTACCGACGAGTACCCAGACTTCTTCCTCGACTGCCGCCAGGTGACGGAAGGACGCAGGTGGGACAACCGCATCACCTCCGCGAGCGGCGAGTGGAGCGGGAACGTGTTCGAGTTCTTCAACCGCGCATATCGCATGCTCGTAGAGGAATTGCCCGTGCCCTTTGAGCTCGATGCGAATATGAGGCGCGTGGATGACACCCTGCAGCACAAGGCGGTACGAGAGGCCCTTGCCAACGCCCTTGTGCACACCGACTACTATGGGCGAGCGGGCGTTGTCGCGATTCGCTATCCCGACCGCGTGGAAGTCGCCAATCCCGGCCTCTTGAGGACGCCCGCAGACGTCATACGAGCGGGAGGGGTGTCGGACCCGCGCAACGGCACGCTTGCGACCATGTTCAACCTCCTCTCCATCGGCGAGAAGGCGGGCAGCGGCTTTGACGTGCTGCGACAGGCAGCGGCAAGCGTCGGCAAGCCGGAACCAGAGCTCCGGGAGTTATATGACCCGGAGCGCGTGTACCTCACGTTGCATTTGGAAACGAATGGCTTGGCGCTCGGCACTCGCCATAAGGATGATGCTTCGCAAGAGACCGCAAGCGGTGGGCGAGCGGTGGCGAGCGATGACGAGCGATAGACAAGCGCTTGTTGTCGCTATGGCACACGACAAGCGCGAGATACGCGCCTCCGACGTTGCCGCACTCCTTGGCGTGAGCCGGCAGCGTTCACGCGCGATTGTGAAAGAGATGACGGACGCAGGCATTCTCTGCAAGCATGGTAACGGGCGTTACACATATTACACCCTCGTACCCGAAAGTCCAGATTATTGAGGTGGAGGGACGCATGGCTGACATCGACATCAACGCACAGCTCAGGGGGCGGTTCGCGGCACCGCTGGAGCACTGGGAGCGGCGACGCGTCGTGGTGTGGCACGACGCTGACGGGGAGTTCGCCGAAGAGTACGCAACCATCGCTGCCGACCCGTCGCTGGTGGCATGTGCCGCCCCGGGAGCTTCGCACACTGGACGCCCGCGAATACGGCCCCTTCGAGCTCAAGAGGGTCGTGCTGAGGGAGGACGTGGACCAGGATCTTCTGCTCTACGTCGACTGGCCCCTCGACCTCAGCGGAGACGCGCTCGCACAGAACCGGCTCGCCGACGTAGAACTCTACGCGGAGCACTTCCAGGCGGACTGGCTGTCGTTGCTCGTGGGCGAGATGGGGGCGGAGGGTGCCGTCCGCGAGGGCTTCTCACGATTCCGACCGTACTTTTTGGCCAAGGGTCGCAGACAGCGCTTCTCTCGCCTGGTGCCGCATGCTCAGACGCCCGCCGACGTCGCCCTTGGCGTGATCGCGGCCGCTTCGCCTTGTCGAGCATGGCGCCCATGATGACGCCGCAGAGCACGTGTCTCGCCGTTGACGTGAGCGCCCGCATGACCGAGACCGCCAACGTCGCCGTCGTCGAGTACCCGAGGCTCTCGGCGAGGTCGAATCCGATGGCTACGAGCACGCAGCAGAGCAGGGGGTCCATACGGCAGCGCACGGACCCGCGCCTCGCCAACCTCTGCTTGCAGAGCTCCTCGACGAGGGCGATGCAGGGCATGCAGCGCGCCACCTGCCACAAGACCGTGCCCTCGGGCAGCGCGAGGCCCAGGAGGCGTCGCGCGAGCGTGCCAACCGCCCCCGCCGCGATCGTGGAGGCGGCGCCGTATGCCATGACGCGTACGATCTGCCGGGCATGGCCGCGTATGGCCCCAATGCGCCGCAGCCACAGTAGCTGCAGCGCCGTGGGAGCGAGGACGACGGCCAGCTGCAGGGCGCTCACGAGACTCCTCCCTGCAGGCCCGGGCATCCGACGTCGTGGCACTCGTCTCCGTGCCACTCGGTCACAGGTCGGCCGGGCATGACCTCCCAGCTGTCCGTGACGGCGTAAGGCTCGTAGTCGCGCCCGTGGTACACGCGCGGCTGCACGTCCACGCTGACGCCGT
>JAUMWN010000017.1 GCA_030529625.1 Coriobacteriales bacterium
CGTGCGACATCCTGTTTTGCAAGGGCAACATCGTGCCCGTGGGTCGCGACCAGCTTCCCCACATCGAGCAGACGCGCCTCATCGCGCGCAGGTTCAACGACCGCTACGGCAAGGTGTTCCCCAGCGTGGATGGCCTGCTCACCAGCACACCCATGCTGCCCGGTCTGGATGGCCGCAAGATGAGCAAGTCCTACGGCAACGCCATCGCCATCTCCATGAGCGAGCAGGAGACCGCCAAGCTCATTCGCAAGTCGCGTACCGACTCCGAGCGAAACATTACGTTTGATCCCCAAAACCGCCCGGGTGTCTCGGCACTGCTCACGACGGCCGGCATCTGTACGGGGCGTGATCCCCAGGATATTGCGGAGGAGATTGGCATGGGCGGTGCCGGTCAGCTCAAGCGCTACGTCACCGAATCGGTCAACGCCTACTTCGCGCCCATCCGCGAGCGCAGGCGCGAGCTCGAGAAGGACATGGACTACATCCGCGACGTGCTTGCCGACGGCAACCGCCGCGCCAACCAGATTGCCAACGCCACGCTCGACGAGGTCCGCGCCGCCATGGGCATGTGCTACTAGGTGCCGATTGCCCTCACAGTATCTCTTGCGACCGCCCGACCTGTGCTCGGGGGACACTCCCCTGTGCACAGGGGACAGTCCCCTAAACACAGGGGACTGTCCCCCGAGCACAGGTCTTTTCATTTGGCTATCAGCTTAGGGGGAAGGTGCGGGCTGTCACGCGACGACTTGATCGGCGAGTTGTGCGATGGCCTCGCGGTAGCCCTCAACGCCCTTGCCGGCGACGTGCGTTACGGCTGGGGTCCCCTCAAGTTGGGGGAAGGACAGGGGGGTGGGCTCAAACAGGTTGACCACCACCGTGGGAAGATCTACGGCATAGATGGCGGCGTATAGGGCGGGGGATGGCATAGTGAGCGGACCGGGATTGACGATGAGTGCGTGATACACGCCATAGGCGTCCTGGATGCTATCTATGAGGTCGCCCTCGTGGTTGGACTGGAAGCAGTCGCAGCGGCTAAACCCAACGCGTTGCGCCTCGGCCTTGCACAGCTCGAGCAGCGAGGGATAGTCCGTGATGGGGAAGCCCTTAAAGGGACTCATGCCCAGCATGTTTATGTTGGGTCCGTTCACCACCAGGATGCGTGCGTCTCCCACCTTCTCGGATGCGTATCCGGACGCATCCGGCTCCGTCTCGCCAAACAAGTCGTCCAGCATGCTCAGCTCGTCCTCGTCCATGAGGGGAACGTCGACGCTGGTCCCTTCGGGCTCGCGCTGCTTGGGTGGGTTTATCTGGATGCGCATGCTCGATTCCTGGCGCGACATGGGAAAGAGCGCGTCGGTGCCCGCCTGCACGCCGGTGAGGCTCACAAAGGCGTGATAGACGCCATCTATCACGCGCGGCCCAAACACGACCTCTATGCCGTTCTGCCCGCGAGTGGCGGTGCCCAGCACGCTGTTGATCTCGTTGAGGCCCTGGTAGTCCACAATGGCAGGATCCACGAGCGTCACGCGCAGTCGCGTCATGCACACGGTGTTGTATTGCACGTTCTCGCGGCCTCCCAGGGAAGATAGCACGGCTTGGGCGATGTCGTCCTTGTCCAATACGGTCCTCCCTTCCACCACGAAGTCACAAGATGAGCGTACTTTCCAGCAGTATAGGGTGTGTGCAGGGGTTTTGCCCCGCAACAGGCGTTTTGGGCGGTGAGTGACAGGGACGGTTCCGTGAGCGAGTGCTAACCAATATCATTTTCGCACGAAAAATTAAAAATGCGTATTGTGTTTTGCGGTACATGAGCGTAAGGGTTGAGGCGAGGCAGAAACGTGTGCCTCATTGGGGCGCCCTTCTCGCGATGATTATGTGCTGGCGACGAACATTAGTGGGAAGAATCGGAAGGCAGTGTTGCGGCCAACTGGGAAAACGCGATGTGGCGCCTCGCGATTTCCCACTAGCTAGTGGGAAATCGCGGTAGCCCGCATTGGCATATCCGCAGGATACGCGATTTTTTGCCTACGATTGCTCCCACTATTCAAGCATCGCATGGTGGTCCGTCTTCTTGCGATGGGGGTGGCATCGGCTAGAATGTGGCCAACAGAATCGAGAGGGGCATCCGATGGCTTCGAGTGAGGCTTATCTGGCATATGTGCTTGACCTGCTGGCAGGTGTGCCGGCCGTCACCACGCGAAAGATGATGGGGGAGTACTTGCTCTATGCCCAGGGCAAACTCTTCGGCGGCGTTTACGATGACAGGTTCTTGGTGAAGCCGACCGAGGCCAGCCGAAAGGCGCTCGCTATCGAGGAGCAACCATACGAGGGAGCGTCGCCCATGCTGTTGGTGGATCTGGAGGACGGCGAGGCGGTATCGGCCCTCGTGGTAGCTATGCTGGCTGAGCTGCCGAAGCCGAGGCGCCGCCGCGCGTAGCACTGTGAACCTTCACCTACCGCACGGGCAGCCGAACCTTGAGCGAGTCGTTGTCCACAGTGTAGCCGTAGGTGTAGAACGAGTACCGGGCGTCTCGCGTCACGTCCACCTTGTAGTCCTCGTCCAAAAACGCGCGGTACGGGTCCCACGTGGTGAGTACGAGCCTGAGCTGGTGGCCGGGTGCCAGGGTGTATGCGGTAGGAATCATGTAGAAGGTGTAGTCGTAGTACGTGTTTGGCTGCACGTTGTCCTCTTGCAGCACGTACTCCTTTGCGTCCGCGCCGCAGCCCGGGTTCTGCAGGTCCGTCCAACCGTACGAGACGACCTTCGCCTTCGTGGGCAGCTGGCCAAACGCCAGCGCCGAGCCCTCCGGAGCTCCGCCTCCCACCGGGAAGTTGCTCAGGGGCGTTGTGGTTATGCCCTCGCACAGGGGTTTTGGCGAGACGTACGCGTTGAAGTCGGCGCCGCTCTCCATCTCGTCGACGAGCACCGCCGTCACCATGAGTCCATCCCGGTCGCCGTCCGCCGTTGCGAGGCGCGCGTGGATCTCGGGCACGCCAAACAGCGTGCTCCCGACGGGCACGTCGAGCACGTATTGAGCCGCCATGTCTCCATCCAGCGACGTGTAGTACTGCTGGTCGTCGTTTGCCCTGCTTGTGTCGACCTCCCGGCGCAAGATCTCCGTCGCATACTCGGCAATCTTTTCCGAGCTGACGGCAGGCGCCTTCTCGTTGGCCGTGTTGTGCGCGGGGACGTCTTGGTACGAGAAGTCCCGCCACGCGTCATAGGTCTTCCACGTACCGTCCACGTTGCTCTGTGCGGTGACTGCGGCCATGTTCTCTATGCCGTTATCCACGCCGTACAAATAGTGGCAGAGCCACTTGTTGAGCAGGTCCTCCCACCTGGTGCCGTTTACGTCCACGCCGTTGAGCAGCGCGTGATCGCCCTGGTGGAGAATGAGCTTGTGGGTTTGTCCGGCCTTGGAAAACGCCTGCTCCATGAGGTCCGCCTGCCTGGCGTCGACGTTAAAGTCGTTGAGGCCCTGCACGATGAGTGCAGAGCATGCGATGTGCTGGTGGTCGTCGGCGTAGTTCATCATGTCCCAGATCTTGGCATAGTCTCCATTGGCCTCGACCTGGTCCTTGGCAACCTGCCATAGGTACGAGCCGTATCCGGGCTTGAGCTTCGTCTGGCTGTCGTCGGTAAAGACGCCCGCACAGTTTTCGGCGGCGAGGAAGTCGGTGTAGTTGGCTTGCTCCAGGATGGGAATGCCCTGGCGGTTGGTGTAGTCGTACCAGTTTGCGATGCCAGAAATGGGAACGATGGTCTTGAGCCCTTCTACGCCCGTGGTGGCCACCTCAAAGGGGATCGTGCCGCCGTACGACATGCCGACCATCGCGACGTTGCCGTTGGACCAGTCCGCCTCGATCTGGATGTCGCCGGTCCGGTCGGCGTAGGCGGTGCGGTTGTGTGCGAGCCACTCTACCACGCACTTGTGGCTGTCGCACTCGAGGTCCATGCCGCACAGCTCGAAGCCCTCCGACCCGTAGGTGCCGATGCCGCAGGCCTCCACGACGGCGAACCCGCGCACCAAATAGTAATCGAAGATGCTGGCAGCTTCGAATGCCTGATGATCCGTGTTGGGAATGGTGTAGTTCCATTCTTGGGCGTCGGCGCGTTCGGCCTGCTCCACCGTGGTTGCGGACGCGGTGGGCGTGCGCTTGTGGCCGTCCTTGTAGAGGGTCTGGTAGTCGAATGACTTCTCCTCGCGGAGGGCGATCGGGTCGATGTTTTCGTTGAGGCCGGCTTCGTAGGGATACGGATGGTATATGACCCCAGCCTGGTACTTGCCCTCCGCGGCGGCGCGTGGAACCTGCGCAAAGACCTTTACCAGGTCGGCCTTGCCGTCGTTGTCGGTGTCGTGGTCGGTCTCCACGTATACGCAGAACCGCAGGATGTCGCTGCCCTCGTTGGTGTAGGGGTCGGCACGGTAGCTGCTCCAGGTAAGCATGGGCTGGGCCATGCCGTCCTGGAACGCGGGGGTGCCCGTCGAATCGGCGGCCTTGGATGCGGGAGCCTCGCCTGCGCACCCCACGAGCGACACGAGCAGCAAGAGGGCCAGCAGGGAGGTGAGGAAGTTTCGGTTTCTATTACATTGCATAGTAATGACCATTTCCTTTGGGATGGTGTGCCTGCAGCCCTGCGATGACGATGGTCGCGTGGGTGTCTTTGGATTCATTCTAGCACGCCGGGCTATCGCCCGTGAACAGTACCGGCGGCGCTACAGCCCCAGCATGCCGCAGATTGCCTCGGCGTCTCCCTGGGCGGAGCCGGTGCAGGGCAGCACGTGGTCTGCCCACGAGCGGTACCGGTGCATGCGCTCGCGCGCCAGGCGCTCGACGCCCTTGGACTGCGAGAGTGGCCGGCCGTCGCTGGAGAGTTCGGCAAGCGGTCGGTCGAGCATGATGATCGTTCCGTTTTGGTGCAGGAGTTCGTAGTTCTCCTCCCGGGTCACGATGCCACCCCCACAAGCGATGACCAACCCGGACTGCGCGGCGTAGGTGGCTGCCGTCTGGGTCTCCAGGCGACGGAACGCATCCTCGCCGTTGGCACGAATGTACGCTCCCGGCTCGGTGCCATGGTCCACGGAAAAGCTGTCGTCCAGGTCCACGAAGGGTCGGTGCGCGAGGTGTGCCAGCCTGCGACCAGCACTGCTCTTGCCGCACCCAGGCATGCCAATGAGAATAACGTTGCGCGTTTGCGCGCGTATGTCGTCCTCAATGCGCTCCACGACGTCGTTGGGGTGGGTCGTGTCCAAGAAGAGCTCGCTTGCGAACTTGGCCTGCGACACGAGCATGGCAAGCCCGGACTCGCAGGCGATCCCCAGCTGCTCCGCCAGCAGACACAGGCCCGTTCGCTCGGGGTTGTACACCACGTCGAGCACCCCGCGCAACTGGCCGAGCGCCTCCAGCTGCTGGCGGGAGAGCACGCTCTTGGGGCAGTTAGGAAACATGCCCACGGGGGTGGTGTTAACCACGAGCGTGGCGTCCGCGTGCCGCTGGGTGAGGTCCTCATACGTCTGGGGACCTGAGCGCGAGACCACCACCACGCGCATGCCGGCATCGGCAAGCGCGGCCTGCACGGCCTGGCTGGCACCGCCCGACCCCAGCACCAAGGCCTTCTCGCCGGGCAGGAGCTCTGCTGCCGGCTGGCCCAGCGACCGCCGGCAGAATCGCTCGAGCATCCACGAGAACCCCAGCACGTCGGTGTTGTCGGCCAGGATCCGCCCGTCGTTCATGCGCACCAGTGTGTTGGAAACGCCGAGCCGCTGCACCCGCTCGGTGCGCTCGTCGGCAAGCTGGGCCGCCTGGCGCTTGTAGGGGATTGTCACGTTTATGCCGCGCCACGATCCGGTGCGCACGAACTCCTCGACTTGGTTGGGCTCACGCTCGAACAGCGCGTAGGGCTGGCTGCCAAGCGCGTTGTGGATGCGCACGGACCAGCTGTGCCCTAGCGTGCGTCCCAGCAGGCCAAACGGTGCCTCCTCATGCGTGTCCACCTCACACCACCTCCGTGTAGGATCCAAGATAGCGCCACTGCTCGCACACGTCATCGAGCGAGTCCATCAGCACGCCAAACTCCGGTGCTGCCGCGGGGCACTCGATGTCGAAGTAGAACATGAACTCAAAGTCGCGGTTCGCGATGGGTCGGCTCTCCAGCTTGACGAGGTTGATGTCGAGCGCATAGAAGCGCGCGAGCACGTTGTACAGGGCTCCGGGCTCGTGGTTTACCACCACCATCAAAGAAGAGCGCTCCGCACCGGGGTAGATGGTGAGGTCACGTGCGATGCACGCGAACCTCGTGTAGTTGTTCTGGTTGTCCTGCACGCTTTGTTCGGCGATGTGGAGTCCGTACAGTTCGGCGCACGAGCGCGAGGCCAGTGCCGCCACGTCGTCGCGATCGGACTCCGAGACCATCTGGGCCGCCCGCGCGGTGTTCTCGCACACGTGCACGCGGCAGTTGGGAATCGTGGCAAGGTAGTCGGCACACTGATTGATGGCCTGCTGGTGGCTGTACACGATGCGCACGTCCTCCTTTGTGGTACCCGGTCGCACCAGCAGGTTGTGGTCGATCTTGAGCCGGCAGCTGCGCACGATGTAGAACTCATGGCGCATCATGAGGTCGTACACGTGGTTTACCGACCCGGCCGTGGAGTTCTCAATGGGCAGCACGCCAAAATCGGCCTCGCCGCACTCCACCGACTCGAGCACGCCCTCAAAGGTGGGGTGAAAGTCGATGGAGGGATGGCGAAACATGCGGTCGCAGGCAATCTGCTGATAGGCGCCCTCAACGCCCTGGCAGGCGACGCGTGGGCGCAGCGGAAAGAACGCGGGGCTGCTTTCGAGCGCCTGCCCAATGCGCTGGGCGGTGTCGCTGCGCCTTCCCAGTGCTTTGTGCTGCGCCTCCCGAGACGCCTCCATCAGCACCGATTGGATGACGGCGGCATAGCTCGCGTACTCGGGCGGCACGCGGTTGCTTGCGGCGGCGATGTTCTCGCGCTCGCGCGTGCGGTCGTATATGGGCTTTCCCGTAGCGCGCTTGTACTCGGCGACGTCTTTCGACACCTCCAGCCGCTCCACGAAGAGCCGGGAGAACTCTGAGTCGATGCGGTCTATGCGCTTGCGGATTTGGGTGAGGTCCATCACGCCCTCCAATCGGTTGGGGGATACGAGAGCCAGCTGTCCAGGAGCGCCAGGGCCATGGCGGCTTCTGCGATGGGCACGGCGCGTGCCGCGACGCACGGGTCGTGACGGCCGCGCACCTCCAGCGTCGCCGGTTCCATGGAGGTGAGGTCCACCGACTGCTGGGGTCGCGCGATGCTGGGGGTGGGCTTTACAGCCATGGCAAACAGGACGGGAGCTCCGGTGGAGATGCCGCCGAGCGTGCCGCCTGCAAAGTTGGACGACGGCAGCACCTGCCCGTCGCGCAGCTCCAGGCAGTCGTTGTTTTGAGAACCCCTGAGGCCGGCCACCTCAAAGCCCGCGCCAAACTCCAGACCCTTCACGGCGGGGATGCCAAACACGATACGTGCTATGGCGCCCTGAACGCCGTCGTAGCGGGGTCCGCCCACGCCGGCGGGCAGCCCGGTGGCGACGCACTCCACGGCGCCTCCCACGGAGTCCTGGTCTCGTCGGATGCGATCGATGAGCGACATCATCTCTTGCCCTGCGTCCTCGTCGAGCACGGGAAACGCGTCAGTGGGGAGCTGGTGCAGACGGCGCATCTGCCCGGCGAGTCGCTGCTGCGCTGCGGCGTCCATGTCGCGTGCGGCAAACCGGTCGTCGCGCACGTCTCCCACCTGCAGGACGTGTGCCGCCACGTGTACGCCGCGCTCCTCGAGCAGTTGCAGGGCAATGCCGCCAGCTACGCACAACGGCGCGGTGAGACGTGCGGAGAAGTGCCCGCCGCCCGCAATGTCGTGGGCCTGTCCCCACTTTGCCCAGGCGGCGAAGTCTGCGTGTCCCGGCCGGGGGATACGCGAGATGGTGGCGTAGTCGCCCGATCGGGTGTTTGCGTTTTCTATGATCGCGCACAGGGGCGTGCCGCACGTTTGCCCCGCTGCGTTGAGTCCCGAGACAATGCGTGGCTCGTCGGCTTCCTTTCGGGGCGTGGACCAGGGCGTCCTGCCCGGAGCCCTGCGGTCCATGAAGTGCTGGAGCCGTGCCATGTCCACGGTCACGCCAGAGGGGAGTCCCTCGATTACGCAGCCCGTGGCAGGGGAGTGGGACTGGCCAAATATCGAGACGCGCAGTGTGTTGCCAAACGTCGATCCCATGGCTATGCTCCGTTCTTTTGCACGATGCCGCCAAGGCGTGCGTAGTCCTCCCAAAAGCCCGGGTAGGACTTGCTCACGCACCCGGCGTCCAGGATGGTGACCGGTCCCCGTGCGTGCGTGGCCATGACGGCGGCCATCATGGCAATGCGATGGTCGTTTGCGGCGTCCACCACGCCTGCGTCCAGCTGGGCCACGCCCTCTATTACCAGATCGTCGCCCGCCACGCGTGCCTTGCCTCCCAGCGCACACACGGCGTCACACACCGTTTGCAGCCTGTTGGACTCCTTGAGCCTGAGTCGGCCGGCGTTGGCAAAGGTGCTCGTGCCACTCGTGGTGGCGCACACGGCTGCCAGCGGGGGCACGAGGTCGGGAATGGCGCTCACGTCGAACGTGGCCGCACGCGGCGAGTCTGCCGTGGCCCGCGCCGCGTCGCCCCTTCTCGCTATGCGTGCGCCCAGGCTCGCGAGCGCGGCAAGAACGGTGCGGTCGCCCTGCGCGCTGAGCAGGTTGAGGCCAAAGACCGTGATGCCCTCCCGCTCGAGCGCCCCGGCAGCAAGCCAGAATGCCGCGTTGGACCAGTCTCCCTCCACCTCCAGGTGCTCAGGCGCGACGAGTTTTTGCGGGCCCAACGAGAACACCTCGTACGCGACGCCCTGCTCAACGGTGGTCGCCTGCGCAGGCCTTGCGCCAAACTGGGAAAGCGCGTCCAGCGTGAGGTTGATATAGGGCTTGGACTCGACGGGTTTGGCGAGCATGACCTGCATGGGCTCGTCCAAAAGTGGTGCCGCCATGAGTAGGCCGCTGGCGTACTGCGAGGAGACGTTGCCGGGAAGCACGAAGCGCCCACCCGTGAGGGTGCCCTCCACGGCCAGACAGTCGCCCTGTTCGACTATGTGCATGCCGTGACGGCAGAGCTCACGTGCGAAGGGGCCGAACGGTCGGTTTGCGAGCCTGCCGGCGCGCAGCATGCGGGCTGGCAGACCGAGTGCGCCTGCCACGGGCAAAAGGAAGCGAAGGGTGGATCCTGACTCTCCGCAATCGAGCGTCGTGGGAAGGCTCGGCCGTGGCTGGGCCAGCTCTTGTGCTCGTCTTGCGTCGCGAAGGCCAAGGGAGGACAGGCACGACGCCGTAGCCTCTATGTCGGCCGAACTAGTGGCGCATTCCAGCGTGCAGGGCCCTTGCGCCAGGGCCGCGAGGATGAGCAGGCGATGCGCCATGGACTTGGACGCGATGGCGCCTATGGCGCCAGTAAGTGTGGAGGGGCAGATGGTAACGTCCATGTGTCCCCTACCTCGTCCCGCAGCCCAACGACACGATGCGAGCAAGCTCGTCCATGTCCACAGTGCGTATGGCCACCTTGCCAATGCGCAGCGGGACGATGAGGTTGACGGTCTGCCCGCTGCGCTTCTTGTCGTGTGTCGCAAAGCGCAGGATGTCCTCGTGGCTCACCGACGTGTCGGTGGGTAGACCATGGGCTGCGCACACCCGCTCGATGCGCTCGGCGCATCCCGGCTCGGTCCAGCCCAGGCGCTCGGTGGCTCGCGTCACGCAGCATAGCCCGGCGGCGACCGAGGAACCGTGTCCCAACTGGTAGTCGCTTGCCGCCTCTATGGCATGTCCCAGGGTGTGTCCCAGATTGAGGGTCTGTCGCACGCCCTGCTCGCGCTCGTCGGCGTTTACCACGTTGCGTTTGATGGCCACGTTTTGTGCCACGACGCGTGCCAGCTCTTCGTCGGCATACCCCCGCTCGGTTATGGGGTGCGCCTCCAGCCGCGAGAACAGCGTCGGGTCGGCGAGCACGCCGTGCTTGATTACCTCACCGCACGAGTCGGCGAGCAGCGCAGGCGAGAGCGTGTGCAGGCAGGTTACGTCGGCCACCACCACGCTGGGCTGCAAAAAGGCACCGGCCAGGTTCTTGCCGGCCTCAAGGTCCACGGCTGTCTTGCCGCCCACCGACGAGTCCACCATGGCGAGCAGTGAGGTGGGCACCTGGGCCACCTGGATGCCGCGTTGGTACAGCGCCGCGGCGAGCCCGGCCATGTCGCCGCACACGCCGCCGCCAACGGCCACCACCACGTCCTTGCGCGAAAGCCCAGCCTGTGCGAGCTGCTCCAGCATGGGGACCAGGGTGGCAAAGCGTTTGTTGCGCTCCCCGGCGGCAAACTCCACGTAGACCGTGCGGTAGCCGCTGCTCTCGAGCGAGCCAATCACACGCTGTGCGTAGAGTGGCCCCACGTTGGAGTCGCTCATCACGGCGGCCACGTCGCCGCCGGCCGCCTCGCGCACCAGTGGTCCCACGGTGTGCAGGATGTCGCATCCCACGTGCACGTTGTAGGAGCGCGAGGGCGTGCGCACGGGGACAACCTGCGTGCGGGTGTCGTGTGTGCCTGTCTCACTCATGGGCGTCAATCTCCCTCTTTCTCCTGTCTCCGTCTGCCAGCAGACTTTTTAGGCGCTCGGCGTCGTGTGCGTCGATGGCGTCGCGGTACTGCTGCAGGTTGTCTATGAGAATCCCCAGCTCCCTGGACAGGTAGTCTCCGTTCTCCAGGAACAGCTCGCTCCACATTTGCGCGTTGAGCTGCGCCACGCGCGTGAGGTCTTTGTAGCTACCTGCCGAGAAGCCTTTGTGCACGCGCGCCGAGGGGCTCTTTACGTATGCGTTGGACACCACGTGGGCGAGCTGGGAGGTGAAGGCGATAACCTCGTCGTGATGCTCGGCACTGGTGAGCGTAAAGGTCCCAAACCCGCAGGGCTCCAGTAGGAAGGTGAGGCGCTCCAGCACGTCCAGGCGCACGAAGTCGTCGATTTGCGGGGGCACGACCACCATGGGGGCGCCCACAAACATGTCGGCCCGGGTGTAGGCAAAGCCCGAGTTGTGGGTACCCGCCATGGGGTGGCAGCCCACAAAGGTCCAGTCGTACTCGTCGGCTATGGCAAAGCACGCCTCGCAGATGCTGCGCTTTACGCCCACCAGGTCAATCACGATGGCGCCAGCCGAGATGAGCGGGGCGCACCTGCGCAGCCATTCGATGCTCACCTGCGGATAGCCCGCCAGCACGATGAGCTCGCAGGTGGGGATGGTGGTATCGTCCAGGTCGCCGTCCACGCACTCGATCTTGGCAAGCTCCACGGTCGCCTGGGTGCGGTTCCACGCCAGGACCTCCGCGCCGCCCGCATGCAGTGCCTTGGCAAACGAGCCTCCCATAAGGCCAAGGCCTAGGATGCCAATGCGTCCTGGCACAAACGTCGAGTCTGCGGGAATGCTGGGGTGCTTGCCCGGCACATAGGTTGGTTGGCGCATGGCTACTCCTCCTCAAGCGTGGCCGTGACCGCCCTGCGAATGAGGCGAATGCGGGTCATGGCGTCGGCAAACTGCTCGCCGGTAAGCGCTTGGGCGGCGTCGGAGTACGACTTGGAGGGGCAGTCGTGCACCTCGATCTCCAGGCCGTCGGCACCGGCTGCCGTCGCCGCGTAGGCGGCCGGACGCACGTAGCGCGTGTAACCCGTTGCGTGGCTGGGATCGGCGATCACCGGCAGGTGCGAGAGGTGCTTGAGCACGGGGATGGCGTTTACGTCAAAGGTGTTGCGCGTGCGCGTCTCGAAGGTGCGCACGCCGCGCTCGCACAGCATAACGTTGGGGTTGCCCTCGCTCATCACATACTCTGCGGCCATGAGAAGCTCATCGAGGGTCTGCGACATGCCGCGCTTGAGCAGGACGGGCGTGCTTGTCTTGCCCACCTCCTTGAGCAGGGTGAAGTTCTGCGCGTTGCGTGCGCCAATCTGCATCACGTGCACACCCTTGTCGCAGAACAGCTGCACGTCGCGCGGGTCCATAATCTCGGAGACGACGGGCATCTCCAGCTGGCAGGAGGCCTCCAGCAAAAGGTCCAGCCCCACCGCGCCCATACCCTGGAAGGAATAGGGCGAGGTGCGCGGCTTGTAGGCCCCGCCGCGCAGCATGGTCGCGCCTGCTCGCTTGGCCATCTTTGCAATCTCAAAGAGGTTGGTGCCCTCCACGGCGCAGGGGCCGGCCATAACCACGAAGTGCCCTCCGCCCACGCGTACGCCGTAGCCGCAGTCGATTACCGTGTCTTGGGGATGGAACTTTCGGTTGGCTTTCTTAAACGGCTCCGATACGCGTTGCACCCGTTCGATGATGCTCATGGACTCCAACAGGAACGGGTCGATCTGGGTGGTGTCGCCAATAATGCCCACGACCGTGTCGTGGTCGCCTTTGGACACGTGCGTCTTGAACCCGCGGTCCTCGATCCAGGCAATAAACTGTGCAAGCTGCTCGTCGGTTGCCGACTGCTTTACCAGTGCGATCATGTGGTGCCTCCTTGTGGCATGTGCCGTGCAACGACCGATGGTAGCACGCTGTTGCGCGTGCGCCTAATTTGGTATGAGGGCGTAACAATGCGGGAGGGCCTAACGTGTGCAACAATAGGAGTTGCAGGCGAGAGGGAAGTGAGGTACACATGGTCGTCGAGGAGCTCGCGCGGCGCTTTCCGCAACTGTGCGTGCGTCCTGCCCAGGATGCCGAAGAGGCGTATGTGCGTGCCGTTACCAAGGGGATTGTACCCGATCCATGCGACCTGTCGCACTTTGGCGGCAGCGATGCCGACTGGTTGCGTACCGAGCACACGCCCGCGGGGGAGGTGGAGGTGCTGTTCCTGGCGCGTCGTGAGGATTTTGAGACGTTTTTGCGCTGCACGACGCGCCGCTGCAGGCCAGAGGCGATTCCGACCACCATTGGGGCGATGACCTTGGATGGACTGGTCGACTGGGAGTGCGTGCGGGCGTACCGCGCGTTGTGTGCGTTGCGTTGGGACGAGGGTGGAAAGGAGGAGTTCGCCGCCTTTGTCGCCGACCGCTCGCAGTATCGCGTGACGCTCGTCCTTCTCAGTGAGGGACCCTACAGCGCGCTGGGCGCCGAGCACACACCCTATGACGAGCAGACGTGGCTGCGCGTGTCACGCGAGATTCGCCTATACCACGAGTTGGCGCACGTCACGTGCCGACGGCTCATGCCAAACGACAAGCCCCCGGTGTGGGACGAGCTCACCGCCGATGCTCACGGCTTGCTGCGCGCCACGGGTGCATACGACCTGTCGCTGGCCCTGCGCTTCTTGGGCATCCAGGACGGCCGGTACGCAGGTGGTCGCCTGCAGGAATACTTGTGCGAGGAGCAGCGCGAGCATATGGACGCCATCGTGGCGCAGGTCTTAGACGCGTGTGCCCACATAGACCGTTTCCTTGCGGGTGCGCGGCAAGAGGACTCCTACGATCTGCTGCTCGCCCTCAAGCGCGATTCCGCTCTGACCTACTAGCAGGTGCCGTGTGCGATTTGCCGCAACCGAAGGACAAAGGTGACGGGGACGTTTGTCCCAATTAATGGGACGCAGGCGGCCATTCCCCATTTGCGGGTTCGAGTTTCTGGGACAAACGTCCCCGTCACCTTTGTCCCGCGTGCCAAATCGCGGGTCTCTCGGTGCATGCCTAGTTCACGCGGTCGGGGACCTTGAGCATGACGACAAAGCCCAGGATAAACAGGAGGGCAATGGAGAGCACACCCAGCGAGGGGTTGCCGGTGAGGAACGTGAACGCCGAGACGAGCCCGGTTCCCAGGATGGCGGCGTATTTGCCAAAGATGTCGAAGAAGCCAAAGTACTCGTTTGCGTGGTCCTTGGGGCAGAGCTTGCCAAACTCGGATCGGCTCAGCGCCTGGATGCCTCCCTGGAACAGGCCCACGCAAATGGCCAGAATCCAGAACTCGGTGGCGGTGCGCAGGAAGAACGCGGCGAACAGCGTAATGCCAAAGTAGCCCAGGATACCCACCAGGATCATCTTCTTGGTGCCCACCGTGCGGCCCAGCTTGCCATAGATGATGGAGGCCGGCCAGGCCACGAACTGGGTAACCAGCAGCGCGAGTACCAGCTGCGTGCCCTCTATGCCCAAGTTGGACCCGTAGCTCGTGGACATCTTGATTACGGTGTGCACGCCGTCGATGTAGAAGAAGTAGGCAAGGATAAAGTAGCGCATGGCCTTGTACGACCAGATGGAGCGCAGCGTGGTACCAATGCCGCTTATGGCCCGACGTAGGGCATGGGGCTGGCGCGGCTTGAAGCTCTTTTGCTCGACGTTGCGCAGCATGGGGATGGTAAAGGCCACCCACCACGCAGAGGTGATGACAAAGGCGATGAGCATGGCCGTCTGCATGCTCAGCCCCAGGTTAGCGGCATTGAGCTCGATAAGCAGGCATGCCACAAACGGTATGCACGAACCCACGTAGCCCCATGCAAAGCCCTGGCTGGACACCTCGTCCATGCGCTCGTCGGTCGTGGCGTCCACCAGCAGCGCGTCGTAGAACACGAACGACGAGTTGAGCATTACGCTGGAGATCACGTACACCACTAAAAAAGCGAGCCAGTGTGTGGGAAAGCCCATGGCTACAGTCGCCACGGCGCCCGTGCCCACGCAGCCCACGATAAACTTCTTACGCATGCCCTCCATGTCGGCGATCGAGCCCAGAATGGGCATGAGCAGGGCAATGATCAGCGATGCGATGGTCTCTGCGGCTCCCCAGGCGCCCACGGCCACGTTCTCCACGGCGGGGTCTGCCGCGGCAAGGCTGTTAAAGTAGATGGGAATGACACTCGTTGCCAAAAGCACGAGGGCCGAGTTGCCCACATCATAAAGAATCCAGCTTTTCTCAGCTTTGGTGAACTTGGTCCTTTGCATGAGACTCCCTCCTTGGTTAACGCATTATAGTACGAAATGTGTCTATGGTTGTGCACCCATCTTTCGGCGAGTACGCTATGCTAGGAAGAAAATGTTAGGCGGCGTGACGTGTGGGTCACGCGCAAGAGCACAGCAAGGAGAGTCCCATGCCAGCAGTGTTAACCCACGACTTCTTTGGACAGGATGCCTTTGGCAGCGCGCTTTCGGCGGTAGACCTCTCCACTCCCGACGAGCGTGATGCGTTCTTGCTGGGCAACCAGGGGCCAGACCCCCTGTTCTACATTCGCGTGGTCCCCGCATTTGGCGAGTTTGCCAAGCTGGGCGAGGACATGCACCACGTGCCCCCCTCAGCGCTGCTCTGCACGCTGTGGAGGGCCTTGGACGACCTGCCGCAGGAGCAGCAGGCGCTGGGCAGGGCATACCTCGCCGGCTTTGTGTGTCACTACCTGCTGGACCGGACGATGCATCCCTTCGTGTACTTTTGGGAGCGCGGCCTGTGCAGCGCAGGGGTAGACGGGCTCGAGCCAAGCGATGCGGGCATCGTTCATTCCGAGATAGAGCGCGACCTGGACGAGATGGTGCTCTTTGCCAAGCGCAACCAAACCGTGGCGGTCTATCGTCCCTACGAGTGCGTGCTCAAGGGCAGCGACCAGATGCTGGACGTGGTGGGCAGCCTGTACTATCCGCTGGTGGCCGAGGCGGTTGGGGAGCAGGAGCCAACACTCTCGCACGTGTTTCCCCTCGCCGTCTCGTGCTTCCGTATCGTGCAGAGGCTGTTCTGGTCGCCCAAGCAACGCAAGTCCGCCGTGCTGGGTCGTCTGGAGCATCCCGTGCTCCACACGCGCTACTCGCTGGTGCAGGCCATGTCGCACAGGGTGCGCGAAACCCCCACGAGCGACTTTGACAACAGCGAGCGCAGGCCATGGCGCGACCCGTTTGCCAACGTGGTGCGCACGGAGTCCTTTTGGGACCTGTACCAGCAGGCGCTTGACCAGGTACCCCAAACGCTAAGCGCGGTCTTTTGCGACGGATTCGACGAGACCCTTGCGCACGAGGTCACGGGTGGCATCAACTTCTGCGGCGAGCGGGTGGAATAGCGCAGCTCGTCGCGGTTTGCCCGCCACGTGCGGGTGCCGGCCGTCGCGTACCGCCGCCCGCCATTGTAGGGATTGTCTCGTTTTCTATGGCTGCCGCCCGATTGCCTTACAGGTTTCGTTCATACTGTGCATGTAACCAAAGGGGGAGGAAGCAAATGCACGGCCGTCTCGAACAGATCGAGAGCCCTGCGGACGTGCGTCGACTTGGGTTGGACGAGCTCGTGGAGCTCGCGGATGAGATTCGATCGACGCTGGTAACGTGCGTGGGAACAATGGGTGGGCACCTTGCCTCGAACCTTGGTTTTGTTGAGGCGACCATCGCCCTGCACTACGTATTCAACACGCCCACCGACCAGCTCGTCTTTGACGTCTCGCATCAGTGCTACGCGCACAAGATGCTCACGGGTCGTGCCTCGTCGTATACCGACCCGTCTCGGTATGGTACCCATTCGGGCTTTACCAACCCCGACGAGAGCGAGTACGACCTCTTCCGCGCAGGACACACCTCGCAGGGCGTGAGCCTTGCCTGTGGCCTTGCCAAGGCCCGCGACCTGCTGGGCAAGCGTCACAACGTGATTGCCGTAATCGGCGACGGGTCCCTGAGCGGTGGAGAGGCCTTTGAGGGCCTGGACAACGCGGCCACGGTTGGCACCAACCTCATCGTGGTGCTCAACGACAACGAGATGTCGATCGCCCCCAACTCCGGTGGTATCTACGAGCACCTGGCAGCGCTCAGGCAAGCGGGCGGCAAGAGCGGCGAGAACCTCTTTAGGACCATGGGGCTGGACTACCGCTACGTGGCCGACGGCAACGACGTGCGTGCGCTGGTGCATGCCTTTGCCCAAGTGAAGGACATCGATCATCCCATCGTGGTGCACATCCACACGCGCAAGGGCAAGGGGTACGCGAAGGCGGAGCAGGACCCCGAGGCAACCCACTTCGTGGCTCCGGCCTCAGCCGTCGCTCCCGCCACCCAAACATACCAGGAGGTCACGCGCGAGGTGCTCGGTCGCAAGATGCGCCTCGACCCCAGCGTGATCGTGGTGAATGCCGGGGCCCCCTCGGGCGTTGGCCTCACGCCTGAGTTCCGCGCCGCCTGCGGCACGCAGTTCTTCGACACCGGCATTACCGAGCCGCATGCCGTCGCCTTTTGCGCAGGCATGGCAAAGGGCGGTGCCAAGCCGGTGTTCATGGTGATGGCCACGTTCGCGCAACGGGCCTTCGACCAGTTTATCCAGGAGCTTGGCCTCAACCGCAGCCCGGTTACGGTGCTGGTGTTTGGCGCCGGCTTCTACGACATAGACGCCACGCACGCCGGAACCTTCGACATCGTCACCACCGGGAACGTGCCGGGCCTCACCTGCCTGGCGCCCGCCACGTGCGAGGAGTACGTGGACATGCTGGAGTGGTCCATCGACCAGCGTGAGCGTCCGGTGGTGATTCGCGTTCCCGAGCGCATGATCGAGGGCGGCGCCGGCGTGTTCGACCCCACCCATCCGGGGCGCTGGCATGTGGCGCAGGCGGGAGGCGACATCGCGTTTCTCTCGATTGGTGCCACCTGCGAGCTCGCTCGTCGTGCGTCTGCGCTGCTTGCCAGCAGGGACGGCGTACACGCCACGCTGGTGGAGGCCATCAACTACTCCAGCTTTGACGAGCCGCTGCTGGACGACCTGCTTGCCAACCACAGGATCGTGGTTACGCTTGAGCCGGGTATCCTGTGTGGCGGATTTGGCGAGAAGGTCGCGCGCTACTTTGGCAAGACCGGCATGCGCGTTATGTGCTACGGCGGCAAGAAGGAGTTCTTGGACCGGGTTCCCACCGAGGAGTTCTTCAAGATCTACCACTTTACCGCCGAGGACATCGTGGCAGACATCGAGGCGCTCGAGCTTGGCACATGGCACCGGTAAGTGTGGCAACGCGCCACGTGATGCAGGCGAACAAGAGCAAGAACACCAAGCCCGAGCTCATCGTGCGCCGTATGCTGCGCGAGGCGGGACTGCCGGGATATAGGCTGCATTGGAAGAAGTGCCCGGGCAGGCCCGACGTGTGCTATCCGGGCAGGAAGGTGGCCATCTTCGTGAACGGTTGCTTTTGGCACCGGTGTCCCCACTGCAACCTGCCCACGCCCAAGAGCAACGTGTCGTTTTGGGAGCAGAAGTTCGCGCGCAACCAGGAGCGTGACGCCCGCAACTACCGCGAGCTGGTCTTGGCGGGGTGGACGGTCCTGGTCGTGTGGGAGTGCGCGCTCAAGAAGCAGCGCTTGGAGCCCACGATGGCTCGCCTGGTGCGCGAGATAGAGCTTTCCGAGTTGGGGCTTTTGCCCCATGGTCGCCTGGTGGAGGTTGGCTACCTCAGTGCCTGGCAGCACCGTGTTGCGTGGAGGCGTTTTAGGTAGGCGTTTGGGTGGTTTAGGCCGGTTTAGGTGGCTGGCAGCCGCTCACTGTTCGTCCAAATCGTCGGTTTCGCGCGCGCGGGCAATCGTGTATCCTATTCGTCTGTTGAGTTGCGAGACCTGAGGTGGGTCCCGCGCGGGAGGTCATGGCATGGCGACGTACGTCTTCTCGGACGTTCATGGGCACTACAAAACGCTTGAGCGGCTGCTCGAGCGTGTCTCTCCTGCTGACGAGGACGAGGTTTGGGTGCTTGGTGACATGGTGGACCGCGGGCCCGATCCCATCTCGGTTATGCGCACCTGTCGCGAGCTGTGTGGAGACCATGTGCTGATGGGCAACCACGAGGACATGATGCTGGACGCCTATCGCCATCCCAACGACGAGCTCATGGTGTTCCAGTGGGAGCTCAACGGCGGCTATACCACGCGCGCCGGCCTTGAGGAGCTTTCTGCGCAGGAGCGCCTGGATCTGCTCGAATGGGCCGCTCAGCTCAAGCTGGGCAGCTACGTGCGGGCAGGCGAGCAGGACTACATCCTGGTGCATGCGGGGTTGCGTCCGCTCAACTTCTCGTCAAAGAGCCGATGGACCGACGCGACCGTCGCCGCACTCATTCGCTACCAGAGCACCGAGGACGTGCTGTGGATTCGCGAGGATTTTTGGGGCCGGCCCACCGGCTTCGTGAACGAGCGGGGAGAGGGCCCCATCGTGATTGCGGGCCACACGCCCGTGCCCTACGTCGAGGAGATCGCCGACGTGTACGACAGGACGGCGCGAGACGAGGACGGCTATTGTCGCGTGATGCATCTGGGTGCCTGCGAGGCTACGGGAGGCGTGGCCGATCGCTGGGCCATCGACTGCGGTGCCGCGGGAGGCGCCGGATGGGGATCTATTGCCATGGTGCGCCTGGATGATGGGACCGAGTTCCTGGAGCCCGTCCTTGATGGTGAGTAGCGAGCTTCTGTCGGTCTATCACCTCACGTGCGCCGGGCTGCGTGAGCCCATGGGCATTACCCGGCCCCCCATGCTCTCGTGGCGCGTGGGTTCTGGTCGTGATGGTGCCGCGCAGGCAACCTGCAGGGTAGTGGTTACCTCCATGGCGGATGGCTCCACCTGCTGGGACAGCGGCGTGCTGCGCACGCAGGCCAACGAGGTGCGCTATGCGGGGCGTGTGCCCGCCCCCGGGACGGCCTGCGTGTGGTTTGTCACCATCACCAGCGAGCAGGGAGAGCGTGCGTGCTCCGTTCCCGCCTCGTTTGTGTGGGGAGAGCGGGGGGACGTGGTCAGGGGCACCCTAAGGCCATACTGCGAGGGCTGCATCTGGGCGTCGGACGGCATGTCTTGCGCCGTGCCGCGCGACGGGGTCGTTCGTGCCGACGACCCGCTTTGGGAAGAGCTTGTGGGCGTGGCACATGTCGAGCATGATTCGGTGCGCATCACGTTGCCGGCATGGGTGTTAGGCGCGGAGCAACCCTGCTTCGTCCAAGGGAGCATGCTTGCTTCCCGGGGCCTGCTCGTGGTGCGTTGGGAGCGTCGCGCCGACAAGTGTCTCTTGCAGATAACGGTTCCGCCTGGCATGACGGCCACGGTGGAGCTTGGCGCACAGACCAGGTCCCTGCACGCGGGGCGGCACGCGCTTGTCGTGTAGGCCACCGGACGGCAAAGGCGGCTCACATACGCAAAGGCTGTGCCTTTTCCCAACACGGCCCATATCGCGTACAATTTGTGCGGAACCCGATGGGCGAGGAGGTCTTATGGGACAGCGTGACATTCGCTTGGTCGCCGTAGACGAGGACGGCACGTTCCTGCGCGATCACGTGCACTACGACAGGGAGCGCTTCGAGCGCATCTTTGTCACCATGCGCGAGCGGGGCATTCGGTTTGTGGTGGCGACGGGCAACCAGAGCTATCAGGTGCAGAGCCTGTTTCCCGCCCATGTGGAGGAGATGGGGATCGTCTCGGCAAACGGTGCCTACGTGCTCGACGGTACCCAGCCGGTCTATGCCGCACGCGCGTCTGCGGAGGCGTGCAGGCGCATGATCGACGCCATTCACGAGTTGCCCCACATCCCGTTCTCCATGCTCGGCGTGGCGGGGGCGTACGTGGAGCGGGGCAGCGACCAGGCCTTCTTTGACGACATGGCACGCTACTGCGTGAGGCAGGATTGGGTGGACTCGTTTGACGACGTGGACGACCAGGTGTTCATGTTCTCGTCGGTGGTGGACGAGGACGTGGTGGAGGACTGCATTGCGCGCTTCCGCACCATCACGGACGGCCTCATGGACGTGGTGGGGTCCGGAGATGGCTACTTCGACGTGGTGTGCCCAGGGGTGAGCAAGGCCTCGGGTCTTGCCATGCTCCTGGAGCGCTGGGGCATCGGGCCGGAGCAGATGGTCGCGTTTGGCGACTCCGACAACGATCTTGCCATGCTGGAGCTGGCGGGGCTGAGCTTTGCCATGGACAACGCACCGCAAAACGTAAAGGACGTCGCCGACCGCGTTGCCCCCGCATGCACCGACGACGGCGTCCTGCAGATGCTTGAGGAGCTGCTATGACCGCGCGGGACGGCCTTTGCAACCCCCTGGCGCCACACCTCACCGGCACGCTGTCCCCGCAGGCGCTCGAGCAGGTTCGCCTGTACACGTCGGGCGCACGGCGCAACCCGCTGGCCACGTTGGATGCCCATGCCGTCCGTCGCGATCAGTCGGACCGCGACCGGGACTCCGTCCTGCGTCCTCCGTTCGTGCGAGACGCCGAGAAGATCATGCACATGCCCGCCTACAACCGTTTGGCGGGAAAGACGCAGGTGTTCTCGTTTAGGGAGAACGACGACCTCACGCGACGCGGTCTCCACGTGCAACTCGTGGCACGCGTCGCCCGCGACATTGGTCGTGCGCTGGGGCTCAACCTGGACCTGATCGAGGCGATTGCACTGGGACACGACATTGGCCACACGCCCTTTGGCCATGCGGGGGAGCGCTTCCTCAACCAGGTGTTTCACGAGCGCACCGGCCTCTGGTTCTTTCACAACCTGCAGAGCGCGCGCGTGCTCGACGCGCTGTACGGTCGCAACGTGAGCATGCAAACGCTTGACGGCGTGGTGTGTCACAACGGAGAGTTCGAGCAGCAGGTGCTCAGGACCGGCAGCCTTGCGTCCATGGATGCCTACGACGCCATGGTGCAGGACTGCTGGGAGAGAGGGGAGGAGGCGATCGGCCATTTGGCCCCATCCACGCTCGAGGGGTGCGTGGTGCGCGTGAGTGACATCATCGCTTACGTCGGCAAGGACCGACAGGACGCGATTCGCGTTGGCATAGCAGGCGAGGACACGTTTGACGACGGTCTGGGCGGCGCGTACAACGCATGGGCGCTCAAGGCCTTTGTGGCCGACGTGGTGGAGCACAGTGTGGGCAGGGGGCGCATCGCCATGAGCGAGGAGGCCTTCTTGGAGATGCGTCGCGCCAAGCGCGAGAACTACCGCAAGATCTATGGCGCGCAGGAGGTTGACGGCGACCTCAACCGCGGCATGGAAGAGCTCTTCTGGCGCCTGTACCAAAGCGTGGTGGATGACCTGGCTGCAGGGCGAACCGAGGCGCCCGTGTTTAGGCACCACGTGCGCTACGTGGAGCAATGGCTCGGCCACTATGGGCACACCTATGACTGGGAGCGCAACCTCGACCTGACGGCGGTTGACTACATCTCGTCGATGACCGACGACTACTGCATGGCCATCCTGGAGTATCTCTATCCAGGCTCCCGCGACCTCTTCCCCAGCCGCGAGCACTTCTAGTCCCGCATAGCTCACCTGCACTCGGGGGACTGTCCCTGTAGTCCGGCCTCGGTTCCCCGCTTGCAATCGCAGACTCACGCATGGGCCGGACTACAGGGACTGTCCCCCGAGTGCAGGTGGCCTTGCCACCATTGGCGTTAGTCCGGCCTCGGTTCCCCGCTTGCAATCGCAGACTCACGCATGGGCCGGACTACAGGGACTGTCCCCCGAGTGCAGGTGGCCTTGCCACCGCTGGCGTTACGGGCTAATATGCACGGCATGGATACGCTGTTTACCAACATGGAGCGCCAGACGCGCTCGCTCAACGCGCCCCTTGCCGCACGCATGCGTCCACAGACGCTCGAGGACTATGTGGGACAGGACGACGTCGTCGGTCCCGGCTCATGGCTGCGCGTGGCCATAGAGCACGACGCGCTGTCCTCGGTTCTGCTGTATGGGCCGGCAGGCACGGGCAAGACCACGCTGGCACGCATCGTGGCCAACACGACGCACGCCGAGTTCGTGGAGGTGTCGGCCATCACCGGCACGGTAAAGGACCTGCGTCGCGAGATCGAGGCGGCCGACTCGAGGCTGTTGGCAAGCGGACGCCGCACCATCCTGTTCGTGGACGAGATACACCGGTTCAACCGCTCCCAGCAGGACGCGCTGCTGCATGCCGTGGAGAACCGCACGGTCGTGCTCATTGGAGCGACGACGGAGAACCCCTTCTTTGAGGTGAACTCGGCACTTATCTCCCGCTCGCGAGTGGTGGAGCTGCAGCCGCTCGGTGACGACGCCATCCGCTCCATAGTCCTGCATGCGCTCGATGCTCCCGAGGGCCTGGGCGGCAGGTTCGTCCTTGCATCAGACGCTCTGGACCAGATCGTTACCCTGGCAGGTGGCGACGCGCGCTCAGCGCTCACCTCGCTCGAGCTCGCCAGCCAAATGGCGGCGCCTGCGGGTCCGGCGAACGAGGGCCAGGACCAAAGCCAAACTTCGGAGCAGATCCCCATCACGCTTGACCACGTGCTGGAGGCAAATCCCCGACACGGCCTTGCCTACGACAAGCACGGTGACATGCACTACGACGTGATTTCGGCGTTTATCAAGTCCATGCGAGGGTCCGACCCCGATGCGGCCCTGTATTGGCTGGCCAGGATGATAGACGCGGGCGAGGACCCCAAGTTCATAGCGCGGCGCATCTTTATTCTCGCCTCCGAGGACATTGGAAATGCCGATCCGCAGGCGCTGCTCGTCGCCAACGCGGCGTTTAGGGCGTGCGAGGTGATTGGCTACCCCGAGTGTCGCATCAACCTTGCCCAGGCCGCGCTGTACATGTGTCTGGCGCCCAAGAGCAACGCAGCCGAGGCTGGCATAGACGCGGCGCTTGCCGAGGTGAGAAACGGCCCACGTCGCGAGGTGCCCAGCCATCTGCGTGACCGGCACCGGCCGGGCTCTGAAGGCTATGGTACCTACCGGTACCCCCACGACTATCCCGCCGGGTGGGTCGAGCAGCGCTATCTGCCCGAGGGACTGGAGCGCGGGGACTTCTTTTTCCCGAGTTCTCGCGGGTGGGAAGCATGGCGTTTGGATGCTGTGGCCCGCGACCGGGCGGATTTGGTCTAGAATGGTAGCAATCATGCGTCGCAGTTGGACGCTTGGCGTCGATTTAGAAAGGTATGGATGGAGATGAACATCCTCCGCATCGTTCTCGAAGTGCTTATCGTCGTGGGCATCTGGGCCCTTGTCGAGCTTGCACTCACCATTCGCAAGACGCGCGCGAGCGTGGACGAGATCACGAAGCAGGTAAGTGACGTCGCCACGTCGGCAAACGACACCATAGAGCAGGTGCAACCCGTCGTTGCCAAGGTCGATGGCATCGTTACCGATCTCGAGCCCGCCGCAAAGCGGGTGGACCCGCTCCTGGAGAAGGCGGAAACCACCCTCGACGTGGCAACGGTGGACCTCGCGTCGATCAACGACATCTTGGTTGACGTGTCCTCGGTTACCGACACCGCCTCCAACGTTACCAGCACCGTTTCGAAGGCCACCAACAGTGCGGTGAGTGGCGTGGCTGGCGTCGTGGGCAAGTTCACCGGACGCGGCAAGAGGTCTCACCATCACCACAAGCTGGCCGATCGGTCAACGCGCGAGGAGGCGTCCCAGATCGATGCGGCCAAGGCCGAGGAACCGCATGACGTGCCTGAGGCTTCCATTCCCAGCCCGGCGTCAGAGCCGCAAGAGCAGGCGTACGTGACGTACGATTCCGCCCGCAGGTCCGAGTAGGTTACCATGAGCAATTCCCAAGTGAGGCTCTCGGTTCCGCCCGAGGCCACCTACGCGCGGTCGGTACGCATGATGGCCGCCAACCTTGCCGTCGTGTGCTCCATGAACGTGGAGGAGGTGGAGGATGCGCGTATGGTTGCCGAGGAGGCCTTCGTGTACGCCTGCGCGACGAGCCCCCATGCCTGCGAGATCACGTTTGACGTGGCAAGCGACGGACTGCACATGGACTTCTCGCTGGGAGCAGCAGACCCAACGCAGGACCCTGCGACCGCAGGGAACATCGAGCTTGCACGGATCCTGCTCGAGGCGGTAAGCGACTCGTGCGAGATCGTGGGCGACGGCACTGCGCTGCGCGTGGCAAAGCTCGTTGGGGGCGTCTATGACGCAAGCTGACCCCACGACCACCAGGGCAAGAACTCGTCTGGGGAGGTCGGGGCCAGCTTGGGACAAGACCCGTACGCGCGAGCTCTTTAGGAGGTTCAAGGAGGAGGGCGACGAGGAGGCTCGCAACCAGCTCGTCGTGAACCACCTCAACCTCGTGCGCTACCTCGCGTCCAAGTTCAAGAACCGTGGCGAGCCCCTCGACGACCTCATCCAGGTTGGCACCATAGGGCTGATAAAGGCCATCGACCGGTTCGACCCGGCGCGTGGGCTCGAGTTCACCACGTTCGCGACGCCCACCATCATGGGCGAGATAAAGCGCCACTTCCGCGACAAGGGTTGGTCCGTGCGCGTGCCCCGCAGGCTGCAGGAGCTCTCGGCCAAGTGCAACCGGGCAAACGAGGAGCTCACGCACGAGCTGCAGCGCTCACCCTCCGTGGACGAGATCGCCTCGCGCGTTGGCGCGAGCGTGGAGGACGTTCTGGAGGCGATGGAGTCTTCGAGCGCATACAGCTCGGTGCCGCTGGAGGGCGGTGCGGGCAGCGACGACGACATCCCCGCCGTAATAGACCAGTATGCGTCTGAGGACACGACCCTGAGCTCCTCGGACGATCGCATCCTGCTTCAGGAGGCGGTGCGCGACTTCTCCACGCGCGAGAAGGACATCATCCGCATGCGCTTTGAGGAAGGTCTCACCCAAGTGGAGATCGCCGAGCGCCTGGGAATATCGCAAGTGCAGGTCTCGCGTTTGCTGCGCAGGACCTTGGCACGCATTCACGACAAGATAGAGCCTCGTGCGGGCGCATAACGGCGTGCCGATCGAGCAGAACCAAGGAGACCCATGAGCAACGAGATCAAGTACATGACCTGTGCACAAATCCGGGACAGCTTCCTGGACTTCTTCGAGGGCAAGGGGTGCAAGCGCTACCCCTCATCCTCGCTCATCCCCGACGACCCCTCACTCCTGCTGTCCAACGCGGGCATGAACCAGTTCAAGGAGTACTACCAGGGGCTGAGGACGATGCCGGAGATTGGCGCCTGTTCCTGCCAGAAGTGCCTGCGCACCAACGACATCGACAACATTGGCGATTCCAGGCACCTATCGTTCTTCGAGATGCTGGGAAACTTCGCGTTTGGCGGCTACACCAAGGAGGACGCGATTTGCTGGGCCGTGGAGTACTGCACGCTGCCCGAGTACCTGGGCCTGCCCATGGACCGGCTGTACTTTACGGTGTTTCGCGATGACGACGAGTCCATCGAGCTGTGGCAGAAGTACGGGGCCGACCCCAGCCACATAACGCGTCTGGGCGAGGAGGACAACTTCTGGGCGGCGGGCCCAACCGGCCCTTGCGGCCCCTGCTCCGAGATCTACTTCGACCAGGGGGAGGAGTATGGCTGCGGAAGCCCCACCTGCGCGCCTGGCTGCGACTGCGATCGCTACCTAGAGTTCTGGAACCTGGTGTTTACCCAGTACGACAGGCAGGAGGACGGCTCAATGCCCGACCTGCCGCATCGCAACGTGGACACGGGCATGGGGCTGGAGCGTATCACGGCCATCATGCAGGGCCAGCACTCCAACTACGAGGGCGACGTGCTCATGGGCCTGCTCCACGTGGGCGAGCGGCTCTCGGGCAAGACGTACCACGGCGAGGCCGTCGGCACGGACCGTTCCCTGCGCATTATGGCCGACCATGCCCGTGCGGTAACCTTTATGATCGGTGACGGCATCCTTCCCTCCAACGAGGGGAGGGGCTACATCCTGCGCCGCCTGCTGCGTCGTGCCATCTACCACGGCCGCCTGCTGGGCATCACCGGCGCCTTTATGGTGGAGTATGCCCACGAGGTCACGCGCTCCATGGGCGACGTGTATCCGGCGCTCACCCAAAATGCTGCCCTCATAGACGGCATCATCTCTGCGGAGGAGGAGCGCTTTAACGCGACGCTTGACAAAGGCGAGGAGCTCCTGGCGGCAGAGATCGCAAAGCTGGGCGACGGCGAGGTGCTCTCGGGCGAGGTGGCGTTTACCCTGCACGATACGTACGGGTTCCCTGTGGACCTCACGCGCGAGGTGTGCGAAAACCACGACAGGCAGCTGGACATGGAGGCGTTCGAGGCCGCCATGGAGGCGCAGCGAGAGCGTGCACGCGCATCGGCGAACCGTGACGCATGGGGCTCCTACAACAACGCCTGGACCCTCTTGGCCGACGAGCTTAGCCCAACCGAGTTCTGCGGATACGACCACGACCGCATCGAGGGCGCACGCGTCCTGGCCATCGTGGGAGACGGCGAGCGCCTGGGCGTGGCCGAGCAGGGCTCACAGGTGGAGATCGTGCTGGACAAGACGCCCTTCTATGCCGAGATGGGCGGTCAGGTGGGCGACACCGGAGAGCTCGTGGGTGACGATGCACGCGTCGTGGTGAGCAACACGCTCAGCCGCGAGGGTGGCCTGTTCTCGCACGTGGCCACCATCGAGTCGGGCATGGTGCGCGTAGGCGACGCTCTGACTGCCGCCATCGATGCGGGCAGGCGCCAGCTCATTCGGCGCAACCACACGGCCACGCACCTTTTGGACGCCGCGCTTAAGCAGGTGCTGGGCGAGCACGTGAGCCAGGCCGGCTCCCTGGTGATGCCCGAGCGCCTTCGCTTTGACTTCACGCACTTCGAGGCGCTCACCGCCGAGGAGCTGCAGCGTGTGGAGGGACTGGTAAACGCCGAGATTTTCGCCGCCGAGCCCGTGGTCACCCAGGTTATGGGCATAGACGAGGCACGCGCCTCAGGCGCCGTGGCGCTGTTTCGCGAGAAGTACGGTGACGTGGTGCGCGTGGTGTCTACCGGCACCTCGGATGCGCCCTTCTCGCGCGAGCTGTGCGGCGGGACGCATGCGGCAAACACTTCGGAGGTGGGCCTGTTCAAGATCGTCTCGGAGGGGTCGGTCGGTGCCAACACCCGACGCATTGAGGCGGTATCCTCGGCAGGTGCCATCGCATACGTGGACGAGCGTCTTGCCCTGTTGGACGCCGTGTCGGCTGCCCTCAAGTGCCGTCCGGCCGACGTGGGCGCTCGCGTGGAGCAGCTCCAGGGCGAGGTACACGACGCACTCAAAAAGCTCAAGGAGGCGCTCACGGGTGGCTCGTCGAGCGCCATCTCCGGTGCGATCGACCAAGCACTTGACATGGGTGACTATCAGCTGGTGATTGCCAAGCTGGACGGCATGGGTGCAAACGACCTGCGCGGGGTGTGGGACACCATCCGCGATCGCGTTGGCGTTGCCTCGGCGTGCGTGTTGGCATCCACCACCAGCGACGGGAAGGTCGCGCTGCTCGCTGCGGGAACCGACGTGGCGGTGAAGGCGGGCTTTGCCGCGGGCAACGTGATTCGCCAGATTGCATCGCATGTAGGCGGGCGCGGAGGCGGCCGTCCCACGATGGCGCAGGCCGGCGGTCGCGATGCGTCGGGCATCGACGCGGCGCTTGCGGCGGCAAAGACGCTGCTTGGTGCATGAGGGCCTTGGCGCTCGACATAGGCGAGAAGCGGTGCGGCATCGCCGTCAGCGACGCTGACGGCGCCGTCGCCTCTCCTGTGTGCGTGCTTCCCATGTGCGAGGTGACGGCGAACGCGGCCCCGTGGAGGCGCGTGCTGCAAGACTGGGAGCCAGAGGTGCTCGTGTGCGGACGTCCGGTCACCCTTGCGGGGGAGGCCGGCCCGCAGGCCGAGCACGTTTCCCACATCGCCCAGCAGGTCTCACGTACTTGCGGTATTCCTCTGGAGTTTGTGGACGAGAGGCTGTCATCCAAGGAGGCAAAGCGTATCCTTCGTGAACAAGGGTTAAACGAACGACAGATGCGGGGGAAGGTAGATATGGTCGCCGCCTCTCTTTTCCTGCAAACGTGGCTCGACGCGCAAAAGAAGTGAGGACGTCTATGTCCACCAAACGACAGCGGCGCAATGACGCGCAGAGGAGCTCTCGCGACAGGTCGCCCCAATCTCGAGCGCAGGATTACCCGCGTGGAGACGAGCGGCCAGAGGGCGCGTGGCATTACGCCGACAGGGCGGATGGCTCGATGTCCGCACGCAACCCAAGCCGACGCAAATCCCGCAGGCGCGCCACGCCCCGCCACGCCGCGCCAAAGCGCCGCCGTGGCATGCCCGGTTGGGCCGTGGCGCTTATTGTGGTGATCGTGCTGGCCGGCCTTGGCGTGGGCGGATTCTTCCTGGCCCGTCATATCATCCATCCATACGAGGGCGCACGGGTGGAGGATGGCCAGCAAGTTACCGTGGTCATTCCAGACGGATCCTCTGGCTCCGACATCATCCAGATTCTGCTCGACGCGGGTGTCATCCATAGCAGCAAGGACTTTAGGAAGGCCGCGCAAGAGCAGAATGCCGACACCAGCCTCAAGTGCGGGACGTACACCTTCGTCACCGGCATGGATCCCGCCGATGTGGTGCGCCAGCTTGCTGCCGGCTCCACCTCGTCGGAAGGCAAGCTGCAGATACCCGAGGGCCTTACCGTGACCCAAGTTGCCAAGGTCGTGGAGGAGAGCCTGGGGATTCCGCAAAAGGACTTCCTGGCGCAGGCCAAGGCCTCTAACTACACGAACGAGTACCCGTTCCTCAAGGAGGCCCAAAACGACTCCCTCGAGGGCTTCCTGTATCCCAAGACCTACGAATTCTCCGGTCAGGAGCCCACGGCAGACCGCGTCATCCGGCTCATGCTCACACAGTATGCCAACGAGATGCACTCCTACGATACCGAGGCCGTTCGTGCCGAGCTCGCCAGGCGGTACCCAAACGTCACGCTCACTGACTACGACCTGCTCAAAATAGCCTCCATCATCGAGGAGGAGGCGGTTACCGAGGAGGACCGGCCCCTCGTCTCATCGGTGTTCTACAACCGGCTCAATTCCGGCATGATGCTGCAGAGTGATGCGACCATGGGTTATGTCACCAATGGCGCGGCGACTGCGGAGGACCTCAAGAAGGAGAGCCCCTACAACACCTACCTCAACAAGGGCTTGCCGCCCACCCCCATATGTTCGCCTAGCTCGTGGGCGCTCGAGGCGGCCATGAATCCGGCGGAGAGCGACTACCTGTTCTTCTTTATCATCGACAACGAGAAGTACCAGAACCATACGTTTACCAAGACCTACGAAGAGCACGACGAGGCATACGCCAAGGCGCTCGAAGAGCAGGCGGCGGCCAACGAGAAGGAATAGCCCATGTCGTTTGTGCGTCCCAACCGCTACGTCTCGTCCGTCGATGCCATCCGCGCGGACGAATTGGTGGCCCAAGGCGTTCGCTGCGTGCTGTTGGACCGAGACAACACGATTGTGCCCCGCGACACGCGGCAGGCGCCCCCGGAGGTCTGTGCCTGGCTTGAGGAGCTGTATGAGCGCGACATTGCCGTGTGCATGGTCTCCAACAACTACCACACACGCGAGGTGTGTGCCTCGGCCCAAGAACTCGGCTGTGCCGTGGTGCACCATGCCATGAAGCCCGCGCCTGTCGCCATATACGTGGCTCTGGCAACGATGGGAGTGGCTGCCGAGCAGACTGTGCTCATTGGTGACCAGCTCTTTACCGACATGATTGCAGGCAACCTTGCCGGCGTGCGTACCATCCTCGTGCTTCCCCAGTCACAGGAGGACCTATGGTACACGCAGCTCTTTCGCAAGGTGGAACGCGCCCTGCTGCGTGACGTGAGCTTTGAGGAGACGACCTAGGGTTTGTTTGGTGCTGTCCGTTAGGGAAGAGGTACCTTTGGGACATCGGCGTGCCGATGTCCCAAAGGTACCTCTTCCCTAACGGACAGTCACTCATGCGACTCGTCCAGCCGCGCCGTGATTTTTTGTAAAAGGTGGTAGAATCTTTTGCGAACACGACGAATGCGAAAGAGCAGGACATGAAAAACGATGGGTATGTAACCCACGAGGGATGTGACCACATCTTCTTCGTTGGGTTCCTGGGCGCGGGCAAATCGACGCTCGCGCGCAATTTGGGTCGCCTGTACCACCGCACCTATGTCGACACCGACCGCATGGCCGAGCGCATGCTGTGCAAGAGCGTGCGAGAGTGCTTCGAGCAGGACGGGGAAGATGCGTTTCGCGATGCCGAGACCAAGGTGCTCGAGTACCTGCAGCACCAGAAGTCCCTGCTGGTGAGCTGTGGCGGAGGCATTGTGGAGCGGCCTAGGAACTGCAAGCTCATGCGAGAGATGGGCGTGGTGGTGTACCTGGACGGCGACCTCAAGGACTCCCTCAGACAGATTCAGCATCCCGAGAAGCGCCCCGACCTGGGCATCTGCGACGTGAAGGAGCTCTACGATCACAGGCGGCCGCTCTTTAGGCACACGGCCGACTACGTGATAGACATACGCAACAAGTCGTTTGCGCAGGTTGCCGAGGATGCTGGTTGTCTGCTGTGGGAGGAGGGTCTGCTGTGAGCGACGCGAGGTATATGCTCTCCCGCCAGTGGGTTGCCATGGCGGGAGGTTCCTGTGACGTGCGCATGGGACCGGGGGCCATAGGCCAAGCTGAGCCCATGCTCAAAGGGGCAGTGGGTCGTCCCCGCGCGTGCATGGCGGTCGTGTCTGGCGACGTCGCGTCGACCTATCGCGACACGCTGTCCAGGCAGCTGGCTGCCAGCGGCTTTGAGGTGTTCTGGCACGAGGTGGACGAGCGGTGCGCCTGTACGCTGGACGAGGTGTCTAGGCTTGCCCAGGGTCTGTGCGCACACCAGCTCACCAGCGACGATCTGTGCTGTGCGCTTGGCGGCAGCGGGGTGCTCTCGCTTGCCTCCTGCGTGAGTGGCTCATGGTGCGAGGGGATGTCGCTCGTCGCCATTCCAACGAGCCCGGGCGCGTTCTTGGAGGGGGCGCTTTGCCCTCGGGGAATAGACGTGGCAGACAGGCGGGGTATGCTTGGCGTGCGACCGGCCGCAAGCCACGTGCTGCTCGACTACGACCTGGTGTGTGGCGACCAGAAGACCGAGGATGCGACATACGCCCGAATCCTCATGGTGGCTGCCGCCATGTGCTCGTCGGAGCGGGGATTCTCCGCGCTGTGGGACAGCGTCGACGAGCTGATGGGCCCAGACGACGACCCATTCGTGCAACACCTGCTCGCGGCGGCAAAGTCGAGGGGCAAGATTCTCTCATCCACTGCCGCGGCGATCCGTCAGTCGATTGCCTATGGGCAGGGCTTCGCCGCCGCCCTGGGCATGCTGACGGGCGACGAGCTCGCTCCCTCAACGCGGCTTGCCGAGGGCATGCGCTTCTCGGCACGGCTGGCCGTGGCATTGGGCAAACTCTCGGTGGATGACATGTTGGCGCAGGACGAGCTGCTCGAGGCGGTTGGCTCTGGCGTCGCGGCATGCGACGTGGATCCGCTTGCGCTCAAGGAGGCCATACGCAGCGAGCGCTTCGCGCGCACCAACCGCTTTATGCTGCCCGTGCCCTTTGGCCTGGGCAGGGTGCGCTTTGTCACGGTGAGCGACGACATGCTTTTGGAGCACACGCGTGCCTGGTGCGGCGCGCATGGCTCCAACGACTGAGGAGGCAGGACATGACAGTGCCTACGAGTGCCTACAGGAGGTTGGGCCAGCTGAGAGAGCTTATGGCAAGACGAGGCTACGACGCCGTGGTGCTGCGCGATCTGGCAGACATCCGCTGGTTCTCATGCGCGGCGCGCGTTTTGGACGACGAGGATGCGCATACCCTGTTCGTCTCTGGCGAGGGCGCATGGCTGCACACGGACTCGCGCTATTTTGGGGCGTTCGTACAGGCGATGGGGGAGGGTTCCCCCTTCGCGGTGGACATGGAGGACACAACGCACCCCGCATGGGTCGCCCGGCACATTGTCCAGGCGAGGGCACGGGTCGTCGCGGTGGAGGACACCCTGTCCCTGGGCTTTTATGGCAAGCTCTCAGCAGCCGTTGACCAGGCGTCGGCGGCCTGCCTGTTTGCCCAGCTGCATGGTGACATTGCCCGCATGCGCATGGTAAAGGACGCTGACGAGCTCGAGCTGCTGCGTCGTGCGCAGTGCATAACCGACGAGGCCTTTGCCCACATTTGCACCTTTATCCGCCCCGGGCTCACCGAGCTGCAGATTCGGGCGGAGCTCGAGGGGTACATGCTGGCACACGGGGCGCACGCGCTCTCGTTTGACTCCATAGTGGCGTCGGGGCCAAACGGGGCCAACCCGCACGCGCGCCCGGGGGAGCGCGTGGTGGAGCGGGGCGACCTTATCGTGATTGACTTTGGCGCCGGCTATGGGGACTATCACGCCGATATGACCCGCACGGTGTGCGTGGGTAGCCCGAGCGCGGAGCAGCGCAAGGTGTATGACATCGTGCGTAGGGCCCACGAGGCGTGTGCCAAGGCCGCACGGCCCGGCATGGGCGGCAAGGAGCTGCATGCCCTGTCCCAGCGCATCATTGCCGAGGCGGGGTATGGCGACTACTACAAGCATGGCCTTGGCCATGGCGTGGGCATCCAAATACACGAGCATCCTCGCGTAGGTGCCCGCTCCACCGACGTCTTGCCGCAAGGCTCGGTCTTTACCATCGAGCCCGGCATCTACCTTCCGGGAAAGTTTGGCATTCGTCTGGAGGACTTTGGCGTGATGGGCGAGCATGGCTTTGAGCCCATCACCCAGTCCGCCCACGACTTGGCATGCGTGGGCTAGCAAAGACGCCTCTCGGTCCTGTCCCTCAAAATGAGTTGTGCTCAGGGGACTCCTCCCCGTTCCCAGAAGAGGAGCCCCCTGAGTACGGTTTTCCATGCCAACACATTGCAATACTAATGCATGTTCTGCATACTTCTCCAAAGCATCTTGCACATGCGGCCTCCACGACGTGGGACCATATGGAATCGTTCCCACAACATACTTAAACACTCTATTTGGGTCCATTTGACTTCCGTTCAGGGGACAAAACGCATCGAAGAGAAAAAAAGCGTCCAAATACCGTTGCCAATGAAACAGAACAGACATATAATCCATCAATTGTGAAGGGCCTGTGGAGGCCCTGGGGGGAAATGGGCGGCATCCCACGTCCCCTTTTGAGTTCGAATGCATCAGAAAAGGAGGGAACGTATGGTAAGTATTGTCCTAGCAAGCCACGGGGCGTTTGCCGAGGGCATCAAGCAGTCCGGCCAGATGATTTTTGGGCCGCAGGAGGCTGTTGAGGCCGTCGTGCTTACGCCTGAGATGGGGCCGGAGGACCTACGAGCCAAGCTGCTCAAGGCGATCTCGACGTTTGAGAACCAGGAGCAGGTGCTGTTCTTGGTCGACCTGTGGGGCGGCACGCCGTTCAATCAGGTGAGCCTGCTTCTCGAGGAGCCGGGACACGAGAACTGGGTTGCGGTCACGGGCCTCAACCTCCCCATGGTCATCGCCGCCTACGGCGAGCGCATGGGCAACGAGTCTGCCGCCGACATCGCCAAGGCGATCTTCCCGGAGGCTGTCGCGGGCGTAAAGATTAAGCCTGAGGCCCTGCAGGAGATCATCGCTGGCCCCGCTGCCGCGGCACCGGCGCCCACCAACATCCCCACCGGTGCCATTCCTCCGGGAACGGTTCTCGGCGACGGACACATCAAGATCGCGTTTGCACGCATCGACACCCGCCTGCTTCATGGTCAGGTCGCGACGACCGTCACCAAGATGGTCAACCCCGATCGCATCATCGTATGCTCCGACGCCGTTGCTCGCGACGAGCTGCGCAAGACCATGATCGTTCAGGCCGCACCTCCTGGAGTAAAGGTGCACGTCGTGCCCATCTCCAAGATCATCGAGGTCTCCAAGGACCCGCGCTTTGGCGACACCAAGGCCATGCTTCTGTTCGAGACCCCCCAGGACCTGCTGCGTGCGCTCGAGGGCGGCGTGGACATCAAGGAGGTCAACCTCGGGTCCATGGCTCACTCTCTGGGCAAGGTCGTTGTTACCAACGCCGTGGCAATGGACCAGGACGACGTGGACTGCATCGAGAAGATCGCGTCCATGGGCGTTACGTTCGACGTCCGCAAGGTACCGGCCGACAACCCCGAGCCGTTTGATGCCGTCATGAAGAAGGCAAAGGCCGAGCTTGCAGCTCAGGGCTAGCAGAAGGAGGTAGCAACAAATGTCAGGTCTCTCAATCGTCTTGGTCATCCTGGTGGCCTTCCTCGCAGGTATGGAAGGCATCCTGGATGAGTTCCAGTTCCACCAGCCGCTGGTGGCCTGCACCCTCATCGGCATCGTCACGGGTCATCCCACCGAGGGCATCATGCTCGGTGGCTCCCTGCAGATGATCGCCCTTGGTTGGGCAAACGTAGGCGCAGCGGTTGCTCCCGACGCGGCACTCGCGTCTGTCGCCTCCGCCATCATCATGGTCAAGGGCCTCGGTGACACCACCGACCCCACCACCGCCATCGCCACCGCAATCGCACTCGCCGTGCCTCTGTCGGTCGCCGGCCTGTTCCTCACCATGCTTTGCCGTACCATCGCAATCCCCATCGTTCACTTTATGGACGCTGCCGCCGAGAAGGCCAACTTCCGCGGCGTGGAGATTTGGCAGCTGCTGGCCATTGGCCTGCAGGGCGTTCGTATCGCCATTCCCGCAGCGATGCTGTGCCTGATTCCCGCTGAGGCCGTTACCGCCATGCTCCAGGCCATGCCTGACTGGCTGTCGGGCGGCATGGCAGTCGGCGGCGGCATGGTTGCCGCAGTTGGTTACGCCATGGTTATCAACATGATGGCTACCGCCGAGGTCTGGCCGTTCTTCGTGCTCGGCTTCGTGGTTGCCGCCATCGGCGAGCTCACGCTCATCG
>JAUMWN010000149.1 GCA_030529625.1 Coriobacteriales bacterium
CTTCTGCCAGCGGCATCGTGAGAATCTGCGGCTTAGCGCTTTCTGCGGCATAGTCGGTGTGGAAGACCTCTATGTCATATAGGGGAACGCGACCGTTGCGAACGCGGCCATGACCAGCGCGGCGTCCTTGCTCCCCGACGCGGCGTGGCCGACGGCCTCGCGGTCGTGGAGGTCGACCGGCAGGCAGACGTAGCACCAGGCCGCGCCCACGCGCACGTAGGTGAGGTCCGAGCATATGTGCGTGTGCGGGGCGTGGCCGTCGAACTCGCGGCCGAGCACGTTGGGCGTCGCGGCCTCGTTGGGCTTCCCGGCGTGCGGCCCGAGGGGCTTGCGCTGGCAGCGGCTCCCGGGTCCCTGCGACCGCTGTTAGGGTCGGGCGTAAATCGCCATTCGTAGAGCCGAATTAAAATCGTCATTTCCAGTCGGAATACAATCGCCACGTCCAGTCGAACGATAATCGCCAGCTCACATCAATGGCGTAAGGCCCGGCAGGCTTCCGGCCCACATCTGCATCGCGCCCGTGTTGAAGCACGTCGGCGGCTTTCCACGCCCGTCCGCGCAGGTGCAGTCCCCGGCAAAACTGCACGTGCGGGCGGGCAGGCTGTCCGAAAACTAACCTCACCTGATTCGGGGGCGTGACGCCCCCGAACTGCTGACGACAGTCTACCACACGCGCGCGACAGTTTATGATGTGATATAATGTTACCAACATAACCGCTGGTAGATTGGCTTGTGAATGGGTTACGTGAGGGGCATCGAGAGGGACCAGGCGAGGATAGTCTCGCTGGGCGACATGGTCGCCGCCGACAGCCACGCCAGGCTGGTGGACGCGTTCGTCGAGGGCCTGGACATGGAGGAGCTTGGGTTCGGCGCGCCGTCGGCCGAGGGCAGGCCGGCCTACGACCCGCGCTCGCTCCTGAAGCTCTACGTCTGGGGCTACCGGAACGGCGTGCGCTCGTCGAGGAGGCTCGCCTCCGCGTGCAGAACGAACGTGGAGGCGATGTGGCTCGTCTCAGGCGTCACGCCCGACTTCAGGACCATATCCGACTTCAGGAAGGGCCACGCGAGGGCCATGCGCGAGGTCTTCCACGCCTTCAACGAGAGGCTCGCGGGCGCCGTGAGCTGGGGGTTCTGCTCGGTGGACGGATCCAAGTTCCTCGCGAGCAACTCGAAGTCGAGCAACTTCACCGCCCACAAGCTCGACGACAGGATATCGTGGCTGGACGGCCACGTGGCCGAGTACCTGCGAAGGCTCGACGAGATCGACGCGACGGGGGAGCCATCCGACTCGGACCTGCTCACGCGCGAGGTCGTGGAGGCCAAGCTCGCCGAGGCGAGGGAGAGGCTCGCCCGGTACGAGGGCTACCGCGAGCTCATGGAGCGCGAGGGCCTCTCGCAGCTGTCGCTCACCGACGCGGACTCCAGGCTCATGAAGAGCAAGAACGGCTTCGCGGTGGCCTACAACCCGCAGACCGCCGTTGACTCGGAGACCCACCTCGTGCGCGACTTCGCGATGACCAACGCGCCCACCGACCACGGGCAGCTGCTGCCCACCATGTCGCGCATAGCCGACGGGACCGACGGGGCCGTGGAGGTCGTGGCGGACAAGGGCTACCAGAGCGCCGCCGACATGGCGGCGTGCCTGGAGGCCGGCGTCCTGCCGCACGTGATAGCGGACGACGGCGTCGACGGCTACGGGATCGAGCTGCCCCACGAGCCCGCCGACGACCTCGACCCCACCTCGGCGGACCCCGCTGAGATCAGCCGCTGCGTCCATGCCGGCGTGGTGCCCGACGCGTACGCGGGAAGCATCGAGAGCGTGCGGGTCGGGGACGTGAGGCGCAAGGTGGTGGACGAGGATCCCGATCCGGGCGAGCCCTACGGCACGCCGGAGGAGATGGCCGCGCGCGCGGCGGAGGGCTACTTCGTGCGCGACCCCGCCCGCAACCTGGTCATATGCCCTGCGGGCGAGGCGCTGAGGCAGAAGTCGGTGAAGAGGTCGGGCGCGATACGCTACGCGAACAAGACCGCCTGCCGCCGCTGCCCGCACCGCGACAGGTGCTTCCACGGGAAGCAGGGCTGGAAGGAGGTCGACTTCACGAAGGACCAGCTCGAGAAGCCGTGCCGCCCGTGGCACGAGGCCGCCGGGACGAAGCCCGACAGGGCGGGCGTGGCCAGGGGCAAGTGCCACTACGAGGTCGTCCGCGTCGTGAGGCTCGAGCTCGTGCCCGACATATCCAAGACGGCGCTGCGCATGGGCATATCCGAGCACCCGTTCGGCACGATCAAGCGCGCGATGGGCATGGACCACTTCCTGCTGCGCGGGCTCAGGAAGGTCGAGGCCGAGTTCTCGCTCATGTGCCTTGGCTACAACATGTGCAGGGCGGCCAACCTGCTGGGGTTCGAGGAGCTGATGGGTATCATGGAGAGGGCGAGGACAGCCGCACTTTCGTCGGTTTGCCGTGCTCTACGCACGGTTGTCCCGTTATGGGATCCGCTCCCCAACGACGTGGCAACTGGCAACTGGTGCAACCATCTGCTGTAGAAACGTTAGTTTTCGGACGGTCTGGGGGTGGCAAGGCGCCGCAGACAACTTCCAAGCTGGTTTTGTCAGTGCGGCGGTCATTCTTCTTCGGCTGCTGTGGCGATTTTAATTCGGCTCTACGTGGTCAAAATCCCCCGGCTCCAACACCGCATCGACCTGCGGGCCCTCCTCCTGCTGGCGACGATCCCGCGCCCGGCGAGCGCCCCCCTTGTCCTGCGGGCGCCGTATCGGCCGCGGCTCCTCCCGGACTCCTCGCGCACGGGCCCGTCTATGGGGTCGGCCTCCCCCGCCGGCTCGGGGCTGTCCCTCAGCTCGTGGTAGGTCGACCTCGGCACGCCTAGTATCTCGCACTGCGCCGATATCGGATATCGGTCGGCGTTCTCCGATATCGCGGCTACCTTCGAGCGAATATCAGCGCAGCCGTTCTTGAAACGTCCACCTCCATGCGGAGTCTCTTGTTCTCCCTCTCGAGCTCGATGACCCTCTCTTGGTCGGGCGTCTTGTCGTCCTTCGCCCTCGTGCTGCCGTTCTCTCGCATGGCCTTCGCCCAGCGGCGCAGGGTCGAGCTGCAGATGTCGTACTCGTCCCTGGTCTCCTTCGGGCTCTTGCCGTTGTCGTAGAGCTGCACGACCTGCCGCTTGAAGCCCTCCTCGAACTTCCTCGGGTGCTTCGGGTCTGCCATCGCGGGACACCTTCCTCTCCGTTCCTCGCTCCCTCATCAGACTGTCCCATTTATTATAACCATTCCACCTGGCGCCGCGCAGCTTGGGTACGCTGACCTCAATCTTCCCCGTCTGGGTGAGGAGTCCCCTCGTGTAGTGGCCACTCCTGTAAGCCTGGCGCTCGTTGGTCCTCTCGCACTTGCCCGCGCTCGCGAGCTCGTCGGCCTGGGCGCCTAGGATCCCGTTTATGACCTGCTCAACCGTCTCTCGGACGACCTCCCTCATCTCGACCTTAAGCGTCTCCTCGTCGAGTGTTATGATTGGTGCCTGCATGGCCTCTTCCCTTCTTCAATATGACTTGTTTTTGGCGAAAGAACTCACACCATCCGGTCGGAACCATGCAACCCTAACTTGCGACGCTCCTAGTACAACATCTGCTAATTAACTGGACTGTTTCAGCGGGAGGGTGTCGACCAC
>JAUMWN010000018.1 GCA_030529625.1 Coriobacteriales bacterium
GTGTTTAGGGGACTGTCCCCCGAGTGCAGCTACTGGTAGTACTGCAGGTATTCTTGGGCTTTGGCCTCTGCCAGGCGCGAACCGTTATGGCAGCGAGGATTGTCCAACGTGCAGTTGCGCCTGCAGGACCCGCACACAAACCCACTCAGGTACTCGCTCAGCGAGGGAACGTCGCTCGTTTCGGCCTCCGACTCAGTCATGTCCTCTTCAGTCACGTCCTCTTCGTTTGCCTCGGTCTCCTGCGACCCAGACTCCGTAGTAAGCTGTACGTCGTCAGCTGCAGGAGGCTCCTGGCGAACCTCGACCTCTTGGACAGACTCCGTCACCTCGCTTGTCGCACCCTGCCCGCCAAGCAACGCCCCCAAGGCCGCGCGCACTCCCCCGTACGAGACGCACACCACGCACCACACGGCCACAAAGGCCCGTATCACCTTGTACTTGAGCATTCTCTCCTCCTTTACACTGGGGCACACGTCGCGCGCATCCTACCGCACGAACATCAAATGAAGTTAAAGCCCTCCACAAATTCTGTACGCAACGCATCGCCGGACTTTAACTTGGCTTGAAGTTCACCCGCTATGATTCCTCCCACGACAAGAGACGGGAGGTTACCCATGTCGTACACAAACGAGTATCTGGAAGCACTCGAGCGCATCGACACCAACAACCGAGGCGTGAAAGGCCTGCGCTACTTCTTGGACACGGCCCATCAGTGGCACACGATCTTCCAGAACGACTCATGCGACCCCAAACGCGACGGCTCGGCAGCACCGCTCGTGGTGGTGCTGGGGCACGGCATCCCCGAGCAGCTCATATACGCGTGCGGCACCACGCCCCTTCATCTGCTGGGTGGTAGCCACGCATCCTGCCAATGGTCGGATGACTTCGTGCCGCGAGACAGCGATCCGGCGAGCAGGTCTATTTTGGGATATGCGCTCAAGTTGGCCGAGAACCCCAACGTCAAGCCCCTCTTTGTGGTGCCTGTGACAAACGACAACATGCGCAAGATCGCCTATCTCCTCGCCCGTCAGGGCCATGCGACCCTGCCCGTGGACATTCCGCCCACGATGGCAACCAGTCCCACGCAACATGCCTGGGAGCAATCCCTTCGCTCACTGGTCAAGGCCACAGAACGCCACGTGGGAATCCGGGCGACGGCACGAAGCATCCAAGCAGCCGAGCGGCTCGTGGGATCGGCGCGAAAGGCCATGGTGGAGTTCGAGCGTTCCTGCATCGCGTGCGAGGGCGTACTCAACACAGAGGCGCGCCTGATCGTGCTGAACTCCTACTACCAAACCAACAGCCTCACACAATGGACGAACGCACTCAAGGAGCTCACGACACAGATAACGGCACGGCATCGGACGTTGGGACGACCAACCAGCAACGCCCCGCGCACCCTTGTGGTTGGCTCACCAATCTTGTTCCCGCAGTACAAGGTTGCAGGTCTTCTTGAAGACGCGGGCCTGTACCTGCTGGCAACCGCAGATGCCAGCAGCACGTCGCGCTATTCCAGTCTTTCCGCTCGCGAGCTGCACGGAGGTGTCCAACACCTCATTGGTGCCATCGCGCGCAGGCATTACGCCGTGGACTCCTCGGGTGCCCATGTGGTCAACCAGGCCTTGGAGCAGTACGTGGAGTTTCTGTTTGGGTCCATGCGAGTGGACGGGGTGGTCTTCCATACACTCAAGGGCCAGATCGAACACGACTTTTTGTACGCACGCATGGAGCCGATGCTTGAGCGATACGACATTCCCGCCTTTCGCCTAGAGACGGACTACCAATACCAGGACGTGGAGCAGCTGCGCATTCGCCTGGAGGCGTTTGCCGAGATGCTCGAGCAGCGCACGTTTGCGTTTGAGGCACGCGGGACAAACGTGCGCCGCAGCGCATAGATACGGAGACTACCATGGGCAAGAGAGGACTCATAACGGGCATCGTATGCGCGACCATGGCACTCGTGGCCTACTTCGCCTGGCAGTTCAGCTTCTTCGAATGCGACGCCAACACCTACACCACGACGGCAGAGCAGTTGTTTACCCCTGACCATGCGGCCAAGCTCGCGCCGCTTCTGCTCATTGGCCTGCTCAGCGCCTTGGGCATCGTTTTGTGCATTGTGGTTCGCCAAAGAATCGTGCGCAAGGACCCCTTGCGCGGTTCGTTCGCCACAAGTATGGGGTCTGCATTGGCCGGGCGCGTTCGCGGCCAGCGCGTCTCGGCCTTTATGGTGGTGCGCTGGGCATGCATGGTTGGCTTCTTCGCGCTCATGGTCTTTGGGGGCATCCTGCTTGGCGCGCGCCTCACGCAGGTGAGCATCCCCGTCTTCGCGTGTCCCACCAACATGTCGCAGCTGAGCGAGGCCAGCTGCTACTACCTCGCCCATCTCAACGAGCTCGCGGAGCTTCCGTTGGCAGGCATTGCGGCATTCGTGGTGAGCACGCTGGGGTTTGTCCTCGTGTTTGGCAGGACGCTTTGTGGCTTCTTGTGCCCCATGGGCCTTGCCCAGGACGTCATGCACAAGATTCGCCAGGCCACCAGGGTGGAAGGCATAGCCATGACCGACCGCATGTACCAGGCGCTCGTGCCCTTGAGGTGGACCATGCTGCTCCTGATGGTTGGCCTGTGCTTTGCCGGCGGAAACTTCTGCAACTTCTGCCCGGCAATCGCGCTGTCCCCCATTGCTGTGGGACTTTCGGTGAGCCTGTATGCGAGCGGGTTCCTTATGGTGTTCGTGCTCATTGCCAGCTTCTTCAAGCGACGCTTCTTCTGCACGATCTGCCCGCTGGGCTACCTCGTGGGACTGGCCCACAAGGTGCAGCCGTTTCGCATTCGCAAGGACTGCACCGCATGTACCGAATGCGGCGCCTGCTACGCGGCATGCCCCATGGGCATCAAGCAGATCTACACCGAGCGAGAGCACGCCGACGTAACCGACATCAACTGCATCATGTGCGGCGAGTGCGTGCGATGCTGCCCGGAGGACGAGGCACTCTCGCTCACGTTTGCGGGCAAGCCACTGTACGTGTCCAAGCGAAGCAGGGTCGTCGAGGGATACCGGAGGCAGAGCCATGAGTAACGCAACCAACACCCAAGCGCGGCGCGAACAGCGCCGCAAGCAGCTCTTTACCAACAAGTCCACGCACATGGTGCAAAAGTATCTGCGCCGCATGCGCGAACTTGGCAGCATGCCGGATGAGATGAGCCCGTTCTTTGACGTCCTGGATCGCGTCTATGTGCAGGGACAGGACGTGCGCAGACCCCAGGGGACGAAGACGGTGGGAACGTACTGCGTGCAGGTTCCGCACGAGCTCGTGTATGCCGCAGGCGCTCAGCCGGTAAAGCTCTGCAGCGGACACTACACGGCCTTTTCGATTGGCGATGACGTGGTGGCACGCGATGCGTGTCCGTTGGTGAAGGCGATTGCCGGCTTCAAGCACATGGGCACGCTTCCCGTCTACGAGAACTGCTCGCTTATGGTGGTCCCCACAACCTGCGACTGCAAGAAGAAGATTGCCGGCCTTTTGCAGGAGATGTGCCCTGTGCACATCCTGCCCATACCCGCGAACAAGGAGGACGAGGACGTCGAACGGTTCGTCGAGGAGCTGTATGGGTTGGCGCACGCAATCTCGCGGGTAACCGGTCGGGCGATCACCTGCGAGTCGCTCTCCGATGCCGTCAACCGCACGGGATATGCCCAACGAGAGCTCTCGCGCTTCTTGAACATCAAGCGTCACACGATCAACGCGCTGTACGGCACGCATGCCATGGTTGCCATGAACGCCGCATCCTACTTGGACGCCGACGCGTGGGCGCATGCCATGTGCTCACTCAACGACGCGCTTGAGCGGCGTGCGCGCACGAACGAGCGCGTTACGCACAAGGACTTGCCACGCATCATGATTACCGGCTCGCCCATCGTGTTTCCCAACCTCAAGATCCCCCTGCTCATAGAGGAGACCGGCGGCATCGTGGTAGCCGACGAAACGTGCATGGGCCAGCGAGGCATGTCCGACCCGGTCGTGCCCACGGACTCGTCGTTTGACGGGCTCATGCGTGCGCTCGCCATTCGTGCGTTGCGCCCCTGCCCATGCCCCACCTTTGCCAACAACGAGCAGCGTCTCTACAGGCTGCGCCAGATGATACGCGACCTTCACGTGGAGGGCGTCGTTTACCACGTGCTACGCGGGTGCCTGGTATACGACTACGAGTACCGCCTGGTCGAGGAGGAGCTCGAGCGCCTTGGCATACCGGTGATCCGCCTGGAAAGTGACTACACCGACCAGGACGTGGAACAGCTGCGCATACGAACCGAGGCCTTTGTGGAGATGATCAAGCTCAAGAAGGGTCCTCTGCAGGCCATACGCGACTAAGAAACCGTACAAGGGAGATAAAGCATGCAACGTTACTACATTGGGCTGGATGGCGGATCGACCTACCTCAAGGCAGCCATGATCGACGAGCGGGGAGCTGTGATGGACACCCTGGTTCGCAACACGGGCATAGACAACAGCGGCACGGCAGCCGCTCTCGTTGAGGCGCTCTGCCAGCGCCGGGGCATCACTCAAAAGCAGGTGGGCTACATCATGGCAACGGGCTACAGCCGCAAGGTGCTCGACGTCGCCGACGACGACATCAGCGAGATCACCGCCCATGCGTACGGCGTGCGCATAACGGCACCTGCACAGTGGCGGCCGGGCATAATCGTGGACGTGGGTGGACAAGACAGCAAGCTCATCTATCTGGACGCGAACTACGCCGTAAAGAACTTCTCGATGAACGACAAGTGTGCCGCGGGAACGGGCAAGTTTATGGAGGTCATCGCCCAGATCCTGGAGACGACCATCGACCAGGTGGGACCACTGTCGCTTGCGAGCACAGAGCCATGCGACATAAACTCCACCTGCGTGGTGTTTGCGCAGTCGGAGGTAATCTCGCTGGTCGCGCGCAAGTTCGACCGGCGCGACATCTTGGCTGGCATGCACCTTTCCATGGCGCGACGCATCATCAAGATGATGCGCAAGTCCGAGAAGGGCGGCGACGTGCTCATGACCGGCGGCGGTGCCCTCAACGTGGGGCTACGCCAGGCATTCGAGGAGGAGCTCATGCGCGACGTGTTCGTTGCCACATACCCGCAGTTCAACGGGGCGATTGGCGCCGCGCTCATAGGAAGCGAAAGGGGTTAGGCCATGGGACTCACACTGTTGCTGGAGGGGCTGTCGGTTGCGACGTCCGTGGGACTGGGATGCGGCACGTGCTGCGGCACGAGCGCCGGCATTCTACTGTCGGGTTACGTCATGACGCACGCCCGCGACTCCAAACAGTCGATGCTGGCGTTACTCGCGTTCTTCCTTGGCAAGGCCGCAGGGGTCGCCGCTCTGTGCCTGGTTGCATCGATCGTCGGCCAGGCCGCATTCCTTGAGGGCGACCTGTTTTCGCAGGGTTGGGCAAAGCGCGCCTTCGACGTATTTGTCGTGGGCATGGGCCTTTGGTTCCTGTATGGCTGGTACCAGGAGATGCGGGGCAAAAGAACGTGTGGCAAGCAGTGCCAGGACCACCACAAGATGCGCCAGGCTGCCGAGGCGGGCGTTCGCATGCCAGCGCTGTTCGTCGCCGGCGCAGGCTACGGCATAACACCCTGCGCTCCCCTGGTGGTGGTAGCGGGCCTATGCGTAACGCTGCCGGTTGGCTATGCGCTCGTCACCGGAGCGGCCTTCGCGTTTGCCAGCATCGCTTCACCACTCCTGCTCGTCCTGGTGCTCTCGGGAGTCCTTACCACGCACATGCACAGGGAAATCCCAGGCATGATACGCTGGCTACGCCTTGCGTGCTATCTTGGAATGGTGGCGTTCTTTCTCGTTGACTTGGTGCAGACGTTTTAGGAGGCAGGCATGAAGCTGCTCTTTGCGGAAGACGACCCCGACATCCGTCGTGGCGTAACCACCCTGCTGCAGCGCAGCGGCTACACCGTGGATGCGGTGGGCAACGGACGTGACGCCTTGAGCTACCTCATAAACGGAGACTACGACGCCGCGATTCTGGACATCATGATGCCTGGTGCAAGCGGCATGGACGTGCTCAAGGAGATCCGGCAACGGGGCATGGGGATTCCCGTAATGATGCTCACGGCCCTTGGCGAGACGGATGATCGCGTGGCTGGCTTCGACAGCGGAGCGGACGACTACTTGCCCAAACCCTTCGCGGGCAAGGAGCTCGTCTCACGCGTGCGCGCGTTGCTTCGCCGCACGGAGTCCTTTACGCCGGACGTATGCGCCTTTGGCGACGTGCGGCTGGACAGTGGCACCTACCAGCTGTCGTGCGGCAGCAAGAGCGTACGGCTTGGCAACAAGGGATTCCAGCTCATGCAAATGCTCATGAGGCACCCCAACAAGATAATCAGTGCCAACGAGTTTATGGAGCACATTTGGGGTTGGGACTCCAGCGCCGAGATAAACGTGGTCTTTACCAACATCTCTGCCATGCGCAAGAACCTCGCGAGGATCGGCTCCAAGGTGAGGATTCGCGTCGTGCGCAACGCCGGCTACCTGCTTTCGTACGGAGACGAGTCATGAGTGACGCCGTAATGCTCCGCTTGCGTCGCAAGATCGTCGCCGCCTCAATCGTTGCGGTGTTCGCGTCGCTTGCCGCGTTAATCTTTGCCATCAACTACGCACACTACCTGCAGACCGACGCGAGCCTGCGCACCGCCATGGAGGAGATAGCACACAACCTGGAGGCCAACAAAGAGGACCGGCGCGAGGACAAGTCACAGCTGCGCGAGGATTCGGGCGGACAAGCAAGTGCGCAGGGCGACGAAGCCACGTGGGCGGTGCGTGGCGGTCGCAAGTCTGCGCACACACAGTATGCGAGCCGCTTCCTCTGTGTGCTCGTTGCCCAGGACGGCAGTATGTTCGTGCGGGCAAAGGGCAACGAGGGACTCACCAACGACGACGCCCTCGATCTTGCCCAGCGCGCGCTCGACTCGGGCAAGGAGGAGGGCATCCTGGACGACTACAAGTACCTCGTGGAGCCACTCGACGACCAAACGCGCATCCTCTTCTTGGACTGCACGACCGAGCTGGAGTCGCTGCATCAGCTGCTTATCATATCGCTTGTAGTGGGAGGATGTGCGCTTGTCGTCGCATCACTCTTCGTGTTGCGCTTCTCGGGCCTGGCTGTGCGTCCGCTGGAGGAGAGCGCCCGCAAGCAAAAGCAGTTCGTCGCGGATGCCAGCCACGAGCTCAAGACACCCCTCTCCGTTATCGCCACCAACATGGACATCCTTGAGGTGGACCTCGCCGACCAGCCGGAGGAGCAGGAGTGGATTGACAGCACAAACCGTCAGGTCGACAGCATGAAACACCTCGTCAACGACCTTCTCATGCTGTCCAAGATGGAGGAGCAGGAGGCGGACCTCGTGATCGCCGACGTCTCGCTCACAGACGTTGCCCACGAGACCGTGCTTACCTATGCGCAACTCGCCCGCTCACAGGACAAGGAGCTCGTCTGTGCGATTGAGGAGGACGTGTGCGTGCGGGGTGACGAGCCCGCCATCCGGCAGCTCATGTCGATTCTTGTTGACAATGCGATCAAGTACGCGACTGGCGACGGCACCATACGCGTAGGGGTGCGGCGCGAGGCTCGCAAGGCGGTGTTCTTTACCCAAAACGACTGGAACCACGACGTGGACGCACGCGAGCTCCCAACGCTGTTCGATCGATTCGTACGGGGCGAGCGGTCTCGCGATCGTTCGGATGGCAGGAGCGGCTATGGCCTTGGTCTCTCGATCGCCCGCGCGATTGCCGAGAAGAACGATGCCAGACTTGAGGCAATCGAGGACGAGTCCGGCAGGATCGTGTTCCGCGCGATCTTCTCACGGTAGGCGAACCTGCACTGGGGGGACTGTCCCCCCAGTGCAGGTGTGTGCATCAAGCTCGCGAGGTCTCGCTCGAGATCACGCAGCGGTTGGCGGGAAGCCACACGCTCCCCCACTCAAACGGCGTGTCGTCATCCAGCCGCACGAGCTGGTCGCAGTTGAGCACCGGCGCGTGCTCGTCGCACTCCAGCCACCTGCCGCGCACCTTGCCCGCCACGCAGGCGCTGTACACCATCTCCGAGCGCCCGACCGCATGGCCGCTGGTACGCTCGACGGCCGCGAACACGCTTTCCTGCGAGAAGTCCGCCTCATCGAGGCCAGGGCACGCCACTAGGTTGAGGTGGCTCTCTATGTACATGGCCGGCCTGCCGCGAACGCTGCGAACGCGCGCCAGGAACAGGTGGTCCGCACCCGACGCAATTCCCAGCTGCTGGGCGCATACGTCACGTGCCGGCTCAACGCGATGCGCGACGACCTGCGTCTGGTATGCGATGTCCTGCGCGTCCATGGACTCGGCAAACGAGAGGAGCCGCGTGGTGCTGGGACGCGCCATGAGCGGCTTGGTAACAAACGTGCCACGACCGCGCTGCTGCACCAGCAGTCCCTCATCCACGAGCACGCGCACGCCCTTTTGCACCGTTCCGCGTGCAAGGCCCAGCATGTCCATAAGCTCGTGCTCGGAGGGGATGGGCTCGTCCACGCCCCATTCCTTCTCATAGATCTTCTCACGAACGAAGTCGGACACCTGGGCGTAGAGGGGCACGCCACTCTTGCGCGAGAGCCGCTTTGCCGTCATGAGTCTATGCTCCCCAGGTCGCCGGCATACGCGCCTGCCGCATGGAGGAGCAGCGCCTCCCGCAGCACCGCGCACACCTCGTGATAGGTGGACTGGAAGAACGCCGCGTTGAGCAGGCTGTACGTGGGCTCGCCGTCCACATGCTGGGCTTGGTTCTTGCGCACGATCGCCTCCTGCGCCTGTGCCGCGGCATACACGTCCGGCTCGTCCACCACATACTGCGGGAAGTCCGCGCACAGGTTCACGAGGCGCTGCGTAACGCGGGGCACGAGCGAGATGCTGAGCGTACGGCCAAACAGGTCGAAGTCCGCCTGCTTGCGTATGCGCGTTTGTTCGCCAGGCTCAACGCCAATGGAGGCGATGTAGCCAGTGGTACGCAGGTTGTAGTAATGATCGCACAGCAGATGGGTCCAGGCGCCCAGCACCACGTCGTTGGCGTCCTTGTCCCGCACATACAGGTTGTAGAAGCGGCTCGCATCAGGCGCGGGAATAAACGTTGGGTCCGAGAAGTGCGTGTCTCGATACGCTATCTTGCGGGTGGGATTGGTCACCATGTAGCCCACGTACACGTCGGGCACGAGGTTGCCAAACAGGAAGTCGTCAACGTGGCAAATGCCCAGCGACTCTGGCGACTCCTCGCCAAGGAGTCGCTCCACGTGCGCGGTATGTATGTTCCAGCTTGGCATGAGCCACCCTCGCTACTGTCCGAGGTGGCCCACCATGTACTCCACCACGGCGGCGCTGCGCGCAGCGGCCTCTATCTTTAACGTGGGATAGTCCATGGTTGCCGCGCCATCGGCCTTGTCGGAGATGGAGCGGATGATCACGAAGGGGACCTTGGCCAGGTGGCAGGCATGCGCGATCGCCGCACCCTCCATCTCGCCGCACATGGCGCCAAACTGCGACACGATGCGCTCCTTCTGCTCGGCAGATGCCACGAACTGGTCGCCAGAGGCAATGCGACCCTGATACACCGACACGGTTGGCGCCACCTTTCGCACCGCGTACACCGCCTCAAGGCTCAGGTCCTCGTCAGCACAGAACACCGAGTTGTCCATGAGGGGTATTCTGCCGGCAGCATAGCCCAGCGGCGTGCAGTCCATGTCGTGCTGCACCGCATCGGTGGACACCACGATGTCGCCGATGTCTATGCGCGCGTCCAGCGCACCGGCAACACCGGTGTTGATTACGTGCGTCACATCAAAGATGGTCACCAGAACCCCGGCGCACAGGGCCGCGTTGACCTTTCCCACACCACACTGGACCGCAACCACGTCGACGCCGTCGAGCGTGCCCGTGTAGAACGTCATGCCAAGGCAATGCTCCTCCTGCACGCCTTCCAGCGCCTCACAAAGCTGCGTCACCTCTATGTCCATGGCACCAATAATACCTACGCGTACGCTTGTGTTGTTCATGCCCTTCCTTTCTCTGAAAGCACAAGTATCGCACATGGCTGCATAAGTGAGCGCACTTCTCGCAAAAAACGGGTATCCTATACGCATTCACTATGCACGCGCAGCAAGCTCGAACCAGGAGGAAGCATGACCACCGACGTAGCGGGACTCGTGGAGGCAATTGACCGCCGCATCTCGTGCAGGGCATTCGACTCCCTGAACCTGTCTCACCATGCCGTGGAGGTGCTGCACGCAGAGGTCCAGGACGCGTGCGACGAAAGCGGCCTTAGGTTTGTGTTGCATGTGTTTGAGACCGACGGGTCGCTGCTCTTCCTCAGCCCCAAGATGTTTGCGGGGCGTCCGCCCGCATATGTCTCGTGCGTGGGGCCAGACGACCCCATTGTGCGCGAGAAGATTGGCTACTACGGCGAGCGCATCGTGTTGCGGGCGACTGAGCTCGGCCTGGGATCGTGCTGGGTGGCTGGCACCTTCGACCGCAAGCAGACCACCTGTGAGGTTCCCGAGGGCATGAAGTTCCACGACGTCATACCGCTGGGCACCCCCATGGCAAACATGCCCTTTAAGCAGCGCTCCATTCGCAAGGCCATTCGCGCCAAGTCCAAGCGTCCCGCCAAGCTCTACCATGGGCCGACGTCGCTCGACGCGGCCCCGCGATGGGTGCGCGCGGGCATCGACGCTGTTTGTAAGGCGCCTTCCGCCATCAACGAGCAGCCGGTCGTGTTCGTCCAGGATGCACTTGGCTCGCCCGTTCACGCGGCGCTCCCCCATGTTCGCCATGGCCTGGAGCACACCGACCTTGGCATCGCGAAGCTGCACTTTGAGCTCGCGGCAGGCGCGCAAGGCGCTCCCGGCTGGTGGGAGTGGGGTGCCGACGGCATCTACGTACTGGACTAGCCACCTCCCCTGCGCACGCCTGCACCCGAACAACGCCAAATGTGGGTAGACAATGGGGACAGTCCCCATTGTCTACTCTCGTTTACTCAGGGGCTATCCCCTGAGCACGGATTATTTGTTTTGCGCTATGAGCGCACCTCGCCGCCGGTGCTCTTGAGCACCTTGGTGACCAGGCGGCTGTGGGCCTTGTCGACCTCCTTGAGAGTGAGGGTGTGGTCGTCGGAACGATATGTGAGCGAGAAGGCCATGGACTTCTTTCCCGCGCCCACGCGCACGGGATCACGATACACATCGAACAGGCGCACGTCTCGCAAGAGCTTGCCACCGGCAGAGGTTATGCGCTGCACGAGCTGCTCGTACGGCATGTCCTCATCCACCACAAGGGCAAGGTCCACCGAGACGCCAGGCAGTGTGGGCACGTCCTGGTAGGGCAGCTGGTCTTGGGCCAGGCGCTGCAGCACCTCGACGTTGAGCTCGAAGGCGATCACGGGATCGTCGATGCCAAACAGCTCCAGGGTCTTGGGATGGATGTTGCCCACCCAGCCCAGGACGGACCCGCGTACCACGACCTCTGCCGCAAGGCCGGGCTGCAGCCAGGCGGAATGCTCGGCCTCGGGCACGCGATAGCGCACCTTTTGGATGCGCAGCGCGTCCAACAGCTCCTCCACGATGCCCTTGCCATCGAAGAAGTCGAGCTTGCCGTACTTGTAGTTCCACGCATCCTCTTCCCAGGAGCCGGAAAGCACGCCGGCCACGTAGGTCTGCTCGTCGGGCAGGCTCTTGTGCTCGCGGCCAAAGAGCACGCGGCCGATCTCGTAGAGCTTGACGTTGGCCACACCATGGTCCTTGTTGTAGGCGACCGCGCGCAGCAGCCCAGGCATGAGATCGCGGCGCATCTCGCTCTGCTCGCTCACCAGCGGACGGATGATGCGTACGGGAACGCCCTTTACCTCACGGGCCATGCCCAAGCGGGCAAGGTCGCGCGCGTCGGCAAAGCAGTACGTGCTCGTCTCGCTCAGGCCACAGGCGCGAAGCGTGCTGCCAATGAGGCGCACCCGGCGCTGATCTGCGGTGAGTCCGCCCGGATGGTTGTGCGCCGCGGGAATCGTGGGCTCCACGTCACCCTCGCCCCACAGGCGCAGGATCTCCTCCGCGAGGTCTATCTCACGCTCGAGGTCGGGACGGTTCGTGGGGCATACCACATTGAGAGACCCGTCGGCGGGCGTGACCGTGCAGCCCAGACGTTCGAGGCGCGTGGCCATGAACTCGTCCTCAATGGGCGCGCCGCAAATGGCGCGCACGCGGTTGGGGCGCAGCGTAACGACCCGCGCCTCCTTGTGCTGTGGATAGGCGTCCACCATGCCACGAACCACCTCGGCGCCGCAGCACTCCTCGAACAGCGCGGCCGCGATGTTTGAGACATCGGCGCACGACGCCGCATCCACCTGACGCTCAAAGCGAATGGAGGACTCGCTCATAAGACCCAGACTGCGACTGGTTCGGCTGATGCTGCCGGAGTCGAAGCAGGCGCTCTCCAGCAGCACGTCCACGGTACTCTCGTCAATGTCGGAGTTAAGGCCACCCATCACGCCGGCAAGCGCCACCGGACGCTCGCGATCGTCGGTAATGAGCAGCATGTCGGGAGTGAGCGCACGGTCCTGATCGTCCAGAGTCGTGAGATGCTCTCCCTCGCGAGCCGAACGCACCACGATGTGCCGCTTGCCGTCACGCTCGCCCAGCTTGCCCAGGTCGAAGGCGTGCAGAGGCTGGCCGGTGAGGAACATCACGTAGTTGGTGACGTCCACCACGTTGTTGATGGGCCGCGCGCCCGCCGCAAGCACGCGCTTGGCGAGCCACTCAGGAGAGGGGCCGATCTTTACGTTGCGCACCACGCGCGCGGTGTAGCGCGGGCACAGCTCGGGATCGTCGATCTGCACGTCAACCAGCGAGGAAACGTCGCCCTCACCGTCTGGCCCCACGCCGTGCTCGCACGCGATGGCAGGCATGCACATGTGCGTGTCCACGTCAAGCATGGCACTCACCTCGGTGGCCACGCCCGTCATGGACAGGCAATCGGGACGGTTGGGGGTCATCTCGCAGTCTATTACGGTGTCCGCCATCCCACGGTAGTCCGCAAACGGCATACCCACGGGCGCGTCGGCGGGAAGAATCATAATACCCTCGTGGCTGTCTCCCAGCCCCAGCTCACGCTCGGAACAGTTCATGCCGCAGGACTCCACGCCACGCAGCTTGGACTTCTTAATCCTAAAGTCACCGGGCAGGACGGCACCGATCATGGCGACCACGATCTTGTCACCCTGCTGGAAGTTCTGGGCGCCGCACACGATCTGCAGTGGCTCGGGCTCGCCGTTCGCGTTGACATTTTGGTTTCCCACGTCCACTTTGCACAGCCACATGTGGTCCGAATTGGGATGCGGCTCCTTCGACGCGACCTGACCCACGACCACGTGGTCGAGCTCGGCGCCCATGCGCTCTACCGCCTCAACCTCGGTACCGGTACGCGTGAACTCGTCCACCAGGTCCTGCGGATTGGCCGGGATGTCCACCAGCTCCTTGAGCCATTCATATGAAACACGCATGATAGATGCCTTTCTTTGCGAGGGTCGACTTAGAACTGACGGAGGAAGCGCATGTCGCCTTCCATGAGCATGCGCAGGTCGGGCAGGTCGTAGCGCAGCGCCGCCACGCGTTCGACGCCAATGCCAAACGCGAATCCGGTGTACTTCTCGGGATCGATGCCCACGTACTGGAAGACGTTGGGATCCACCATGCCGCAGCCCAGGATCTCCAGCCATCCCACGTTCTTGCAGAAGCGGCAGCCCTCACCGTGGCACACGCCGCAGCTCACGTCCACCTCGCAGCTGGGCTCGGTGAACGGGAAGAAGTGCGGGCGATAGCGCGTGGCACGGTCCTTGCCAAAGATCTCGCGGCAGAAGTAGTCCAGCGTGCCCTTGAGGTCGCCAAAGGTGATGCCCTCATCCACCACCAAGCCCTCCACCTGCGTGAACTGCGGCAGGTGGTTGGCATCGGCGGTGTCGGGGCGGAACACGGTACCCGGGCAGATCATGTAGATGGGCGGCTTGTTCTCCTCCATGTAGTGCACCTGCATGCCCGAGGTCTGCGTGCGCAACAGCACATCGGAGTCGCCCAGCTGCAGCGGCGGCTTTCCCTCCGGCGCGTTGTCCACCACGTAGAACGAGTCCTTGGCCGAGCGGCTGGGATGGTTCTCTGGCGCGTTGAGCGCGGTGAAATTGTAGTAGGTGGTCTCCACGTAGGGACCATCGGCCACGATGTAGCCCATACCGCAAAAGATGTCCTCGATCTCTTCGCGAATCTGCGTAATGAGGTGCTGCGTACCACGCGACAGACGGCGGCCTGGCATCGTTACGTCGGCGGCCTCGGCCTGCATGCGCTCGTGCATGGCCTTCTTTGAGAGCTCCATCGAGCGCTGCTTGAGCGCCTCGTCCACGTTTGCGCGCACGGTGTTGGCAAGGCGTCCCATAGCCGGACGCTCCTCGGGCGGAATCTTACCCATCATGCGCATGATGGCAGTGAGCGACCCCTTCTTGCCCAGCACCGAGACGCGCAGCTTTTCGAGCGCCTCCATGTTTTGGGCATCTAACAGGTTCTGGGTGAACTGCGCCTCGATTGCCCTGAGTTCATCTTGCATTGCCATGAACAGACTCCTTCTCCAAAAACGAAACCGCCCTCGTGCCGCGCGCAAGCGCAAAGCCCAAGGACGGATTGATCCGCGGTACCACCTCGGTTGAGCGATCGGTTGTCGTGTCCGAGCACCCCACTCGTAAGTCCCGTGTCGTGGGACGGACGGCTTCCCTACTTGCGCAAGCGCGTTAAGGTCGCAGCTGGTGGAGTGAACTTCGCGCGTCAGCCCTCGCAGGTGCCTTCCAGCCAAGGGCACCCTCTCTCGTGCTTGGGCACGCGGCGCACGAACCTCTCCGTCATCGCCGTGATGAGCGAGTATAGCACACTTGCCCCACCGAGTTGGCGCAAACCTGCACTCGGGGGACAGTCCCCCGAGTGCAGGGGACTGTCCCCTGTGCACGGGTGGGCTAGCGTTGGGACTGGTACACGTAGATTCCCTTGGAGCTGTCCTCCTGCACGCGCTCCATGCCAAGGTGCTCGTACACTTGCCAGTCGCAGGCGTCGTCGGTAACCAGACGCACCGTGCCCACTTCATGCGTGGCAAACCACGCATCGGCCTCTTGCAAGAGCGTACGGCCTACGCCACGGCCACGCGCCTGTGGCGCCACAAAGAGCAGCACGATCTGGCCGGCCTGTCCCAGCCGCTCCTCGGCCACATCCATGAGCTGGCGCTCGTCGTTAAGCACTGCCGCATCGGCACGCGAGTTAATGCCCAGTGCGGCGGCCATGGCAGCCAGGCGCGTGCGCTGTTGCAGCCAGTGCATGCGCATGGTCTCGTTGCGGTCCTGCGGTCGAACGCCGGAAAGCAGGACGACTCCCATCACCTCGCCCGCATCGCCCTCAACCACATAGCCAGCATCGGTGTGCGCAAGGAAGTCGCACAGCTCGTCGGCTCCCTGCCAATAGGCCTGGGGCCCATGCTCGGCGTGCCACTGCTCGCCCAGCAGGCGTGATACGACGTCGAAGTCCTTACCCGCAAACTCGCGAACCCGCATTGTGCCTCCCTGCCCTACCGTTGTCCTGCCAGCCTTCCGCAACACAGCGCGCGACACGACAGCCTACGACCCAAAGATGAGAATGTAAGCGGCGATGCCGTATATAACTGCCAGCACGACGAACACCTGCAGGATGGATTGTCGTTGCGTGACCAGCAGCCCCGCGAACTCACGCAAGAACGCGTTTGGCCAAAAGTACGCGCGCGTCTTGCTGCCCATGCCCTCAACCTCCATGCCCGCCATGTGCGCGCACACATAGCCGCGGAACACGTGATAGTTGGTGGTGGAGAACACTACACGAAGCTCGCTTATGTCGCGACCCGCATGGCGCTCGATTACCTCGCGGGAGAAGGCCATGTTCTCCCGAGTCGTCTGCGACTTGTCTTCGCACACAATACGCTCCAGTGCCACGCCCTTGCTCTGGAGGTAGTTACCCATGCTCTGCGCCTCGCTTATCACCTCGTCGGGGCCCTGTCCACCGCTTGGCACAAACGTCACCGGCGCGTCCCCTGCGGCAACGCGTTGTTCATCGAACGTCAGCGCCCGGTTCACACGTCCCGCGAGCAGTGGGCATGGCGTACCGTCGGGGCGAAGGCCACACCCCAGCACGACGGCATAGTCTGCCCCGTGCGCGGGTACATGGCGCGAGGCAAGCCAAGCACACAGAATGGTGGACAGCAGCAGGCACTCGCCATACGTTATGGCCGCAGAGACCAGCGTGTCGACGATCAGCGTAATCTGAACCGAACCGAAGACATCGAACACGATGGTCCCCATGTGCATCCAGATGAGGTTCGCTGCGGCCCACACGATGCTCACGGCAATGCCCAGCATGTTGACCGGCCGCAGTCCCTCGCGACGGATGAGCATAAGGTTGCTCGCCGAGACCAGCAGCGCCAGGACGGCCATGGGCAAAAGCGAGGCCATGGCAAACCAGTCAGACATGCTCGTAATCTCCATGGCGAGGTCCAAGAAGTCCCGCAGGCTGCCCCGAAGCAGCAGCATGAGGAAGAACGCGAACTGAAAAAGGCTAAACAGCAGTCCACCGCCAGCGGCGACCATGGTGTAGCCATACCATGAGGCGCGCCACAGCTGCACCAGCACGCTGGCAAAGAGCACCGTGAGCACCCCTAGGAATATGCACACACTCACGTGGACGGACTCATAGCCAGAGAAGTTAACGCCACCCTCCAGTATGGCGCCATCCACCACCCGCAGCTCCCACTCCTCCTGCGAATCCCCGCTGCCAACCGTGGCGGTGGTCGTGCCGTCGCCGGAAGCCCCAAACACGATGTGCACGGTTCCGCGACTCGTCTGGTCAACCGTTATGAGCTTGACGACGTCCTGCCTCTGGAGCACCACGTCGGCCACGCCAATCGTGTTTTTGGGATACGACTCGTATCCATACACCTCGTAGGTGGAGACACGCTGCCGTATGTATACGCGCGAGGCAACGACGAGCACGATCAGCAACGGAACTAAGATGAGAAAACGACGCCAGACGCCCCTCACGGGATACGGCCTGGTTTGCGAATCACGCTGCATGTCCTCACCTTTCACACATTGGGTCGACAAAGGGCCAGACACCGGCAGCCAGGTCCTCAATGGCAGCGGCTACCGCCTCGTCCTCGCAACGGCCGATATGCCAGCGCGCAGCGGCAGCCGCCTCGGCAGAGGCTCCCGCAACGGCAACGGAGTTTGGCACGTGCTCGAGCATCTCCACGTCGTTGCCCGCGTCGCCAAACACCACCACCTGTTCGATGGTGATTCCCAGTGCCTCGCACAGAACGTCTATGCCACTTGCCTTGCTCCAGCCCGGCGGCGTGGTGTTGATAAACCCCGCGACGGGCAGATTGTAGTCCACCTCGCCAATCTCATGCGCAAGGCGCTCCATGAGCCGGCGCGTGGCATCCAGGTCGCCCGCAATAAAGATGTTCACCTTGTCCAAGTCGTGGTCGGGCACCGCGTCTGCGTGCCTGCATTGGCTCGCGTAGATGGGAAACGCCTGCTCGAGGTCATCCACGGTCCCCTCCACCATAAGCGGAATCCCGTTCTCAAAGCACAGCAGGCCCGCGCCCGGTTCCTGCCGCAGGAACTCGGCCATTCTTACCGTGGCCTCACGAGGTATGAGCTTGCGGCACAACAGGGCGCCGTCCAGATACACCTCCATGCCGTTGGTCGCCAGGCATGTGGCACTGCACGAGGCGTCACCCCCAAACGACGCCGGGATGTGTGAGAAGCCCCGCCCGCTGGCGGGCCCAACGTGTATGCCCGCTTTCTGTGCGGCGTGAAAGGCCGCGCACGTGCGAGCGCTCACCACCTTGGAGCCATAGGGCAGGATGGTGCCGTCGATGTCACTCAGAATGAGTCGGATGTCGTCTGCCATGTGCTAGGCCTCGACCCGCACGCCGCCCACGTAGGTCTCAACCAGGTTGAGGCCCCGATCGAGCACCACCAGGTCGGCGTCGCGACCGGGAAGGATAGAGCCGCAGCGGTCCGCCATGCCGTTGGCACGTGCGGGAACCTCACTTGCCATGCGAATGGCCTGCTCGGCAGTCACGATGCCCCAGTCAACCACGTTGCGTACGGCCTGCGCCAGCGTGAGCGTGCTTCCCGCCAGATTGCCCCCATGCTTGAGGTAGGCGGCGCCGGCACGCAGCTCGATGGGCAACTCGCCGATGAAGTACGATCCGTCGGGCAGGCCGCCGCAGCTAAGGCAGTCGGTGATGAGCACCACGTGCTCCCAACCCTTGGAGCGAACCAGCGCCTCACAGGCAACCGGGTCCACGTGTTTGCCATCGCAGATGAGCTCGGCATACACGCCTTGGCTGGTCATGGCGCAGCCCACGATGCCGGGATCACGATGCCCGAGGTCGTCCATCCCGTTGAAGGTGTGCACGACCACGCTTGCGCCAGCAAGCACGGCGGCTGCCGCCTGGCCGTAAGTGGCAGAGCTGTGGCCAATGGCCGCCACCACGCCCTGGGCAGTCGCCTGGGCGATGTAGTCCACCGCGCCGTCACGCTCGGGTGCGAGTGCCGTTTTTTGGATGAGCCCCTGCGCCTGCGACTGCCAGTCGTTGAGCAGATCGATGCTGGGATCCGCGAGGTAGCGAGGGTCCTGCGCGCCCTTGTGGCCCTCAGTAAAGAACGGGCCCTCCAGGAAGATGCCATGCGTGCGGGCGCCCACGAAGCCGGAATCCTCGCGTTGCGCCATCACGGCTTTGGCGACGCTCGCGCACGCCTCGGCGGTCCTTTGCGCGCTGGCGGTAAGTGTGGTGGCCAGCCAGCTGGTGGTGCCACGTTTGGCGAGCTCGATGGTAATGGTGTCGATGGCAGACGGGTCACAGTCCATCACGTCGCATCCGGCAAAGCCATGGATGTGCGTGTCCACGAACCCCGGGGCAACCCAGCATCCCATGCGGTCCACGATAGGCATGCCCTCGGGCCTCTGAACGCTCACCCCGCCAAACACGCCGTCCTCGATAACTAGATAACCAAAGCCGTCAATGCCACTGGGCAGTACCAGCTCGTCCGACTTAATTGCAAAGGATGCCATGCGCGCCTCCTCTATGTGGGCAGTTGGGTCTACCCCATCATACTTGTCAGTCGCCTGGGGTGCCACCCCCACTGACCGTCCAGTGGGCATGGCACCCCAGGTGACTGGTGACTCGAGCTATTCGTTCACGCTATTCGGCGTTGTCCTTGTCGGCCTTTTTCTCAGCCGCCTGTTCCTCCTCGGCCGCCTTCGCAGCCTCGGCTTCCTTTGCAGCCTTGGCCGCCTTCTTCTCCTCGGCGGCCTTTATCATCTGTACGACGGGCGCCTCGGGTTCCTGGCCATACGTGCCATCGGCGATCTCCTTCTCGATCTTGCGCACCTCTTTTTTGGCCCAGGGCGGCACGATCTCGCGAAGGTAGGGCTTGGGCTTGCCGCGCATGTAGAGCGCCATGGGATGGATGTCAATTCCCTTGGCCTTGACCCGCTCTTGGATGAGGTAGATGGGTCGGCGCGTGAGCGCGGAGCTGCCAAACACGATGGCCTTGCGCACCATGCCCTCGGGGAGGTTTGCCAGGTACTCCTCCATGAAGGGGTCCAAGCGGAACTTGTACAAAGCCCCGCCAATAAACAGCACGTCCACCGGCTCGGTGATGGGTGCCCTTGGATCGCTGATGGAGATGGGCTCCACCTCCACGCCCTCGGCAATGATCTCGGCCATCTCCTTAACGTGGCCGCCCCTCGACTGATAACGAATCGCTACGCTCATGGCTTCTCCTCAACGCTGGAGGCTATGCCTGCATGGCCTGGAACGCGCTGCCGTACATGGCGGCGTCGTTGCCCAGGCTCGCCGGCAAGATGCGCGTGCTCGCCGAGGGGGCGAGGCAGTACTTGCGGAAGGCGGCACGCAGCTCCTCGGCAAACAGCTTGAACCCGCCAGCCACGCCACCGCCAATAAGGTACATCTGCGGATCCATGATCACCGAAATCTGTGCCAGGGCATAGCCCAGGTAGTCGCACATGGTGGAGATTGCTGCCTGAGCCGCCTCGTCGCCGGCACGACAGGCGTTAAAGATGGAGAGCGTGTCGGTGGGACCGTCAAGCTTGACAGGCTCCTGGCCGCGAGCCGCGCACTCCTGCTTGTACACGCGCACGATGCCCGAGGCCGATGCATACTGCTCCAGGCACCCCTGGCGACCGCAGCCACAGCTGGCCGTCTCCTCGCGGTTAACGGTAATATGGCCAATCTCCCCACCGGCGCCAAACGCGCCCGAGACGATCTTGCCGTCGGTTACCACGCCGCCGCCAACACCCGTGCCAATGGCAACGAGCACGAAGCTGCTGGCATCCTTGGCGGTCCCCTGCCACAGCTCGCCGAGCGCCGCCGCGTTCGCGTCGTTCACAAAGGCCAGCTTGGCGCGCGAGAAGGTGCGCTGGAGCGCCGCTTGTAGGCCCTCGGGGTCGAGCTCTATGTTGGGAAGCATGCCCACCTTGCCCGCGTCGTCCACAGGGCCGGGGACGTCCAGGCCAACGCCCACCACGTCGTCGGCGGTCACGCCGTTGTCCTCCAGCAGCTTCTTGAGTCCCTCGGTAACCACGGCGAAGTCCGCCTCGCTCACGATCTCGCCCGTGGGAATCTTGGCCGCAGCCTCCAGCTGACCCTCAGTGGAGAACATGCCCGCCTTAATGCTCGTGCCGCCAATGTCGATGCCCAGTACCTTGTCCATGCCATTCCCCTCTCTTTTGCATGTGCGGTTTTTGCTCTGCCCTCCCATACTAGCCGTTTGAGAAGAGACAGGCCACTGCAAGACATGCGAATGGATGGGAGCGCCGCGCGTGCATCTGCTGAGATTGCGAGTGGTGACGCGGGATTAGTTGAGAATGCGAGTGGTGACGCGGAATCTGCTGGGATTTCGAGTTGTGCCAGGCACGACTCGCGATCTCGACAGATTTCGTGGCACGACTCGCGATCCCAGCAGAAAATGACCGTCCGCCGTGGCACGACTCGCGATTCCAGCAGATTCCACCCCGATGTCCAAAAGGGGCCTCTTCCCCTGCGGACATCCTCGACCGCCAGCGTGCGCTTCAGGCACCGATCGTCTACAATGCGATGGTTGAGCACGACGATGAGGAGTTCCAAACATGAAGACCTATCACGTGGTGGCCGCCATCATCAAGCGAGACGGCAGGGTGTTCGCCACGCAGCGTGGCTACGGCGACTACAAGGACGGCTGGGAGTTTCCCGGCGGAAAGATCGAGCCCGGCGAGACGCGCCAGGCGGCGCTCGTTAGAGAGATCCAAGAAGAGCTCGACATGACCATCGACGTGGAGCGCCACATCGTTGACGTGGCGTACGACTATCCGCAGTTCCACCTGGAGATGGGCTGTTTTCTGTGCTCCATAGCAGACGGCACCCCACGCCTCCTTGAGCACGAGGCCGCCCGCTGGCTCGGGCCAAACGACATCGATTCGGTGGATTGGCTTCCCGCCGACGTGCTGGTTGTTGAGGCCATGAGGCAGCAGGGGATCGTCTAGCGCATCTCGTCCAGCCCTTCACGCCCTTATCCCTCGCCTGAGGTAAGGTAGTCGTAGAGCTCGTCCTTTACCGGCGTGAGCAAGTCGTAGACGATCTCGACGGCAGGCTTTGGGCGCTTTCCCTCAACGGGCATCATAATCTGCTTGAACTCTCCCGTTGGCCGCATCTCGCCCAGGTAGTAGAACTCCTTTGACTCCGCATCGCTCTTGTTCTTGCGCACGAACAGGTACACGCGCATGCCCACCTCGTCTGCCATGCGCAGCCGCACGATGTCCTTGGAGTCCAGCCGCCTGTTGCTCTTGGAGATGGCTATCAGCCGCGACGGGTTCACAAACCTGTCCGCATACTTGGTCGTGTCGGAGATGTCTTCTTCCTTCTCGTAGTTAATGAACACGGGGAAGGTGTTCGTGTCCTCGTCGTACTTGTACCCGCCAATGTTTTGGCCACTCACGTTCTTCCTCCACTCGAGCAGGCGGCACACGTCCTCGTACGTGTACTTTTGATACAACACCAGGCTCGTGTGGTCGTAGTTGTTCCCATACCGCTCGCCATGGACAAAGATTCCGTACTCCACGACCTCCAGCAGCTGCCGACAGAACTCCTCGTTTGCAAGCGCCTCCGCAAACGACCGCGTAATGCGGAAGGCCCCACTGCCCTGCTCCAAGAACGTGCATCGCGCATAGGTCGTCGCCTGCCCACCCGTAAGAAAGGACCCGTCGAGCGCACTGCGCACCGACAGCGCCGCCACGGGTAGCGACGGCGAGACGTCGTGCACTGCCCGCTCGTACTCCTCCTCTGGCACCTGCGGGTTTCTCAACAGCAGCCGAAGCAACAGCAGGTCTTGGACGCGCTTGCCCGAGGCGAGCTTTTGAGACACGTACTTGAGCATCTGCTCTTGCGTCTTGGTAAACGCGACCCGGTATTCCTTCTCGTACTTGCTCAAAAACGCGTGATATGAACCAAGCGACGTATTGCCAAACAGCAGCTGCAGGTCGATGGACCCGTTTTGGTAGAAGTCCATGAGCGAGGGGATGCGGCCGAGCATGTTTTTGAGCGCCGTGTACTCGTTGCGAATGAATCGGATGGATCCAAACTTCTGGTCGTCGAGCAGCTGGTAGATGCGCCGTTGGGATACCTCGTCAAAGTTGATGGTGGAGCATCCGGGAATGATGCGATTGCCCTCTTGGATAAACCGACGGATGTTGTCCTTGTTGTACGTGCGATCGCCCGAAAGCGCAATGGGTATGAGGTAGCTCTTCTTGTAGTTGCCAATAAAATCGAGCACGAGCACGTACTCCTTGCCCTCGTGCTTGCGCAGGCCGCGACCGAGCTGCTGCACGAAGACGATTGCCGAGTCGGTGGGACGCAGCATCACGACCAGATTCACGGCAGGGATGTCCACGCCCTCGTTAAAGATGTCGCGCGTAAAAATGAACTCGATCCAGTCGTCACCCTCCTTGCGGTTGCTCTCCAAGCGCTGAATCGCGCGCTCGCGCTCGAGGTCGCTGGACGAGCCGTCGAGTGCGACGGAGCGATGACCACGGTCGTTGAACAGGCGCGCGAGCGTATGGGCCTCCTCTATGCTGGAGCAAAACACCAGACCCCGCCGCACGCTGTCCACCGTGTAGCGCTCCAACTCCCTGAGCACGTGCTCAACGCGAGCGGTTGACGTGAGGCGCTTGAAGTCGGCAAAGTCGTCAATCTCCTCCCCGTCCACCTCCAAGTCGTGAATCCCAAAGTAGTGAAACGGGGCAAGCATGTCCTCTTCCTGCGCCTTTTGCAGGGTGATTTGATAAGCGATGTTGTTGTGAAAGAAGTCGTACACATTAAAGTCGTCGTTCCTGCTTGGCGTGGCCGTCATGCCAAGCATGAACTCGGGCTGGAAGTGGTTGGCGATTCTTTGGTAGCTTCCCGCCCCCACGTGATGGGCCTCGTCGAAGATCACGTACTGGAAGGAGCGCGGATCAAAGTCGGCCAGGTGCTTGGCAAGCGATTGGATGGTGCAAAACAGATAGTCACACCCATCGTCGCGCGACCCTCCGGTAAACAGGCCGAGCCTTCGGCCGGGGTCGACCACCTTGGCAAAGCTCTCCATGGCCTCGCGCGCGATTCGCTCGCGATGGATAACGAACAGCATCCTTGGGGGATTGACCGACGCCACGTCGAAGGCCGCAAGGAGGGTCTTTCCCGTACCGGTGGCAGAGACGAGCAGCGCTCGCCTTGCACCATGCGCACGCAGCATCTTGAGGTTGGCAAGCGCCTCGGTCTGCATCCTGTTGGGACAGACCCGTGACGTGCGCATGGCATGCTCGCGCTTCTCATCGAGCTCGACGGTAACTGGCGTGTGGAATGTCGGTCTGGCAACGGCACGCTTCCAGTGCTGGCGGTATTGGCGGAGCCACTCGTCGTCCAACACGCTCGTGTTCCGGGCATTCCACAGACGATCGAACTCGCTTTGCGTCGCGTCCCAGATCGCACCCTGCTCATACGTCCGCACCAAAAGATTCCACTCGGAGTTGGCCAAGAGCGCGCCTTGCGTGAGGTTCGAGCTGCCAATCACGAGCGTGCACAGGCCCGACGAGCCAAACAGATACCCCTTGGAGTGGAGAGCCCCCTCAAACACGCGAAGCTCGATGTTGGCAAACCCTCGCAGCCTTTCCAGCGCATCGGGATCGTTAAAGTCAAGGTAGGTGCTCACCAACACCCTGCCGGGAACGCCCCTGCGCTCCATGTCCAGCAGCGTCTTCATGAGGACGGTCACGCCATCCTTGGTTACGAACGCCACGGAAACGTCAAAGCGATCGCACTTTTGGAACTCCGCCTCAAGGGCCGAGAGCACGTTTTGCGAGGCGGCCTTGTCGTTGTACAGCAACCGAGGAGCATATGGCGCCGACGGATGTGAGCTCGCATCCACAAAGCCTGCTTGCAGCGAGCGCAGATAGTCCTTCTCCCGCTCGTCCGTCACCGCCTCCACGTGCTGGCCAAACGCTCGGACGTTGTAGCCGTGTTCCTGCAACCGCCGTCTTCCAGAATCATCCTGCACCATGTGCGTCTCCCTGGCCGTGAGGTCATCCACTGCCAGGATACGCAAGTGGGCCCACGCTCCCAGCGCCCGACCCCTGGCCGGACCCAGAGACGAGCCGAATGGGTTGCACAGAGGGGACTGACCCCTCTGGGCACCCTCGCCCGTGTCGTACAATGCCAAGGGACACAAGGCCAAGGTTTGAGAGGCGCAGATGAAGATAAGAACCGCGAGAACATCCGACGCCGGTCGTCTTCTGGACATCTATGCCTACTACGTCGAGCACACGGCCATCTCGTTCGAGTGCGAAACCCCAACGATAGGCGAATTCGCAAACCGCATCGCGAGCACCTTGGAGCGTTACCCCTACCTCGTGATCGAGGATGGCGGCCAAGCCAAGGGCTATGCCTACGCGGGGCCGCTCAAGGACCGAGCCGCATACGACCGCTCGTGCGAGGTGAGCATCTATCTCGACCGCGACGCGAGGGGAAAAGGCTATGGACGTGTCCTGTACGAGGAGCTCGAGCGAAGGCTTGGCAAGATGGGAATGCTCAACCTCTATGCCTGCATCGCAAGCCCAATCGTGGAGGATGAGTACCTCACGTCCAACAGCGAGCAGTTCCATGCCCACATGGGCTTCCAAAGGATTGGCGTGTTCCACAAGTGCGGCCACAAGTTCGGGCGTTGGTACAACACCGTCTGGATGGAGAAGCTCATCGGCGAGCATGCCTAGCCTCCAGGCACAGAGGGAATCACCCAGAGTTCGGTGCCAGCATGGTGGATTGGTTGCGTCGCAAAGTGGTGTACCACTTTGGATGGCGCCGTTGGCAGTCCTCGCTGCTCCACTGCTGGCATGTGTCTGAACGGCAACCGCTTATGGAGACGAGAGCAACAGAAACTCGTCGAGAGTTCTAAAGAATGCACGCTCGTGGTAAAATCCAACTATAGAGAAGCCGACTTGGGTGGAACAAAGCTGGGTCCCCGAATGGGGGTAGGCATCCTCGGATTGCTTAGAATTTCCTTGCTCCTGGGGTCGGCTTTCCTGCTCCCTAGCGGTCTTTGGTCGACTTCCTCCTCGACAGATCAGCGCGCATGCTGTCGATGATATGTTCGGGATCGCGTCTAATCTCCTGCAGCATAAGGTCGATAGCCTGCTGGGAGTATCCCCAGCTAGGCTGTTCGTCACGTAACGATAGGTTGTACGAGTAGGCATCGTTCCCCTTCATGTTGTAGAAGTCGACGAACACGCCAAAATGAAAGGTGTTGAACTCTTTCGGCTCGCCCTTGACCTTGAGGATAATGCCCTCCTTGGCAAGCTTGCGACAAATGAAGTGCGTTCCACGCTTCGTGCGGTATGTGTACTTGTTGATGGGGTCGGTTAGCGAGTGGAGGATGGAAACGGCAGCATCCGCATCGCTCGCAATCCGCACGGGAAAACCCTCGCCCTTCTTCTTGGTAAGTCGCAACGCAGTGGCGTAACTAATACCAGCACCTTCGGATTGGCTGGCCACAATTGAGGAGCCAAGCTCAAGCATCTTCTCAACAACCTCACGCGGATAACGAGCCTTGATAACATCGTAGTCGACGTCACCACGGCGCACGGAAAGCGCGAGATAGTTCTCGGGTATGCGATCGCTGATCTCTATGCCGTGGAGTTCGCGCAGCTTCTCCTCGTAGAGCTTAACGCACTCCTGAAGGATGGGGCCGTAGAACAGCTCATACTCATCGGTGACGAAGTGGGTGCTGGTATTGCGAAACTCGCCGACGACCTCCATGTTCAGGCGCAGGGGATCGTTCTCGTTGGTGAAGACCTTCTTGAGACAATCGGAGAGCGATAGTGTCCGATCACTATCTGGGTAATAGACGGCCTCGTAGCCAATCTTGCGGATAATGTATGCCTTGAGCATGAGCTCCCATGCATTGCACAGGAAAAAGCAACACCCCTCCGCGTGATAGCGGATGGTGGGACGATTGTAGAGCTCGATCGCAAGCAGGAAAGCCTCCTGGGACTTGTCGAGCAAGCGCTCACAGGTAGTGGTTTCGACTTCGTTTATGGCTGCCTTTCGCGTGACTAGCGAGCATTATCTCACGGGCGCCAACTGCCTGCCATAGCGAATGATGGAACGATAGCGCTGCCCTACACGGCGCAGGCGCCGTCTGCCGCATCCGGACCTGCGACGAGGCAGGCCAAGGCGCGCTGGTAGCTGGTACGCTGGGCATAGTCCATCCCGCGTTCCCAATGGTCCACCAAAGAGGATGGCGGACTCTGGTAGGTGAGCGTACGCGGATTGCCGTCGAGGTCCCATACTGGCCTCGAGGGGTTTTGCTCTGGCGCGAGGAAGTGCCCGAACTCTGCGGGCTTGTCACCACGCGTGAGTAAAGGGCCGGGAACAACCACGAGCTCACCTCCCCATGCAGCGCCCAGACGCTCCCGCACGCTCCCGCACGCCTGAGCAAGCGCCACGAGTGCACCCACGTCGTTGGCGCACAGGCACGTGGTGGCATGGCCGCGACATGCCAGCGCCTCGCAGAGCAGCTCAACGGTTTGCTCCCAGCGACCGGGCTCAAGCTCCGACTGGGGAAGCGGCCCCACGAGCACCGTGCACGCACCGCTCACGTCGGCCAGCTCGCGTAGGGCGTCGCACAGCCCGGCACCGTCACGAAGGTCGCCCACATAGGTGTGACCAGGACGTTCCTGCAGCCGTATGGGCTCGATGGCCATGCGGTCCTGAATGGTCGCGCCGTAGTAGCAGGCACAGGGCTTGCCAAAGGTCTGCTCATAGAGCCGCTTGCGTGCCTCATCGCTGGGCTCGGCCTGCGCCGCGCGCAAGAACTCAAGCGCACGCACCCGCTCCTGGAGCGGCCGTCCCCGACCGCCCAGTTTGCCAAATCCCACGCCGCACCGCTCGAGGTTCGCCACATCGCACGCGGCGCACGGATAGGGTTCCAAATAGTCGCAACGTGTTCCCAAACAGGCGTGGGTGCGATAGGTCGTGTCAAACGCATAGAGCGGCTCGCCATGCAAGTCGACGACTGCGCCCACGCGATCGGGATAGCTCACGCCGTGATAATGCGTGCAGTACCCGTCCACCAGCGGGCACTTGTCAAAGAACACCATGCACTCGGCCTCCACGCACACACCCTCACGCGCGCTTGCGCGCAGAATATGGCCCACCGAGTTTGCATCCAAGAAGCGTGGAAACACCACGCGTGTCACGCCAAGGCGCGCAAAAGCCATCACGCTGGGCACGTTGGCACACACCGCCAGCAGCGAGCACACGCGCTTGAGATCGTTTCCGCACTCCTCCAGGCGCATGAGAAGCCCAAGGTCACGCACGATGAGCCCCTCCCCGCCCATCTGTTGGAACTCGTTTGCCAAGCCCTCCAGGTAGTCCAGCTGCCGCTCGTCGTACTGGCCGTTGAGTGCAAGGAACAAGGGCAACCGATGCTTGCGCGCCATGGTGACCGTGTGGGCCAGTTCTTGCCTGGACGCGAGGTTCGCCCGGCCCTGCCTGCGGCTCATGGAATCGTGGTTACCATAGCGCTCGACCCACCAGGGCTCCTGCAGACCGCAGTACAGCTCCCCGGCACCGGCCGCTGCCAGTGCGGGTACCTCGGACGCGTCGTTAACCGGAACGCTGTAGATCATGGGCATCCCCCGTCGTCGCCTGCCATCCGCACGAATTCGTCATGGCACGCCAAGAACTGCGCATACGACTCCTCGTTGACACTCGCCAGCTCCTCGCGTACTGCGGTAAGCTGGGAGGCGTCTTCGCCGAGAAATGCCTGGGCCGCAGCATACGGCTCCCGTATGGCCGCGCCAACCCAGCGCTCGCGCAGCTCCTGGGTGCGCTCGCAAAACCTCTGGTAGAACGTCTCCTCACGCGCGCCCATGGGCTGATATGCCGCCGCCTGGCCCAGCGTCCGACCAAGCTCGCTTCCCAAGAACACAATGAGCCTGCTGATGGCCGCTTGGTGTGTGTAGATGCCAAGCTCGTGCAGGCGGTGTACCTCTCCAAGCGCGCCCGCGACGGTCTGGTTGGCATGCCATAGCATGTAGCCGGTCTGCACGGCTATCCCTGCGGTCCTCGCGGCATCAAGCACCTCGGGCAGGCACGACACGTCGTAGTGTTTCTTCCACGCCCGCAGCGTTGCCGCGTCGAGCGACTCTACCCCCACGAAGAGCCGCGTGAGACCAGCCTCGTGCAATGCCCGCAGCCGCCCGGCAAGATCGGGCTGCCGCACGAGCGCGGCCATACGCATCTCGCACGCCCATGCCACCCGCAGGTCTTGTCTTCTCAGCTCGCCCGCAAGTGCCTCGAGGCGCGACAGGGGTCCCGCATCGTCGTCCACGATGTTAAGGACGGGCGGCAGGTCCGCCGCCTCAAGCCGTGCGGCCACCTGGGCCATCTCGCTTGCGACGAGGTCCAGGGCGCGCCCCTGCCAGCGACGCAGCTCCTGCGGAAGCTGCGGGGTGGCGCAAAACGTGCAGATTCCGGGGCATCCGCGCGACGTTTGCATGGCAACGGCACAACCCAGGCGTGCATAACGCTCCAGGTACGGCCGATGCGGGCAGGCCCATTCGTTGGGGGTCACGTAGCCGCGCGCCGCCTCGTCCCCGCGGGCCAGAGCCAGCAAGGCGGCCTCCCCCTCGCCGCGCAACAACACGGCATCGTGTGGCAGCAGCTGCCGTGCCCGCGCCGCAGCCGTGGTCACGAACACGCCGCCAAAGGCGATCGTCGCATGCGGATAGCGTGCATGCAGACGACTCGCGATGCGCCGCGCGTCGGGCACGTCGCCCTCGGTCATGAGCGAGAACCCTATCACCTGTGGCTCGTCTCCATGCGCACACAGCGAGCGCACGTCGTCCCAAAAGCCCGCGGCACCATCTGTCGCCAGACCCGCGCGCCGCTCGGCTGCATACAGACGACGGTCCAGGAGCTCCGCTGCAATGCCATGCGCACCCAGATAGCCTGCCAGCCGCTCTATGCCCAGCGGCTCGCCAAACTCCGGATCGCGGCCCTCGCACAGCGGCCGTATGAGCAAGACGCGCGGCACGCCTGGCCTATTTAAACGACACGTCAAGCTGCTTGTTTACGACCTCTTTGCCGTTGAGGTCGTGCAACACCAGTGTCCCGGCAAGAGACTCCACCGCACCGTCGCGAAGGTCGTCTGCGCTCTTGGCACGGAACAGTAGGTAGTGGTGTCCCACCGATCCCATGCCCATGGGGCTGCTGGCGCCAAGAAGCTCAACCTCCTTGCCGTTCACCTTCCAGCCGCTGCCATCCAGCAAGACCTTTTCGCCCCCTTGGTGCGTTCCGCTGTACTCAAGGGCCACGATGCCATCGCTTGCCGGCAAGACCTTCGTTACCGTAAGAGAGACGCCGTTCTCATCGTCCAGGAGCTTCTGCTTTACCTCCTTGGTCGCCTGCTTGGGATCGGCCTCCCACTTGAGGGGATAGGTGGTCTTGTTCGACGAGCTCCGCTCACCAGCGCTCGCCACGCAGGACAGCTGGGTGAGCTCACCCTCGAGCACCGAGACGACCTTGTCTCCGTCCTTGCCAAAGAAGCTGCCCCACGCGCTCTCCTGCTCGCCCGGCTCCACGCTCGGCCATGCCGCAGAGAGGTTCTCGATACTCTTGCCGTTGCCCGTAACGTTGCGTGCCGCCGTAAAGCTCAGCTTCCCGTTTGAGTTGTTGACAAACTGGAACTCGGCCACCGGATCGTCTCCCGCCATGTGGTAACCGGTAAAGACGATGGTGCACAGCTCGTCGTCGGCCACTACGTAGGGCAACCCCACATGGGTCTGAGCGGCCTCCAGCTCGGCGTCTGCCTCAGTATCGTTTTTCTGCTTTGTGGCAGACTCCTTCTTGCTCTTGTCATCCGTATTGCTGGTCGTGGAGTCCTCGGTCTTCTTGGAGCTGTCCTTGTCACTTGCGTTGGACGTGTCCTTGTCCTCCCCCTGGCTTGTCTGGCCATGCTCGAGGCCTAGCTGGGTGCCTACGGCAACCAAATACGCGCGCAGCGCCTGAACGTCCTCGTCATTGGACAGATCGCCATCCGCCAGCTCGTCCACGTCATCCAGCAGGTTTTGGTACACGTATTCGCCGTTGGTGGCCTTGCCCTGTGCCACGTCGTACAGCTGAGTCTCGATGTCGTCCCACAGCTTGTTGTACTCGCGCTCGCCTTTCATGCCCGTAGCAAGGTTCGTGCCGGTGCGCACCTTATGCACCACGACGAGCGCCGCGTCGTCCAGCGCGTTCTGGGCGGAGAACCCGCATGCCACAGCTGCGGCCTGCACGTTGAGCAGCGAGCCTGTGTCCTTGGGGAACAGCGCCATGCACGCCAGCGCCTGCACCAGCGCCTCGTCGTTCTTCTCCTGCTGCAGCAACGCAAGGGCGAGGTTGACGTTTGCGCCATAGTGCTCGCTGTAGGACTCGAGTATGTCCTCGTACCCCTTTTGGGCCTTGGCATAGTCGCCCTTGCGATACGCCTCGTTGGCATCGGCAAACGCCTTGGCCTGCTCCGTCGTGAGCTCGGCCTCCTCCCCGTCCTTCTCGCTGGCGTCCTTGCGCTCCTCTCCCACCTTGAGCGCCTTCTCCACGTATTCCTCCAGCTCTGCGGAGTCGCGCTTCTCTCGACCGGCGAATGGCAGCTCCTCCTTGGCCTTCGCCTGCTCCTGCTCGGCCGCCTCCTTGGCAGCCTGCCCGCCAGGGGCGCAACCTACCAGCGCCAGTGCCAGCGCGACGAGCGCGACGGCAAACGCCCGTGCCGTCAAACGAGCAACATCCACACGCACATGCCTCTTCATGCGAACCGCCTCCCTAATGCACCGGCACGCAGGCGCAGGGGCTGCCGCAGCTCACGAGGCGTCCCCCACCCGACGAATGGCTCTCGCAGCTGCACGACTGGTACCCGTCGCAGCTGCACACCGACTCGCACGTGCACACGCTGTCGCAGCTGCACGTGGTTTGGTTGGGAACCGTGGGCACGCCAATCGACTCGCAGGTGCACACCGTCGTGGTTGGCGTCTTGTGCGCGTCGCAGGTGCACACGGCAAGGCACGTGCACACCGTGTGCGTGGACGTAACCATGTCGCAGCTGCAATAGGTGCCCATCACCTTTGTCTCGTACTTCTTGGTCTTCTCCTTGTACTCATCCACGAAGTACGTCTTCATGCTTGGCTTAAACACGCTGTTCCCGTCCACGATTATGTGAATCTGGGGCTTGGGCAGCGCGTCTGGCGACTCCTCCGTAAGCGCACGATCGTTGTAGGCGTTGCTGTTAGACATCCTCGATGCTCCCCTCTCGCAAAGACGCTTCGTGATCTGGTTTGTAGTCCAGTTTGCGCTGGATTTGGTTGAGCGTGAGCGCGCGGCTTATGTCGCAGCGCACGCTGCCGTGATGCTCGTCCACGCCGATGCCGTCCAGGACCTTGGCCGCACAGTCACCGGCGCAGTGCCACCGGCAAAAGCAGTCGTCGCAAAAGCGGATGTTGTGCACGCACAGCTCCGAAAGCGCGTCGAGCTTTTGCTGGTCGAACACGAAGCGGTCCTGGTCGGCGTCAAAGCGGCCAAAGAAGAATCGTTCGCTGCGCGGGTCGCTCGCGTAGCTCACCTCGTAGCAGGCCGTTACGTCGCCCGTGGGCGTAACGGTAAACGACCCCGAGCTCACCTTGCAAAACGTGTCCACCAGCACGTCCTGACGCGCGCCCGAGAACACCAGGCGCACGTCGTGCTCCTTCGCCACCTCGAGCGCCTCCAGGTAGCGGCGCACGAAGATGTCCGACGCCGGCATGGCGTTGGACGAGGTCTTGCAGCGGCCGCATTCCCACACTGGCTCGAAGTGCAGCTGCTCGATGCCCGGGTAGTTGATCGCCACGAACGCGACGATGTCGGGCATGGCATCCACCATGGCATCGGTAACCGTGGTGCGCACGCCAAAGTCCACGCCGGCCTCCACCAGACGCCGCATGGTGTGGTCCACCTGGGCAAACGAACCGCCACCACCCGCCGTGGGACGATTGGCGTCCTGGAACTGGGGCAGGCCGTCGAACGAGACGTTTATCGAGTTGAAGTTTGCCACCACGAAGTCGAGCTGCTCCTCGCTGAGCACGCCGTTGGTGGCCGCGTTGAACACCGCGGGGATGTCGAGCCGATCCGAGACGTCCTGGCCATACCACACGATCTCGCGGATAAGGTCGTAGGCGCAAAACGGCTCCCCGTTGCCGTGGATGGACACCAGGAAGTTGTGCGTGCCGTCGCCTTCGGCCCTTCTCTCCACGGCGTTTTGGGCCACGAGGTCCACCGCTCGTTGCGCACAACGCAGGTCCATCTTTGTGATGGGTTCGCCGTTGCCACCACCCTCGCCACCAAAGGCGTAGCAGTAGCTGCAGCGCAGATTGCAGTTGTTGGTGGGAAAGAGGGTGGTTTGCGTGGGTCGAAAGCCCGTCTCGTGGTGCGGGTACGCGCGACGCGCAAAGAAGCCCCGCTCGCCCAGCGCCTGCACCACCGCCTGGCCCTCCACACCCATGGCCTCATACGACTCCGGGTCGCGCGCATAGGCAAGGGCCGCCTCCACCGCCGGCTCGTTGGCGCGCGCCATGAGCCTGCCCAGCGGGGCATACAGGATGGGTCCCTCGTCGTCGCGCAGCACGAAGAGCTCGGGCGGCATGGGCTCGTGCTGGTCTTGTACGCTCATGCCACGGTCTCCGTGAGGTTGACCAGCACGGTGTTGGCAAGATAGCCCGACTGCCCCAGCGCCACAAAGAACGAGGCGACGTCGGCCGCGGCGAGCTCTGTGTTCGTGGCACTCGCGAGCTCCTCTATGGTAAGGCTCCCGTCCGCCATGCGAACGAGCTCAGCGCCGATGGGGTCCACGTCAAACAGGTGCGTGTTTCCATGCCAGCCCTGCACCTGGTCTTGCGCCTGCACCAACTCGATGCCCGAGGCCATTGCAGGACCACGTGCCGCCTCCGGACTGGTCGTCTCGGTCGTCACGAACGCAGCATCCTGCCTTACAGCCCCAGTCGCCCCGGCGCCAACCGCACCCATGGCCGCGAGCACGGCGAGGCCAAACGCCCCCTGCACGAACGTTCTTCTCTCCACGTTGCCCCCATCCTTCGAAGTACTTCTTAAGTATACACGCAAACGTGACAAAAGCCTGGTCTGAGTAGGCATCGAGTTGGTCATACAGCGGGGACTGTCCCCCGAGTACAGCCTAGGTGCGGGCGCACAGTCGTGGCGCAGGCTGTACTCGGGGGACTGTCCCTGCTGTACGACCTCGCCATGCGCTGTTTAGCGAGGGGCAAGCAACGCGTTACAGCTCTATGGGAACGGCCGTCTCCAGCACGGAACTCAGCTGGCCGCGAACGAGCCTGTCCACTATGGTCTGCATCATCTGCTCGGATCCGGAAGCATAGCGCGTGGCATGGAAACACAGGCACAGAATGGCAAGCGGGGTGAGCATGTCGCTCACGCGCCCAATCTCGTCGGGGTCGTTGGTCCCCAGGTACGTGGTGGTGAGCACGCCCCAAAACTGCTGCGCCAGCTCGGGAGCGAAGCCCAGAAGCTGGGTCGCCTCGTCCACGCTGCGCGTCGTGCGTGGCATGACGGTTTGGGAGCACAGGATCTGCGCGAGGTCGATTGCGGGATGGCCACAGGTCGCATCGCCAATGTCGAGCAGCATGAGCTCGCCGCCCACCTCCATAATGTTCTTGCAGTGGTAGTCGCCGTGGAGGAACGAGTTTCCGTCGGGGACTTTGTTTTGTACGTAGTCCACGATGACGTCGACCTCCTCGGGCTCGAGGTAGTCGGCCAGGCCATGCGCCCAATCCAAGAACTTTTGCTTCGCGCAGGGGAAGCTGCCCTCCTCCGGCTCTATGGCGTGGATCTCCTTGAGCAGCCTTGCGCACCGCACGCCGTACTCCTTGAGGCGCGAGGGGTTGCGGCCGATGATGGCCGAGAGCGTGTCGGCGTCGAGCAGCTCGAACACCAGGCCAAAGGACTTCCCCACCGTTACCACGTCGTAGGAGATGGCGGTGGGCACGCCCAGGAGGAACGCGCGCTGCGCTATGGCTCGCTCGTCGTCCAGGATGGAGCGCGGCATACCCTCCCGGTACACCTTCACTATGGTCTCGGGGTCAAGGCGATACACCGTGCCAAAGCCACCCTGCCCAATCACCTCGCAGCCCTCCACGCTTATCTCGCGCGGACGGCGCGACACGTTGATCACCTGGGTGAGCCCGGTCATGTCGAACACGTCGTACACCTCGACCGAGACGTTGATAATCTCAAGCGTCTGCACGGCCTTGGCCAAACGCATCATCACGCGCAGCCCTGCGCTGGAGATGTACTCCAGGGAGCCGGCGTCCAGCACGAACTTGTCCTGCGCGTTTCTCACGCGGATGCTCCCCAGGGACTGCTCCAGCTTGGCCGCGTTGTTGGACGTGACCCTGCCTGCCAGGGCAACGACCACCTCGTCCTGCGTCGCACTCACCAAAGAAGCGCTGCAATCGTCCATGCCTGTTTCCTTCCTTCGCTGGCGTTACGCAACCTGCCAGGACGCTACCGCCCTCGTCTCCCGTAGAACATCTCGGTCGCAAAGACGACCACCCCAAAGACCGCAATGTAGGGCCATTGCGGATTGAACGTGCGACCGTCGATAACGACGTCCTTCAAGAACCAAAATCCGATAAGAGCCACGACAAAGATGAACGTCGTGAGCGCCGCCTTTGCCACGGGGCTTAGGTTGTTCATAGGTAGTCTCCTCACCTTGAATCGTGGGGTAATGTGACCCACAATACTACAGAATACCTGTTTTTGTGCCGCTGGGCATCGCGTATGCGCCGGGTATGGGTGCGCGGGGACAGCCAGGGACAAGGGGGACGGGGACGTTTGTCCCACTTTGGGACAAGGGGGACGGGGACGTTTGTCCCACGACGCGCGCAGCCCGTACA
>JAUMWN010000080.1 GCA_030529625.1 Coriobacteriales bacterium
GGACGGGAATCCCGGGCGGACGAGTGTTCGTGTCAATCAAGGTCTAACATAGAGATTCGCATAGACCTCTGCTGGCCGCAGGCGCTATTCGGCCTTGAGTACCAGGGGGACAAGCACGGCAATCAGCTTGGGCAAGACTATGCCCGATGGTTTGCCGCACGTGAGGAGGGATACGAGTTGTGGTTCGTGGCGAAGGAGCAGCTGGAGAGTGCGGTACAGATGATGCAGATTGGCCGCGAGGTGGCAAAGCGCATTGGATGCAACGTGGACATGGGCTTGTGGCCGACCGAGGGTGAGCTGCAGGATCTTTTGGACACCCTTGCCGGGAGAAAGCATCCAAAGCCTGTGAGCTACAGCGAGCGGCGCAGGAGAAGGACGAAGAAACAGCGATGGCGAAGGGCCTATGCACGGTCCAGAACTCACGTGCACACCTCTGCACATTCCATATTGGTATAATCCCAGTTGATAGACATCCATATTTATTATTTTTTGGGGCGCGTGAATTGATACAACTTACGCTCAATTCACGCGCCCCAAAGCTGCGCCTAATTCGTCCACAAAATGCCTGATAAACGGCAATTGGTTGCGATATTTTTGGTGCGCGTGAACTGGCATCGCCCACTCGGTCGTTCACGCGCACCATCAAGGGGCTCACGCGCACGCCAAGCCGCCCCTCGCGAGACAATTACACCGTCCGCAAGGTACATGCGCTCACGATTGCACATAGCTCCGTATGCTATGCGAGCAGCAGACCCACGATTTGCTTGGTGAGCGCGTAGGTCCCAGGCGTCTTGCTCTCGCGCGGACCTGCGACGTTGAGTGTTATGCCGCGCCCGAGGGTGGAAAGCCACGTGCGCACGGCATCCAGTTCCCCAATGCTCCGGATCACCAGACAGGGACGGCCGTAGTCCTCGGCAAAGCGCAGCGTCATCTCGGTACCGCTCTTTGGCTCCAGGCCCGCGGGCGCAATGATGAGCGTTGCGTGGGAATCGCGCACGTTCCAGGCGGTTCGCTCCACGTAGCCCTGGCTGGCCCCCTCCTTGAGCTCCGGATAGCTGCTCAGCAGACCAGGTGCCTGTAGCATGTCCTCAGCCAGGCCCCCCGGCGGGCACCAACCGCAAATGGGCACTCCAGCCGAGCGGGCCGCATCAAGCGCGCCTCGATCTGCACCGGTCTGCCCACCGGAACGGACGTAGGAAATGAGCGGCAGCGACCCCGAGATTGAGTCCGCCTCGTCTTGCTGGGCCCGTATGGTTGCCGCATCCACAGGGTCGGCCTTCTGCAGCAGCTCCCACTCCCCGCGCGTTATCCAGTTGACGTCCTCGGTCTTGTAGTCGCCCACCAGCTTGCGTGGACGGTCCCTAATCGACCGCTGGCGATTGAAGCCCGTCTTTTCCTGGACGCGTCTACTCTGGTCGTTGTCGTGCGTGTGCCCAGCCCAAATCGCCTCAAGGCCAAGGTCACAAAACCCATGGCGCATGACCTCGCGCACCGCCTCGGGCATGTATCCCCTGCCCCACAGGGGCTTGCCGATCCAATAGCCCAGCTCCGCCTGGTCGCTCCCGATGGCGAGGTCGGAGGCCTCCCCAATCTTGAGGCCGATGGCTCCCACTGGAGCGCCTGAGTCATGGGCATCACGCAAGGTGATGGCGAACGTCTGCGGCACGGCAAGCACGTCGCGGATGGCCTGCCTGCTCTCCTCGACGCTTTTGTGGACGGGCCATCCCGCACGGGGGCCGATGTCTGGATCGGACGCATATCGATACAGCGACTCGGCATCCGACTCCTCCCACGGGCGAAGCACGAGACGCTCGGTTTGCAGGGTAATGGGCCAGTCCATGGGACCTCCTTATGCAAAGACACCACCAAGCCAAGGGTATCACGAACATCGCACGTAAGGGGAACGCTCCCGGCCTACGGACGCACCAAGCACTTCTTTCCATGGCCAATGAGGTCGGTTCGGTGCGCCTTGCGTAGGGCCTCCTTCACCAGCTTGCGATTCGCCGGGTTGCGATACTGGATGAGGGCGCGCTGCATGGCCTTCTCGTGCGGGTCGGTGGGACAGTACACGGGCTCCATGGTGCGTGGGTCCAGTCCCGTGTAATAGATGCACGTGGAGACCGTGGACGGCGTGGGATAGAAGTCCTGGACCTGCTCGGGGTTGTATCCCATGTCGCGGCAGAACTCGGCAAGCCGCACCGCCTCGCGAAGCGTGGAGCCCGGATGGCTGCTCATGAGGTAGGGCACCACGTACTGCTCCTTGCCCGCCTCACGAGACACGCGCTCGAACTCCTTGCAAAAGCGCTGGTACACGTCGTTGGAGGGCTTTCCCATAACGCGCAGGACCTCGTCGCACACGTGCTCGGGGGCCAGTCGCAGCTGACCGCTCACGTGATGCGTGGCAAGCTCGCGAATAAAGGTGTGATCGCGGTCGAGCAAGGCGTAGTCAAACCGAATCCCGCTGCGCACGAAGACCTTCTTCACGCCGGGTAGGGCCCGCATCTTGCGCAGCAGCCGCACATAGGCCTTGTGCGTTACCGTAAGGTGCTTGCAGGGCTCGGGCGACAGGCACCGACGCCCCGCGCAGGCACCGCGCGAGAGCTGCGCCTGGCAGGCAGGGACGCGGAAGTTTGCCGTGGGCCCGCCCACGTCGTGGATGTATCCCTTGAACTGGGGGTGCTGCGTGAGCGCCTGCGCCTCCGCCAGCAGCGAATCGTCGCTGCGCGACTGAATGATGCGTCCCTGATGAAAGTTGAGCGCACAAAACGAGCATTCGCCCAGGCAGCCCCGGTTGCTCGTGAGGCTGAACTGCACCTCCTTGAAGGCAGGGATGCCACCGGCCTTCTCGTAGGAGGGATGATACGCCCGTGCGTAGGGCAGCTCGTAGACCGCGTCGAACTCCTGCGTGGTGAGCGGCTCTGCCGGAGGGTTTTGAATCACGTACACGCCATGGGGGTATTCCTCCACCAGCGGCCGACCCAGGAAGGGGTTGAGCTGCTTGTACTGCATGCCAAAGCTGCGGGCGTACTCACGGCGGTCCGCCTGCATCTGCTCAAAGGTGGGCAGCAGCACCGGACGGTCGCACTGCTCGATCGTGCGGGACCGGTACACCGTACCGGGAATGAACGAGAGGTCACCAACGTCCAAGCCTGCGTCGAGCGCCTCAGCAATAGCCACGATCGCGTGCTCCCCCATTCCATACGAAATGAGGTCGGCACCGGAGTCCAGCAGGATGGATCGCTTGAGCTTGTTGGACCAGTAGTCGTAGTGCGCGAGCCTGCGCAGCGACGCCTCGATGCCCCCTATCACCATGGGCGTGCGTTTGTACGTGCGTCTGATGAGGTTGCCGTACACGACGGTGGCGTGGTCGGGACGCAGCCCCATCTTGCCGCCTGGGGAGTAGAGGTCGCGCGAACGCCGATGCTTGGCCACCGTGTAGTGGTTGACCATGGAGTCCATGTTGCCACCCGTAACCAAGAACGCCAGCCTCGGCTCTCCAAACACGTCAATGCTCGCGGGGTCACGCCAGTCGGGCTGGGCAATTATGCCCACCCTATATCCATGCGCCTCCAGCAGCCTGCTGATAATGGCCATGCCAAACGAGGGATGGTCCACATAGGCGTCACCGCACACGTACACGAAGTCGCATTGCTCCCACCCGCGCTCCCGCATCTCCCGGGCCGTCGTGGGCAGGAACTCCTCGGGTCGCACGACCCTGCCCTGCGGCAGCTGCGCCTTCTTGGGCTTTTGAGCACTGCGTCCGCGCCTTTGGTCCCTTGCCGGCCTTTGGTCCCTTGCCATGGTCTCACCCCCTCAAGCTATTGTACCGAAGCGAGGGTCTTGCGCCGCAGGCCAATACGGCTCGCCTCTGGGGGATGGTTCCACCACCACCGAGCGTGGCTCATACCTCACGTAGGTAGCGGCCCGTCACACTTTGCGCGCAGTTGGCCACGTCGGCAGGCGTTCCCGCACACACGATGCGCCCGCCCTCGTTGCCACCGCCTGGACCCATGTCCACCACCCAGTCGGCGTTGGCAATCACGTCCAAGTCGTGCTCAATCACCACCACGGTGGCACCAGCCTGCACGAGTCGCTCCAAGACGCCCAGCAGCACCTCGACGTCGAGGGGATGCAGGCCGATGGTGGGCTCGTCAAACACGAACAGTGCGTGGTCCTGGCGCCGTCCCATCTCGCTCGCGAGCTTGAGCCGCTGCGCCTCGCCACCGCTCAGGGCGGGCGTGGCCTCCCCCAGCGTGAGGTAACCCAAGCCCAGGCCGCTCAGCGTGGCCAACTTGGCATGCGCCCGCTTGAGGTCGCTGGCTAGGTCCAGCACCTCGTCCACGGTCATCGACATGAGGTCGGGAAGCGAGAAGCCCCTCCCGGAAGAGCCCTTCCCGGGCGCACGAAACACATGGTGGGCTTGGGGCGCATAGCGAGAGCCCCCGCAGTCGGGACACACGATATCCACGTCGGGCAAGAACTGCACGTCGAGCGAGATGGACCCCGTGCCATCACAGCGCGGGCATCGCAGCGACCCAGTGTTGTACGAGAACGCCCCCATCTTGAGGCCCAACTCCTTGGCGGCAGGCGTGGCCGCATAGGCCCTGCGCAGATCGTCGAGCACACCCGAATAGGTGGCGACCGTGGAGCGCACGTTGGCGCCAATGGGCGTGGAGTCGATAAGATTCACGCGCCGTATGCCCTGCGCCTCGACGTCGAGCACGTGCCGTGGCATAGGCGTCGCATCGGTCTCACCCGCACTCACCTGCGCACGAAGCGCAGGCACGAGTCCCTCCAGCACAAGCGTGGTCTTGCCCGAACCCGAGACGCCCGTGACCGCCGTGAGCCGTCCGCGGGGAAACCGTGCCACGAGCGGACGCACTGTATGGATCGCATCGGTGCTCAGCGCCACCTCTCCCGCCGAAAAGACCTCATCGGCACTCAGGCGCGGACGCACGCGTATGCGAGCCGTCCCACTCAGGTACGGGCCAATGCGCGACGCATCGCTGGCGCACACCTCGTCGACGCTCCCCTGCGCGATGATGGTGCCCCCATCCGCTCCCGAGGCAGGGCCCACCTCAACAATGTGGTCTGCGGCGCGCAGCACGCGCACGTCGTGGTCCACCACCACGACCGAGTTGCCGTCGGCCACCAGGTCGCCCATCACGCCAATCAGCCCGTCGACGTTTGCGGGATGCAGGCCTATGGACGGCTCGTCCAGCACGTAGAGCACGCCGGTCGTGCGATTGCGCACGGCTCGGGCAAGCTGGGCCCGCTGACGCTCGCCCGTAGACAGCGTGTTGCTGGCTCGGTCCAGGGCAATATACCCCAGGCCAAGCTGCCGCAGGCGGTCCATGGGCTCCGTCATGTTGTCCACGATGGTGCGCGCCATGGGCACCATGTCGTCCGGCAGCGCATCGGGGACATCGGCCATCCACGCGGCCAGCTCGTCCAGCGTGAGCGCGCTCGCCTGCGCCAGGTTGATGCCACGCACCTGGGGTGCGCGGGCGGCCGCACTCAGGCGCGTGCCACCGCACTCGGGACACGGCTGCTCGCTCAGGTACCGCGCGACCCGCTTGAGTCCCTTCTCGTCGGTCACCTTTGCCAGGGCGTTTTCCACCGAGCGCCGGGCTGAGTAGTACGTAAAGTCCATCTCGCCAGCCGTGCCGGTCTTTTGGTTGTGGTACAGCAGGTGGTACTTGTCCGGCGCACCGTGCAGGACGAACTCCTGCTCCTCGAGCGTGAGTTGGGCATAGGGCACATTGGTGCGCACGCCCGCCTCGCGCGCGATGTCCTTCATGAGCGACCACATAAGATGGCCCCATGGGGCGACGGCGCCCTCGTCTATGGTCTTGGTGGGGTCGGGCACCAGCGTGAACTCATCAACCTGCCGCACCGTGCCCGTACCCGCACACTCGGGGCACGCTCCGCTCGAGTTAAAGGCCAGCATCTCTGCGCCGGGACCATAAAACGACTCGCCGCACACGGGACACACGATGGGTTGCTCCAGGGCCACGTTCATGGTGGGCGGCACATGGTGTCCGTTGGGGCACACGTGGCTTCCCAACCGCGAGAAGAGCAGGCGCAGGTGGTTGAGCAGCTCGGTGGAGGTGCCAAAGGTCGAGCGCACGCCCGGTATTGCCGGACGCTGTCGCAACGCCAACGCGGCAGGCACGTGCAGCACCTCGTCCACGCTGGCACGTCCCTCTTGGCTCACGCGGCGGCGGGTATAGGTGGAGAGCGCGTCCATGTAGCGGCGCGAGCCCTCCGCATACAGCACCCCAAGCGCAAGGCTCGACTTGCCCGAGCCTGAGACCCCGGCGATTCCCACTATCCGATGCAGCGGGATGCATACGTCTATGTCCTTGAGGTTGTGGACACGCGCGCCGCGAACCTCAATGCAATCCACCGGCCGCATGCGCACGCTACCAGCTAATCCTAAACGTAACGATGTTGTTCCCGCTGAGGTAGCGATACGAGAGGTCGTCCATGGTCTTCTTCACCATGAATATGCCAAGACCACCGATCTTTGCCTCCTGTATGTTGGACGGAACGGTGGGGTCCTCGCGCGTGACGGGATTGAACGGCACACCCTGGTCCACGAGCTCAACCGAGATGGTGGAGGGGCTGGCGGTATAGGTGTAGCTCACGCGCACCATGCCTGGTTCGTCCTGATCGGCGTATGCATACCGGCACACGTTCACAAAGAGCTCCTCGATGGCCACGTCCACCTTGTGCTTGATGTCTGCTGGGCACAGGCGCTCGTCGAGCACTGCCAGCACGGGATCCGTGACTTCCTTAAGATGATCCAGCGTCGCAGGCACTTCCATGGTATCCATCACCTCCGGTGCTACGCCGTACTCCAAGCATAGCATGGTTATGTCGTCGGACTGCTCGGCACCCTCGGCCCACCTGGACACATCGGTGCGCAGCGCCTCCACCAGCTGGCGCGGGTGCAGGTCGTTATGGCTGCCCAGGAACGCCTCCAGCCGGTCGTTGCCGTACTCCTCGCCGTCTGCCGAGAAGGCCTCGTTCACGCCGTCGGTGTACAGGATGATCTCGTCACCCGGCTCGAGCGCCAGGGTCTCCTGGCGGTACTTGGCCGTCTCGAACGTGCCCAGGAACAGGCCGCACTTCTTCTTGAGCCACTCCCACTCGCCGCCCTTGCCGTGGCGCAGCAGCGGGAAGTTGTGCCCCGCGTTGCAGTAGGTGAGCTCGCCGGTCTGCCAGTCCAGCGTGGCCGCCCACACCGTAACGAACATGCCAGCGTCGTTGCCCTTGCACAGCCGCTGGTTTGCCGAGAAGACCGCCTTGGCAAGATCCATGCCCGTGCTCATGTAGTTCTCGATATCGGTCTTTGCCGCCATCATGAACAACGACGCGGGCACGCCCTTGCCGCTGACGTCGGCGATGAGGAACCCCAGCGTGTGGTCGTCGATCTCGAAGAAGTCGTAGAAGTCGCCGCCCACCTCCTTGGCGGCGTTCATCGAGGCGTAGATGTCGAACTGCTCGATCTGGGGGAAGGGCGGGAACGTGCGCGGCAGCGCGCTCTCCTGGATGGCCTTGGCCGTCTCCAGCTCGTATTCCATGCGCCGCTCCGCCTCGTGAATCCATCCCTTGAGGGCTGTCACCGTGGTGTTGATGCCCTCCGAGAGCGACGCGAACTCGTCGGTTTCCTTTACCTTCACGAGCTCGTCAAGGTCGCCATCGGTAATCTTGGCCAGCGAGTCGTTGGTCTCGTCAATCTCGTTTACCACCACCAGTGTGAGCAGCCGCGAGGCAAACAGGTACATCACCAGCAGCAGCACGAGGGCGGAAAGCGACATCCACGCGATGGTGGCCGTGCGGCCGGCAAACACGTCGGTTGACGGCAGCATGAGCATGACGTAACGCCCGTTTGTCTCCTTCGCCCCCGCATAGCCAATCTGGGTTGAGCTCATACGCAGGAGGCTGTCGTCCTCGTCCTTGGTGTCCGCCTTGCCATACAGCATGGACAGCATTTTGCCCTCGTGCGCCATGGCGTCGAACATGGCTTCCCCGTCGGGTCCATACAGGTTGGCAAGCGAATCGCCCACCTCGAACGCAGGATTGTTGCTCACCACGATCTCGCCATTCTCGGCAATCAGGATCGTGCCGTCCTCGTCCATGGTGTAGCCGTCCAGGACGTTTTGCAAGGCAAACGAGTCGCGGAGGTACTCGAGGTTGGCGTCCTCTATCTCATAGTCCTCCTCAAGGGCGTCTAGGGCCTCGCCCTTGTTATCCCGTGACTCGATTTGCTGTACCACGTACCCGACTTCGCTGTCTATGCGACTGTGGGCACTCTTCTTTGCCTGCTCGGTCGTCGCCACAAACGACACGGCCGACGTAATGAGAAAGGCGCACAACAGGATCATGAACAGGCGTATTCTAAAGACCTGCCGTAGGTGCGGACGCTCACGGATCTTGTGATACTGTTGCACCACGACGCCCGCCAGAAGGCACATGCCAAACATGAGGGCAAAGTTGAGGACAAACTGCAATGCGGGGTCACCCGTACTCGCAAGCGCCTTGAGGCTGTCGTAGGGTATGGTTGTAGTGGGAGCCGAATCCACGATTTGCGGGTTCATCTCCACCAGGCGCTCGGCCGTCGCAACAAGAAGATTGACGATGTAACAGATTGAGTATATTAACGATATAATAAGCGTGGTAACGAGCAGGTACACCGCCGCCCTGAGGCCGCGGACGTTGTTGTGGAGTGCAATGGCCAGGGCAATGCTAATGACCAGACCCATAAATGTGTAGATGCCCAGCGAGTTGAGCGGACCGATAAAGTACTGCTCAAAGATGTCCAGCGGTTGGATGTGCGCGTGGAGCAAGAGCACAGCACCGGAGTAGCAGCCCATAAGGACTCCCCAGTACCTGCCCAGCATGAGGGAGGCGATCACTATGGGAAAGAGCAGCGTGGAGACATAGCACAGGTAGCTCCCGTCTTCGCCTACTCCCAAGAAACCCAACTGCATAAAAGTGAGGGTCGCCGAAATGATGGCCAGAAAGCACATCACCGTAAACCGAATGCTGCGTGTCTCGTCGCCAAGCAGCCCTCGCCACGCCATGATCTTGCCAAAGCGGCCTTTTTCCTTCTTTTCTTTCTTGTCCTTTTTCTTGCGCTTCTCCTCTTTTGGTTTCTTTTCCACGGCGCATCTCCCTCTCCTGGCCACATACGTTCAAGTGTAAACGAGTCATCAACGGGATGCACGGTCGAATGAGGGAGACGGCACCTACGGAGCCACCCAGCTGTACTGGGGGGACTGTCCCCTAAACTCAGGGGACAGTCCCCTGAGTTTAGGGGACAGTCCCCCCAGTACAGCCACGGGACCGATGATGCTATTATGGGAGTGCGGTAACACCCCCATAACAGAATCCCCCGAAAGGCGGAGATGCGCCATGCGAAGTCCGTACGGCACGCACTTTGAGGACAGGCTCGTGGTAGACACCAACGATGCGCCCGGTGGCGTTATCGCGCACTTTACCGACGGCAACGAGGAGCTCATCCACGCCAACCGGCATGCCCTCAACATATTTGAGTGCGAATCGGCCGACGACCTCTTGGAGATGACCCAGGGGTCGTTTAGGAATCTGGTGCTCAAGGAGGACATCGACGCTGCCGAGCACAGCATTTGGGGACAGGTGCGGCAGTACGGCGGCTACGACCACGTGTACTATCGCGCGCGCACCAAAACCGGTCGCGTGGTGACCCTCTCGGAGTACGGCAAGCTCATCGAGAACGCCCGGAACGGGCGATCGGTATTCTACTCGCTCATCGCCGAGGTCACGCCCGAGGCCAGCGTTGACTGGCTCACGGGACTGCCGGGCATGAGGCGCTTCCATCGCCTGGCGCGCATGGGGTCGCAGGCGCTGTTCAACTTTGGCGAGCAGCCCGTGGTGGTCGCCTTGGACATCATGGGCATGAAGAGCTACAACGTGCGTTACGGGCGCGATGCGGGAGACCGGCTCCTGCTCGCGTTTGCCGATGTGCTACGCAGGCACTTTGGCAGCGAGGCGGCCTCCCGGTTTGCCGAGGACCATTTTTATGCCTACGCCACCGCCGAAGGCGTCGAGCAGCGCGTGATGGCGGCGTTTGACGACTTTGCCAGCCTGGGCATCGAACGGGTGCCGCCCGTACGCGCAGGCCTGTATGCGTGCGACCCCACAGACGACATCGTCTCGGTGGGCTTCGATCGAGCCAAGGTGGCCTGCGATTTGGACCGCAAGACCTGGACGTCTCACTTCACCTGGTTTACCAACGAGATGCGTTCGGCCGAGCAGCTGCGCGCCCACGTGCTGGAGAGCCTGGACCAGGCCATCGAGGAAGGCTGGATTCGCCCCTACTATCAGGCCGTGGTGCGCTCGTCCACCGGCGACATCTGCAACGAGGAGGCGCTTGCACGTTGGATGGACCCCGAGTTTGGGGCCCTCTTCCCCGACCAGTTCATTCCCGACCTAGACGAGGCGGGGCTACTGCACAAGCTTGACCTGCACATTGTTGACTGCGTGATTGCCGACATGCGCACCAAGCAGCAGCACGGCGTGCCCATCGTTCCGGTATCCATAAACTTCTCGCTGCGCGACCTCACGCAGCTAAAGCTGGCCAAAGAGCTGGCCCACAGGGCCGACGCCGCCGGCCTGCCACGCAGCCTGATTCGCGTAGAGCTCACCGAGTCGGTGGCGTCCTCCAACCCCGCGTTCCTACGCAAGCAGATGCAGGCCCTGCACGAGGCGGGATTTGAGGTGTGGATGGACGACTTTGGCAGCGGCTATTCCTCGCTCAACACGCTGCAGGAGTTTGACTTCGACCTCATCAAACTCGATATGGGCTTCTTGCGCAGCGCTGAGGTGGAAAAGTCCCGCGTGATTCTTGCCGGTGTTGTGCAGGCTGCGGCCAAGCTGGGCGTGGGAACCCTCACCGAGGGCGTGGAGACCCAAGAGCAAGCCGAGTTCTTGGCCAGCATTGGCTGCGACATGCTCCAAGGCTACTTCTATGCCAAGCCGTGCGATCTCCAAACCATCATGGGGCACAAAGACCAGGGCAACGACATGCCGCGCGAGGCCTTTGAGGAGGCCCGCTACTGGAACGACGTGAGCCTTGTGAGCTTTACCGACCTCACGGAGCGGGAGGGGGCCGACGCCGACTGGGTGCCCTTGTCGGAGTCTCCCATTGCCGTGTTGGAGGAACGCCGCGGCACGTGGCGCATCCTGCGAGCCAACGACGCGTACATCGAGTTTCTCACCAACGTGGGCATTCTTACGGAGCCATACTCCAACCTGCGCCCCATGTCCGTTCCCTCCCGTGCCTTCGATCTGGAGTTTTATGTGGCGGCCGACCGGTCCAGGCACTCTCGTGCGTGGGAGCGCACATTCGGTCGCATTGAGTACGGGTCGGGCTACCAGTTCTACGTGCGCTACCTTGCCTCGTCACGCGAGGCCAAGGCGTTTATGGTCTCGGCCGCACCCACCATGCTGGGGTCGGGCTTGGGCACGTACGGCGACGTTCCGGTGGGCTACGCCGTGTTTCGCGTGGTGCTCAACGATGCCGGCGACGAGGTGGTGGACGCCGAGTACGTGTACGCCAGCAACCTGTACTGCGAGTGGGGCGGCTTTACGCAAGACGAGATCATTGGCAAGTCGTTCCTGGAGGTGGCCCACGACGCCAGCCGCATGTGGTTCCCGTACTGCTACCAGGCGGCAGTGCTGGGCAAGAGCCTGCACGACATCGTATTTAGTCCCGAGACGGGCCACTGGCTGAGCTTTAACATCGCACCCTCGCTCATCGAGGGATGCTGCGTGTACGCCTTTACCCTGGCCGACGACGAGCGCCATGTGCGTGAGGAGATGCGCATGGGCCTGGACACCTCCGAGCTCATCATCCGCATGGCAGACGCACTCAACACCGAGACCAACTACGACGTGGCCATGAACCGCCTGCTGGAGGAAATGAGTCAGGTAATCCATCCCGATCGCCTGTATGTGTTCGAACGGGGCGAGCATTCCACCAGCAACACCTTTGAGTGGTGCGCCGAGGGCGTGGTGCCCCAAAGGGACACGCTGCAGAACCTGGACAACTCGGAGTTCGACACGTGGGAGGAGTTGCTCAAGAGGGAGCCCGTGGTGATCATCCCCGACGTGGAGGATCTGCGCCAGACCGACGAGCGCAAGCACTGGCAGCTCACGCGCCAAGGCATCACGCACCTGCTGGCGGTGCCGTTCTACGACGGCGATCGGCTGCTTGGCTATTTGGGTGCCGACAACTACATGCTGGAGGAGGACCTGGACTCCGTTCGCCTGCTCCAAACCGTCGCCTCGTTCGTGAGCGCGCGCATCGTGAACAGGCGGCTAATGAACGCGCTTGAGCAGATGGGCACTACCGACGAGCTCACCGGCATGCGCAACCGCCGAGGCATCGACGCAGCCGTGAGCGCCTATCTTGCGGCCCACGAGGGCGAGCCCTATGCCCTGGCGCTCATGGACGTGGACGACTTCAAGACGGTGAACGACGTGTATGGGCACGACGTGGGCGATGCGGGACTGTGCGCGATCGCCCGCTGCGTGGAGGAGGCGTTTCCCACGGGATCCATCGTGGGGCGCAACGGCGGAGACGAGTTTATGGCACTGGTGCCCGGAGACGAGTCGTGGCTTATGGGAGAGTACCTCAAGAGCCTGCTCAGCATAGACCTGAGTCGCAGCGCCCAGAACACGGAGTGCTCCCTCACGCTCTCTGCGGGATACGTGCTCGTTCCCCAGCAGGCCCCAAACCTGCGAGCGGCCTACACCATGGCTGATGCCGCCCTGTACGCGGCCAAGCTTTCGGGCAAGTCCAAGCTCTTCCGATACAACCCCACGATGAAGATGCAGTACCGGTCGCAGACGGGCTTCACGCCGCGCGACGTGGTGGAAAGCCTACCAGGTGCCATCGTGGCGCATCGACCAGGCGACGGAGAGATCCTGTTCGCAAACGAGGAGATGGTCGAGCTGTTTGAGTGCGACGACGTGAACGACCTCATTGCATACACGGGCGGCACCTTTGGTGGCGTGATGCACGCCGACGACCGTGAACGCGTGCTGGCAACAACCGACCAGGCCGACTTCGTGGAGTTTCGCATTGTCACCAAGTGGGGCAACGTGCGCCACGTGGCCAACACCGGCCGTCAGGTGACGGTGGCGGGCGTGGGCGACGTGCGCTACGAGCTGCTCGTGGCCGTTGACTGACGGTCGCTTGGTTGCCCACGGTGTCCGGTTTGGGTGAGGGTGGGGGGGGGGGGGGGGGGGTGGGGGGGGGACCCACCCCCGCCCACCCCA
>JAUMWN010000019.1 GCA_030529625.1 Coriobacteriales bacterium
CCTTGGGCTCGGGCTTTGCCTCCGCCTTGGGTGCGGGCGTTGCGGTTGCCTTGGGCTTTGCCTCGGCCACGACCTCCTTGGCCTCGGGTTCCGCAGTTACTTTCTTGGTTTGCTTCGTTGCCATGCTTACCTCCCTGTATGGAGCCTTTGGTACAAGGCCTTCAACTTCATGCATATATACCAATATATAGAGTCTTGCGATGACGTATCGGCGAACATGGCCAATACTTCGCCCAATGCATGAGAACGCAGCCTGGGGAGCCTGTATCATGCGTTCTGCGCCTGTGCTATGCTGTCACGCGAGGATTGGCAAAGCGAGGACGGGCGTATGACCAAGACAGGCAAAACCCCTTCCAAAAGGGCAATCATCGCGCGTGGGTCGCTTGCCTACGACCTTTTGGTGCTTGTGGTTCAGATTGCTGCCATTGCGTTGGGCGTGGTCGTCGTGTTCTCGTTTGTCTTTGGGGTCATGCGGGTGAGCGATCGCAGCATGGAGCCGCGGTTTTTGGATGGTGACCTCACGATCTTCTATCGGCTGGACAAGCGGTACGAACCCAGGGACGTGGCTGTCTTCGAGTACAACGGCTTGCTCACCTCGGGCCGTGTGGTGGCCATGGCTGGTGACACGGTAAACATCGACTCGCAAGGTCTGCTCGTAAACGGCTCGTACCAGCAGGAGGAGGGCATTACCGACGAGACGACCCAGGTGGCAGACGGGGTGACCTTTCCCCTCACCGTGCCTGATGGTGCGGTGTTCCTGCTGGGTGACAACCGAGACGAAGCCGTGGACTCACGCATCGTGGGCTGCGTTCCCGCGGACCAAACACTCGGCAAGGTGATTGGCCTCTTCCGCCGCCGCGGGTTTTAATGGTTGCTGTTCGTAGTATTGTGGAAGCTGACAACCGGGGAACAAGGGGCCTCTATGATTAGCGACTACTTAATCCGCGATCACGAACCGCTCTATCTTAACGAAGGCGCCTCTCGCTCCGAACTCGAGCTCAAGAAGCTGGAGGCCATTGCCTCTCTTGTGAGCAAAGACGACAAGGAGCGCATAGCGCGTGACGTTAGGCTGCTGCGTGCTGGCATACAGGGTGAGCAGAGAATCGTGTTTGAGCTGCGGAACAGCCACTATCCCCTGGTGTTTATCCATGACCTGTGCCTCGAGTATGAGGGTACCACGGCACAAATCGACTTTCTCGTGGTGTCACCGGTGAATACTTACGTCATTGAGTGCAAGAACCTCGTGGGTGACATAGAGATCGATGGGAGCGGATCGTTTATCCGCACGTTTGGGCGTGGACGATACCGCAAGCGCGAGGGCATCTATTCTCCCATTACGCAAAACAAACGGCATGTGGAACTGATTAAGGCGATACTGCGGTCAGAGCTTGGTAAGGTCATGCGGTTTGCCCAGCAGTTCATCCTCGATGATTGCTATCACTCCGTCGTGGTCCTCGCCAACGAAAAGAGCCTTCTTTTTGCAGATGATGCCCCTAGAGAGATTCGCGATCAGGTGATTCGCGCGGACCGACTCATTGAACATATAAAACAGGTGGACAAGGCGTACGCGCGCAAGAATGGCCGAGACACCTTCAAGCAGGTGCGACGACGTGCCAAGAACTGGTTGAAGAGAGGCAAACCAATGCAGAGCGGCGTCGCATCAAAGTACCAAATTGTAGAGAGCGTGCCGCATGCACAAGTGCAGACACCCTCGAAGTCATCAGTCTCTTCGGTCCAGGTCAAACATACGGGGGCCACAGGTTCGCTAGAGCAGCCAGCCTGTCCGCTGTGCGGGGCACCCATGGTTGTACGCACGGCACGTTACGGCAAGTACAAAGGGAACCGGTTTTGGGGATGCAGCAACTATGGAAAGAACGGTTGCAAGGGGATCGTGAATATGGAAGGCAATTCTCAATAGCTGTGTTATGCTTTGGTTAAGTATAAATATACATAAATGTACACAAATCGACGAAAGGATAGCAAAACCGAGCAGAAAGATGGGATAGTGCACAATGGCTATTTTTGCTACTGTGCACTATCGTTAACAATCCCGCGAAAGTGGGGCTCGAACACGCGAAAGTGTACAAAAATGTAAATTAGTATTTATGTATCGTTTGGAGGCTACTGCAGTTATTTGGGCAGAATGCCTCACTTGATAATGAATAGGTAGCTTTCCTTGACTATTTCGCCCTTTTGGCGGGGGTTTCGCTGCCAATGCTACGATATGTGGCATGTTTTGTTTCGCGTCCGTTGCGGTAGTTATACTTGCTGCGTAGCAGATACTCGAAGACGGGGGCGACGTCATGCCCAAAAAACGAAATGCGGAGCTTGCGTCCGAAAACATTGCGTCCATGTACTCCTCGACGTCGGTCTCGCTCATTTTTACCGAGCTCACTGCGGTCATTGCCATAATCATCGACGGTATCATTGCCAGTCGCTTCTTGGGCGCTGATGCCTACTCGGGCATTTCTCTGCTCAGCCCTTTCTCCGGCATGGCGCTGCTCATCGCCGGTGTCTTCTCGACGGGATGCTCAATAGTATGCGCGCAGCTCGTTGGGCAAGGGAAGAAAGAGGACGCGAACGAGGCGTTTAATCTGTCCTCGCTCATCACGGTTTTGCTCTCCCTTGTTGTAGTGGTTGCGTGCATCGCGATTCCGTCTGTCGTGCTGCAGTTGTGTGGTGTGCCGCTGGACAAGTATCCCGAGCTGAACCCCCACATGTATGGGTATCTGGACGGGTACAAGATCGGCTTGCCTGCTCTCATGCTCGTTCAGGTTACAGGTCCCATTCTGGTGATGGACAACGGTAAGAGACTCTTCTCGATCTCTGCCATCGTCGTGTGCGTGGTCGACATCGCGTGTGACCTTCTTAACGTCTTCGTGTTCCATGGCGGCACGTTTGGCATGGGACTTGCCACATCCATTAGCTATTGGGCGCAGGCGATTATGCTTATCGCGCACTTCCTGCGTCCGGATCACTACTTCCGATACTCGCTGAGGTGCATGAGCTTGCGCCATTTGGGAGCGGTGTGCGGCAATGGCACGCCCGCATTGGTCAAGAAGCTCGCGACGACGCTCAAGGACGTCCTCACTAACTACTTCAACATTATGGTTGCGCTTACCACTGCAGCTATTGCCGCACGAGGCATTCAAAATGACTACTTGCAGCTCTTCCTCTGCATCCCCACCGGCTTTGGTCGGGCGCTCGTGACCATGGCAGGCGTCTATTACAGCTCGAACGACCTCAAGGGATTGCGCTTCCTCTACTCCTACGCGCTGCGTCTGGGGATTATTGTCTCGGCCATCGCCTCCATAGTCATATTCGTGGCGGCTCCGTTGCTCACCAGCATCTATACGAGCGAAGCCAGCGTGGCCGCTCTTGCCACATTCAGCATTCGTTGGGCGGCCGTCGCGCTTGTGTTCTATACGGGTTCCAGCCTGCTGTTGCACTACCTGCAGGGAATTGGCAAGACCAAGACCGCTAACACCATAAGCATCTTCGAGCGCTTCGTGTTTCCCGTGGTGGCGGCGTTCGTGCTGGGCAGGCTCTTTGGGTCGGAGGGCATCCTCGCCTCGGCGTCCGTTGCCGAGATGTGTCTGATCGCGCTCGTGTTCGTGGTCAACTGCATTCGGTGCAAGGGCATTCCCCAAGAGATTACCGACGTCATGTCGCTGCCTAGGAACTTTGGCGGTGCCGAGAACGACAATCTGTACGCGCAGATCAAGACAAAAGACGACGTGCTGGAGCAGTGCGAGCGCACCTACAACTTTTGCCTGGGACACAACGTCGATGAGCACAAGGCCAAGCTCATGGCGCTCTTTGTGGAGGAGATGGCCCTCAACATCATTGATTCGGCCCAGCAGAAAAACGAATCCGCGAGCGTGGACTATCGTTTGCACATGGACGGTACGCGCCTTTACTACAGCATGATGGACCTTGGCGACTACTTTGACCCAACGGTTTTCTATGAGCTGCACGCCGACGACGATCCTACGAAGAATCTGGGCATTCGGATGGTAATGGGCATGGCCAAGGAGGTTCGCTACTACAGCGCCTTTGGCAGCAACAATCTGGTCGTGTACGTGAATTAGTGAGCCCATGCCAAACGGACACACGCTGGCATGAGGGGGATTGCGCTGCCAATGCTACGATACGTAGCAGGTTTTTGCTGGATGTAAACACCTGTTGCTGGTCGCTACGGCCGTTCTGGGCGCATGCTTGGGCCATCGGATGGCAACCAAAAGAGGAGGAACCATGAGTAACGTAGCACAGGGCATCAAGAGTCTTCGCGTGGAACGTGGTTGGTCACAGGAGCAGATGGCGGAGCGGCTGGGTGTGTCCAGGCAGGCCATTACCAAGTGGGAGACTGGTGCAGGTGCGCCCGACATCGAAAACCTCGCCGCCATCGCACGGCTCTTTGGCGTGTCCACAGACTCACTGCTGTTTGGCGATAAGGTCGCTGAGGGCGGTCAGCAAAGCGACTGCTTTGAGAGCATAACGTCGGTGGACATGCCTGCCGAGAAACACTACGACATAAGTGTGGGATGCGCACGTTCGGTGAGCCTGTTTGTGACCGATAGCGAAAAGGTAACGGTGCGTCTTGAGGCCAAATCCATCGCCGATCTGGAGCGCGCCTTTAAGGTGATCCTGGACACGGAGGGGCGCAACTTCGAGGTGAACGTGCAAAACACGGGCATCGTGGCCGACGTGCTCGCGCGCAAGGAACTCGACGTGACTATAGGGCTGCCCGCGGCATACTCCGCCGATGCCGAAATCGAACTCTTCGCCGACGAGCTGCACGTTGAGAATGCCGCGCTCGATCTGGAGGTGGGCGGTAAGGTTGGGCGCGTGTGGATTACGAACACCGAGGGCCACATCGAGCTCGACGTATCTGTGGACATGGAGGTTTGGGCAGACGGTGTGACGGGCAGGCTTGACGTCAACCAGGTTGGCGCCACTTCGGTGCTGCACATCGCGCATGACGCGCCGTTCGTTGCGGCGACTCGCGGACGTCTGGGCAAGCGCACGCTGCGCTATACCCGCAATGGCGAGCCCGCAGAGGCGCCAACCGCAACCGAGGCACCGCTTGCCATCGAGTTGGCTGGTGCCCGCTGCGAGCTGACGGTGGACTCGCAGTCGTAACGCCTGATTCGCAATGGCCTGGGGCCGGGAACGTGGGACCATGCGTTCTCGTTCCCGGCCCCAGCATATGTTGGTGTTACGGTGCCTTACTCGTTCTTCTTCATTATGCCCACGGCGAGGACGGCGATGGGCACGAGAAAGAAGGCCACCCAACTGGGCGAACCCGGGGCGATGTAGTTCACAATAAAGTAGAGCGCAACCGCAACGATGGCGGCGATGGCAATTATCAGGCCGGCTTTCTTGGAATCCATGGCATACTCCTTGGCTTGCGTTTACGAAACGTATTGCTCATGCCTCTTGAGTATACCCATAACGCATGAATGCTGGATTGCGCGTACGGGTCCGCAAACGTCGGCACGGCAAAACACGCCGTTGACACCGTTTCAAATTGTATCGTCCGCCCGAGTATGGGAGAGTGTTATACACATATGTGGCCACAATAACACTCGAACGGGAAGGAGAGCGGCATGATGTTGAGACTACATAAGAGAGGAGCGGCGCTGCTAGCCGTGATCCTTGCCGTCGTTGGGCTTGGCTTTATCACCCCCGCGCTGGGGACTGAGGAGGGTGGCACGACAGGACGCTCTGCTGCACTCGAGACCCCGGTAGCTCAGGCCATGCTCACCAAGGTAGTGGATGGACCAGCGAACTTCAATATTGGCGGCGATTCTTACACATTCAGTTTTACCCAAAAATTGCAAACGTCACAGAACGGAAACGAAGTGCTTGTGGACCTTGACGCAAACTCTGACGAGAAGGCCCCCATTGCTCCATACACTATCAACAATGAATCTAATACTATACTCACTCTGAATACAAGTAATTCTACCGGCAACAGTCGCGGCGATGCATCGCATGCGCAGACTGCAATCCAAGTGCCTCTGAGTAGCATTCTTGGCAGTGTGACGTTTCCTCATGCCGGGATCTTTATATATGAGGTGAAGGAGTCTTCCACATCATGTAGTACGCCTGGTGTGAACATCAGTCAATCGGCGGCAACCTACATCATGCGCGTGTACGTGAAGAATGAAAGTTCCACAGGAAGCGGAGATAGCACTAGCACTACAACGCAAGTGGCCGATATCGTTACCATCGAGAAGACGTATGATGAAGACGGAAACCCTCTAACTACCCCCACAAAAGTTGATCCAACATATCCACAGGTAAGTACAGCGGGCGTGTACAGCCAGATAACACAAGAGACTGCAAACAAGCCGATTACGGGCAACGAGCTTGCTGGTGGCGAGCGCGGAAGGGACGTATATGGCTTTACGTTTGCCAATGAATACGTTGGAGGAGGTCCCGTAACCATATCAAAGAGTATTACGGGTAAGTACGCAAACAAAAAGCAAAAGTTTCCGGTAACAATCACTATAAAAGATAACGTTGCGCCGGCGGGCTCATGCATATCCTACAACGTCGATGGTGGTACGGATACGACCAATAATGGTCATCCAACAAAGCTTACTGAGGTGGATTCTAATGACACGGATTTCATGGTTGTGTTTGACTCGAGTAAAACCGTCACCATTTCGGCGGAACTGGCAGATGGTGACACAATCAATATCACCGGACTGTATGGTTGGTACAATGCTAGTGAGACCTATGAGAACGTGCCTGGCACAATGGACCACAGGAAGAAATTCACCGATGGTCTCAAACAAGGTACCTCGTGCACGGTCGTAGAGTCTGACTTTGGCGACTATGCCGCGAGCGCAGTCGTTGAGTACAAGGAATCGACAACTTCAGAGACGAAAACGGATACCGTCACCAATTACGACAACGCCTCCTTTAACTTCTCGCCCACAATTGGCGCCGAAGGATCGACAATCGTCATAACCAACAACCTCGCAGACGAATACCCCGACAGGACCGGCATCATCATCAACAACCTGCCATACGTCCTCATGGTGGGCGTGCCGTTGGTTGTGTTTGCGCTGCTGTTCGTTGCCAAGCGTCGCAGTCGCACAGACGCCTAGCACCCTTCTTCCGTAGCCATCCATGGAGGAGGGGGTCGCACGCAAGGTCGTTTTGGCGCTTCGCACACTCGTGCGCTATGCGCTGGTATTGGCCCTGTGCCTCCCCCTCGCCATGGGATGCTACGCGCTGTGGGACAGCCACGTGGTTTACGAACGCGCGGACGTAACCCAGTGGCAGCCCTACAAGCCAACCGAACCCGAGCCGCTCTCGTTTTGGGAGCTCCAACGAATCAATCCCGAGGTTCGCGCTTGGCTCTCGGTATACGGGACCAACATCGACTATCCCGTGTGCCAAGCCACGCCAAACGAGAGGGAGAAGTACCTTACCACCGATGCCAAGGGCGAGTACTCGCTTTCTGGTGCACTGTTTATGGATACGGCAAATGCGCCGGACTTTAGCGACTTTGCCACCATCGTGTACGGTCACCACATGGAGAACGACGTGATGTTTGGCTCCATAACGAACTTCTCGAACGAGACGTTCTTTGCCGAGCACCAATACGGGAACCTGTTTGTAAACGACGAGGACTATGGACTGGAGTTCTTTTGCTACCTAGATGCCGATGCGTACGACCGCGACATCTATAGAACGGACTTTGGGAGCGAGAAGGATCGGGAGGACTATCTGAGACTGCTTCACGAGCGTGCCCGGTGGTGGCGCGACGACGTGAAGATGGGGGCACAGGATCGCATTGCGCTGCTGTCCACCTGCTCCTCGGGATACACGAACGCGCGCGCCATTTTGGTGGCGAAGATTTGCAACGAGCGGTTTGAGAACCCGTTCGTAAAGATCCCCAACCTGGGAACGGGCGTGGACGAGTTAGGAGGTTGGTTGGGCATTCCGGTGTGGTGTTGGTTGGTGTTGGCGCTGTTTGCGGCAGTAGTGATGGTCCTTGCGTGGACCAGACGGAGCGAGAAGGCATAGCATGCGTAGATGCATGAGACAGAGGGCTTGGTGTGTGTTGGCGCTGGTGGCGCTGGTGCTTGCCACGTTGTCGCTTGTGCCAGCGCGGGCCTTGGCAAGCGAGGGATTGGCCACCGTCGATGCTCGCGTGCGCGTGTTCCAAATCTACGACGTCTCCACGTCCGGTTTGCAAAACACCTTCGACTACCTCGTGATTCCGCAGGAGGATGACGCGCCGCTGCCGGTGGAAAAGGATGGCCAAACGTTGAGCTCGTTTACGCTCACGCGTGACGAGGAGGATTGGCTCACGATTCCCATAACGGTGGGCGCTAGTCCGGAGGCACGAAGCTACACGTACCACTACGAGCTGCGTCCTAAGCAGACCACGCTTCCTGACGGCCTGTTCTATGTGGACGTGCTGAGCACGGACTTGAGCCGTGGCATCAACGTGTATTACCTCGAGATATTCGTGCAGGAATCGAACGAGAATCCGGCAGACGCCTTCGTCCAGCCCTTGGTGCATGTGGAAGGCTGGGACGGTCCTAAGGTCTCCGACCCTGGCTGGCGCGTGGGATATCAAAAGGGCGAGGAGGGGTCGGAGGAAGGTTCCGGCGAGAAGGAGCCGAGTTCGGACAACGAGTCCAATAAGGACCAGAACGGCACCCCGACATCCGCCACACAGGCAAAGACCGACAACACAGGCGGTGCGTCCTCCTCTGGTTCTGTCACTTCCTCGGGTTCGGGCACTGCTGCAAGCACGTCGCTCTCGCGGACGGGAGATGTGATTGAGGCCACAATCATCGTGTTTCTTGTCTGCGCGGCCGCAGGTGCTTGGATGCTGGGTGTTTTGATGCGCCGTTGGAGGGCGGGTGATCGCCATGCGTAAACGCATCCATGCGTTGTTGGCGCTGTTGCTCAGCCTTGTGCTTACGCTGCAATGCCTACCCTTCCAAGTTGTTGCCCAGGAGATCGAGGTGCAGCAGTCGCAGCAGCTGGAGCAGCCACAGCAGTCTTTCGAGGAGAGTACGGTAGAGGTGGTGGACGAGAGTCCACACGAGGAGGTCGTGGACGCCCAGCAAGAAGTGCTCGTTGATTCCGCGCTTGAGAAGGGCATGGCCCAGGAAGAGGCTTCGCTCCAGAATAGCGCAGTTCCAGACGTCATAACGCAAACAAGCTCCGGGGAGGAGAGTGAGGAAGGCTTCGCTCTGCGAACCCAATCCTCAGGTGATGACGCCGAGCAGTTGCGTGACACCTTTACCCTCACGTCTGCAACGTACAACAACCACCAGAGGGCGACCACCGTGCACTTTGTGGACAGTCAAGGCAACAAGCTTAATGGCTTGGTGCCAGCCAACACCGTCTACGAGCTTGGCGAGCCGGTTGACTTTATGGGTACGTATGGCGAGAAGCTCGACCCAGAGATTGCCTCGCTGTACGACTTGTCGCGTGTGTATGTAAAGCTCAGCAATGAGCAAAAGAACTTCCGCTACATGGAGCTCAACTCCGCTCGGGTGGTGGGTGACAACAGCAGCGACTACCGCATCTTCTTGTATATGACCGGTATCAACCAGTGTAGGGCAGGTGGCGAGTTCCGAGGCACGTGGTATACGCTCAATTCCAATGGTGCCACCAACGACGTGTACATTGTGTTCGATCGCGTGGCCAATCCCTCATTCTATGCCGTGGAGTCTACCTCCAGTAACCCGGTCGTTGGGGCGGAGTTCACCCTTTATACCGACGAGAATTGCTACACCGCCTTTACCTACAAGGATCGTGTGGTCAAGGCCGTCTCGGGCGACGACGGGAAGGTCTCCTTTGGCAAGATTCCCTTTGGCACGTACTACATGAAGGAGACAAAGGTACCTGCGGGATACAAGGACGAGGGGATTATCCGTACGCTGGTAATCGACAAGGCTCACGAGACTGAGTTGGACAATGTTGTACACGTTGACGCGGATGGAAGTACCATCCTCAGCAGCATTAAGAAGACGACGTTTAAGGTGAAATGGCAAACGTCCTCCATACATGACAATATCAGCTCCGTAACCGTGAACTTTTCCTCTCAAGGCGTCTCGAAAAGAGACGTGGTAATCAACGAAAGCAGCGGATGGGAAACGACCATCGAGGGTCTTGACCATCGCTTGTCGTATGTTATCTCCGAGACCATGATTGACGAGCAAGCCATTGCCGCAACGGATTGGGTGCCTACCATACAAAAGGAAGAGAGTGTCGAGACGGAGGAGACCGCCTACTATCAGGTTACCGACTTTAGAGAAGGCATGTGCTACGTATTGGTTGCTGGTGACAAGGCGTTAAGCGGTTCGGGCGCTGGCTTGGGATTAACGGGTGGCGTATCGACTGCACGCGAAACGATCGAAAACTATGATGGGTCGTCGATGGATGCGGATCGCAAGATCACAAGCGCCGTTGATGAAGGCATGACGTGGACTGCCACCAAGGTTACCGCCGACGGCGTGATTACGCTGAAGAACGACGCAACGGGTAAGTATCTCAATTTGGTGAGAAACACCTGGACGCTCGATGCGAATCCGTCCATCAAGGTACGACGCACGCTTACGTCCAACGAGCAAAGCCCCAACACTAACCTTTACTTTCGTGAGAACATGAACTACGCCGCGGCGACGTATCTCTCGATTGACGGGGACAGTATCGTGGCGAGCTTGTCTGAACCATCGAATCCAGACGATACGGTCAACCCGCGACTCTTCGGCATCTATCAGGAGACGACGGTCTTAACTGAAACGGTAACCATCACCAACCGACACACAACGTACGACGTAAGAATTCGCAACATGGCGCATCCGTCAGGGGAACCTGTGGCGGGTATGAGATACACGCTCCAGAAGGGTAATGACGGGGCACCAACGTATCTTACGGCTGGGATAGACGGGTACCTCCATCTGGATAGCTCAAATGATACGACGCTGGAACTGCCGGCCGGTACGTACACGCTAACGCAGGTAAACAGAGGGTCGAACGCCAATTATCGAGAGTGGGCGCAGCCCGTAACCTTTACCGTCCTTCGTGTGGGCATGTTGCGTGTGGTGGCCAAGGACCAGGAGTTTCCCAACTATGCATACGTGCAAACAGCACCGGAGGGGCAGGCGTGGGATTACCTCAAGCTGCACGTTCCCAACCAGGAGCTCACAACGTACACGATTAACGCCAGCGGGGATGGTGGTCCATTTGCGTTTTCGGCAACGGTTGATGGCACGTCGTTGGAATCGTTCACGCTTCCTTCGGTCCAAGAGAACAGCCACAGCATAGTCTTGCCCGTAGGCGCAACGTTTGCGGTAACGCAAACAACCGGTGGCCGCGTTACCAAGGTGGCAGCTGCAGACGGTGCCACCACACCGCTAGAAACGAATGCAGTCCGAGGAAAGACGTTTGTGGAGAAGGTCGTTTCGGGCGGTAAGACCATCCACTTCTACAACTACACACCCATCTGCAAGATTGTGCACGACGGACAAGACCAGCCATTCGAGTCGCTTGCCCAAGCCATCGGCTATGCGCGCTCAAAGATGAACGGGGCCGCAACCATTGAGATGCTCGTTGACTACGATATGCCCGCCAACGACTTTGTGTCTCTGGAGGAGGGTGACAACATCACGTTGACCACGGCGACCCCCAAGACGAACGAGATCGAATTTGGATATATCGGTGATGGCAGCTTCGCGACCCTTACTCGAGGGTCCTCCACAACCACCACACCGCCCTTCTCTGTTCCTGCGGGCGCAACGCTTGCACTGACCAACATTGCGGTAAAGGGCGATGATCTTGGTGAGGGCTCCGGTCCCAGCGTGAGCCTTGCCAAATCGAGCAAGCTCAAACTCTCCGGCCTGGTGCAGATTGATGGCAATCCCTCAGACGTGGGAAACCTCGTGCTAGCAGGCGATGCGACGGGCGAGGAACTGGAGATTACGGACAATCTCTCAGAAGGTTCAAACGTGCTTGTGTGGGGCGAGAACACACAGATGGACGGACTGAGCCTATACGCCGACGAACCGTTTGGCGTTACCACGGCACCAAGTTCGTCAAGTGTGAGCGGTCTTGAGTATCTCAAGTCACAAAAGGGCCCAAGTGTAACAGCTTCGGCCGGCGATGGCAATCAGGTTATTTGGATGGCGCAACCCGCGGTGCAGATAGAGTTTAAGGTCGAGGGTAAGTTTGCCAATAGGGAAAAGAAATTTAGCTTTAGGATTGATCTTCCGGAAGGAGCGCAATCAATTACATGGAAACTGGATGGCGTCCAGCAAGAAACCCCATTAAGTCGGAGCAACAATACCTTCACGCTTGCGAATGGGCAAACAATAACGCTGGAAGGCCTGCGAAGCAATCAGTCGTATGTGCTTACGCAGACCACAAGCGACAATGGACCAAGCGATCCAGGCGTTACTCCTGCTCCCATCTATGGAACCGAATCATATAATCCAACGCTCTCCGTGCCAATCTCTGCGGGTTCCGTGGGCAGTGAGTCTCCAAGCGTGCACGCTCACTTGCAGTCCAATGATGCCCGTGTGCTCACGCTCTCGAGCATTCGAGCGCTGCCCGACGCTCCTGCCACACTCACCATTATCAATGTCTACTCAATCGACGGTTCGCTTCCCACGGGCATCGAGGAAAACGTGGGCATATGGTCTGCCATCGTCGTGGTGTGTGGCGCACTGGTGATTGTGGTACTGTTCAGGCGGCGCTTAGTACGGTGAGCGACGATTGCCTAAACGTCCATAGTCTGCGAGGTGTGACATGAGCGCAAAACGAATGTCGCCAGAGGTGCGCAAGACCGTTATTCCCCTGGTGGCCTTAGGTGTGTTTTTGGTCGTGTGGGAAGTGGTGGTGCGCGTTGGCCTTGTGCCGTCGTTCCTGCTCCCTGGTCCCACCGACGTCGTGCGAGCGTTTGTCGCGGACGCGCCACTGCTGGCGTCGCATGCCGTCACCACGCTCGTGGAGGCAATGCTCGGACTGGCAATAGGCGTTGCGGTTGGCTTTGTGTTCGCGATTCTCATGGACCGGTTCGAGACGTTCTACCTGGTCTGCAATCCCTTTATTACCCTGAGCCAAACGATCCCGACGGTGGCCATTGCACCGCTGTTGGTGCTGTGGTTTGGATATGGGCTGGTGCCCAAGGTGCTCCTCATCGTGCTCACCACGTTCTTTCCGGTTACCGTGTCGCTGGTGGGCGGATTTCGCTCGGTGGACCCCGACCTCATAGACCTCATGCGTACGATGAACGCGTCCAATTGGCAGATCTTTGTTCACGTAAAGCTTCCCGCCGCGCTCGATTCGTTCTTTAGCGGCCTGCGCATTAGTGCCACCTACGCCATCGTGGGCGCCGTGATTGCCGAATGGCTGGGGGGATTCTCGGGTCTTGGCGTGTACATGACTCGCGTGCGCAAGTCGTTTAGCTACGACAGCATGTTTGCGGTCATCCTCCTTATCTCCGCCCTGTCTCTGGGGCTGATGAAGAGCGTTGACGCGCTCGAGCGCGTGTGCATGCCATGGAAGCGCGCGGAGTAGACGGCCTGCGCCGGACGCGGAGAACACTCCACTGCGTCCGGCTTGCAACGGCCAATCGCTACGTGAGGTCCTTGGTGGCATCCTCCAAAATGCGCAGTTGCGCGATGGTCTCCTCCGGCTTGACGAGCTGGGGTGCGCCGTTGGCTACTGTCTGGTAAAGGGCCTCGTAGAAAGCGGAGTAGGTGGACCGTACCGTCTCAACACGCTCCTCATGGAACGTGCCGTCCTCGTCGTAGTAGCGCAAGGTGCCGTACTGCTCGGGGGTGTCCAAGCCAAAGTCGTCGTGGCCCACAGGTAGATAGAACTTCTTGAGGTCGCGCTCCTGCTGGTCCTTCTCCACCTTGATAAAGGTGCCACGCTCGCCGTACACCTCAAAGCTCGGGCGCTGGATGGCCGCCAGATAACTTGACGCCGCAGTTGCCTTAATGTTCACGTCGTCGTAGTACAGGTCGAAGTCGAAGTACATCTCGGGATGACCCGCTCCGCACAATTGCCGAGCCTCCGCATGCCAACGGTTGGGAATGCCCAGCCAGTCAATGATTTGGTCCACGCAGTGACAGGAGTGGCCGTACACGATGCCCGCAGCCCAATGATAGGGGTCCTCATGCGCCATCTGGAAGAACGACTCGCGCCAGTAGTCGTAGTGCGTCACGATCTCGTAGATGCGTCCCAGCTTGCCGGACTCGGCAACCATGCGTGCCGTGAGGTAGTCGGAGTCGAAGCGCCGGTTTTGGTAGCACTGCACGGTTACGCCCTTTTCCTCGGCCAGCGCGAACAGCTCCTCGGCCTCGGCCACAGTCCTCACAAAGGCCTTGTCGCACACTACGTGCTTTCCGGCCAACAACGCCTGCTTGGTGAGGTCGTAGTGGGTGCTGATGGGCGTGCTTACCTCAACGATGTCGATGCCAGGATCGGCGAGCATGGCGTCGAGGTCTGTAGTGTACTCCGTGCCGGGTATTTGGGCCCAGGGACCACCAAGATGTCGGGCATAGACGGTCTTGATGGAAAACAAATCGGGCAATGCGAGCGAGAAGGGGGCGTGATACCTGTTCGTTCCCTTGCCATTGCCAATAAAGCCAATGTTGAGCGTGCGATTTGCCATGAACTCCTCCTTCTATACCTATACGTTATGTTTACTATATTGCATATGCTGCATGCGCTGCCAAAAAACCACGCGAAGCGAGTCATTTGCACGTGCGACTGGACTGGTCGCACGATTTGCGCAAAAAGAGTGTTCGAGTAGAGCGTACACATATGCATAAGTTGGGGAAATAGTGGGGCACAAAACGTGAGCTTTTTTGCAAAACTGCAGGTCAAAAGAATCATCGCTTGTTTTGTGCCCCACTGTATAAAATACACAGTGGGGCACAAAACACTATCCAATCAGAAAAACTGCAGGATTGGAGGAATCGGTGCGTTATTGTGCCCCACTAAGTATTCAGAAAGCTTGGCTCCGTTGTTACATTCTGCCGTGCGAGGAGCCCCATTGCCTTCCCAAAGGCGTGACAGACGCCAAAAGGCGGCTACGCTCGCGCTTTTCCTCCGTGTCCTCGAGCGTTTTGTCGTAGCGTGACGTGTCGATGCCAAACAACGTGCGCGCGCAACCTAAGATTTGCCGCGTGAGCTCATCCAGGCTATCTGCGTCACGCAAATCCTCCTTGGTGACGGGGAATACGATTCGCCCACGGGAGGCCAACTGACGATTCCGCACGATGTCATCCACGTACTTCGCCCTGACTTGCGCTTTTGTTGTGCCAAGCTCTCTTTGAGCTTTCTCTTGCACGTCACTGGTGACGAGAGCCAGCCTTTTGGCGTCGTTAATGAGTGCATCGAGGTCGAGGTGGCCTTCCCCGTCGTAGTTAATCCCAAGTGGGGCAAAGGAGAACGAGAGGTCTGGGTAACGTGCCTTAAGTCCATACAGCTCATGGAGGTCTTCCAACGAAACGCGCAGGTTAAAGGTTACCGGTCCCATGCCAAACCCTCCCTCTTCGGGAGGCAATGAGTACATCATGCCAAGGACGGACTCCGGTGCGCTCAATGCGTGGTCGCTCATGTGACTCAGCGCGAATCGCGCCCGCTTAATGCCATGCATATGGGAAAACGCGCTCACGTAGTTAATCAGACGCTCGGCGTTGGTTGCCGCGGGAACGTTGGTCGCAACATCACCCTCAAGCGGTTCCTGGGCGGTGCGGGAAAAATGACCACACAACTCATGTCCCAGCATCACGAGCGCGGGAAGCGTCATGCAATTGGCCATCTGCAAGAACAGCAACTCTGGACACACCATGGATGTGTGCTCGTCAAGCCAAACGATGGATTGCGAGGGTAATGACTGGGACTGCTCATGCACGACCACACAATCCATCCCCACGCGCCTTCGCCCACCGCGCTTGGGAACGACCACGTGCAAAGGTGCCGTGCGGGACGGACGCTCCCACTGCCACACGGACGGGTCGAACTCGCGCTGCCTCCAGCGCTTTCCCACCCATGGCGTGGGATGAGACAGGGAGACGGTATCCATGTCACGCAGGTTTACCCCTTTGCTCCTGAGCGTGCGGGTAACGTCGAGGGCTGAGAGGTGCGACAGTGTAATTGCCATGACCTACTCCTTTCGTGACGTGACAAGTGGAATTCGTAAGATACTACTACCAAAGGCTCTCAAGTAAAAGGATGACGAGACGTTTTACCGTATTCTCAGCACGTGGGCCAAACCACGTGCGCAAATTCGTCCTCGCTGCCTGTCTCCAAGGAAAAACTCGCGTACACTGGTTGTGAGAACTACCAAGAAAGGAGTATGCATGATTCGCTTTGGCATTATTGGTGCGGGAAACATCGCACATCGCTTCTTGGCGAGCCTTGACCACGAGCCGCGCGCCCGGCTGGTGGCAGCTGCCTGTAGGTCACAGAGTAAGGCGGCAGCCTTTCTTGCCGAGACCTCCCACTCCGAGGACGCAAAGCCCTACGGCGACTATGACGAGTTGCTGGCTGACCCCAACGTGGATGCCGTTTACATAGGGCTTCCTCATGCCTATCACCACGAGTGGGCCCTCAAGGCCCTGCGTGCCGGCAAGGCGGTGCTCTGCGAGAAGCCAGCCATGCTCACGGCAGACCAAATGCGCGAGGTCGCGCAGGTCTCGCGCAGCGAGGGAAGGCTCTTTATGGAGGCCATGAAGCCACGCTTCGTGTCACTGTATGCGCAGGTGGAGCGGGAGCTGCCCCGCATTGGGAGGCTTACGAGTGTGGAGGCCACGCTCTGCAACAGCATGATGGATCTGGTGGAGGGAACGGGCACTTATCACTTGACGCCCGGGCCCGGCGCGGGCGTGCTGCTTGACTGCGGAACCTATTGCGCAAGCTGGCTGGCGGCGTTCTGCCCGGGCGACTTGCGCTTGGTCTCCGCGAACGTGGAGTGCATCGACGGCATTGACGTCTATGCCGACGCGCACTTTTGCGCCAACGGCGTGGAAGCCGGGCTCGAGTGTGCCTTTGACCGGGCAAAGCTGCGCACGGCCACGCTGGTGGGGGAGTGCGGACGCATTGTGGTGGAGGAGTTGCACAGACCTCAGCGCGCGACCGTGCACGTGGACGGCGAGCCGCCCAAGGTATTGGACGTACCGTACGAGGTGGATGACTTCTACGGAGAAATCCACCATTTTGTGGGACTGCTCGAAGAGGGCAGGACAGAGTCGCCCATCATGTCGCTTGACGACTCCATCGCCTGTGCCACGATTCTCGACACAATACGCGAGGCCGCCTCATAACAACGCCTACAGAACCTCATTCATGGCGCCGGAGCGAAACCCCAGCAGGTCGAGACTTACATACGCAAACCCCAACTCGTGGAGGTGGTGTACGATTTGCACACGCATCGTGGTCTCTGCGACGCGCGCGATGTCCTGCTCGGGCACCTCTATGCGTGCAAGCGTTCCGTCCTCGCCATGCACGCGCACACGCAGCTGTCCAAAGCCCAGTGAGTGCAGGAACTCCTCCGCGTCTCCCACGCGTGCGAGCTTTTGGGCGGTGATGGTCTCTCCGTAGGCAAACCGAGAGGCCAGGCAAGCCGCTGACGGCATGTTCCATGTGGGCAGTCCCAGCTCTCGCGACAGCGCTCGCACGTCGTCTTTGGTAAAGCCGCAGTCCCTGAGCGGGCTTCGCACGCCAAGCTCTGCGAGCGCGCGCATGCCGGGACGGTAGTCTCCCTCGTCATCGAGGTTGGACCCGTCCACCACGTACGCCATGCCTCGCTCGCCCGCCGCGTCCTTGAGCATTGAGAACACCGTGCGCTTGCAAAGATAGCAGCGATCGGGGGGATTGGACGCATAGCCGGAAATCGTGAGCTCGTCGAAATCGATGGTAATGTGCTCGATGCCCTGCTCGGCGCACCATACGCGGGCACGCGACACGTCGCTGGCGGGAATGGCGCGAAGCCGTGCAGTGGCGGCCACCATGTGCGTCCCCAACGCGTCGTGGGCGACCTTGGCGAGCAGGGTGGAGTCCACGCCTCCCGAGAACGCCACGGCCACACTGCCCAAATCGCGAAGCATGCGCACGAGCGCGTCGTGCTTGTCGCTCAGCCTCAAGCTCATCCATGTCCTTTCCAAGACGATGTTACGCACGGCAACGATAGCATAGCACTCGGCCAAAAGGCTGGAGAGGCCCAGGAGGACAACGCCTGCGGGTGGCACGTCGCATTGGGCACACATTCGCGCTATCCTAGGTTCGTATCATGCAAGACGCATCCCATTGCGTGGCTCGTGCGCAAACGACGAAAGGTGGCATCATGCTGGAAGTTGGTTCTGTCGCCCCTGATTTCTCCCTGCCCGACCAAAACGGGGAGGTTCGCTCCTTGAGCGACTATCGTGGTCAAAAGGTGGTCTTGTACTTCTATCCGCGCGACAACACTGCGGGGTGCACCAAGCAGGCCTGTGCCTTTGGCGAGCTCTACCCACAGTTCGTCGAGAAGGGCGCGGTGGTGATTGGCGTGAGCAAGGACAGCGTCGCGTCCCACAAGCGCTTCGAGCAAAAGCACGGCCTTCCCTTTATCCTGCTCTCCGACACCAACAAGGAGGTTCTGCAGGCCTACGACGTATGGAAGGAGAAGAAGCTGTACGGCAAGGTCTCCATGGGCGTCGTGCGCTCCACGTACCTCATAGACGAGGATGGCGTGATCGTAAAGGCCTTTGGCAAGGTGAAGGCTGCGGACAACCCCGCCCAGATGCTGGGTGAGCTTGCGTGAGAATACTCATCGCTCCGGCAAAGAAGATGGTGGAAGATCCCGACGCCATGGCGCCGTTGGGTCTGCCCAAGTTCGTTGAGGATGCCGAGGTGCTGGCCGCATGGATTCGTGGCCTCTCGTATGCTGAGCAAAAGTCCCTGTGGAAGTGCAGCGACGCCATAGCGCGACAGAACGCCGAGCGGTTCGCGCACATGGACGTGCGACATGGCCTCACCCCGGCGCTGCTTGCCTACGACGGCATTCAGTACACGTACATGGCTCCGGCGGTGTTCGAGGATGGCCAGCTCGCGTACGTGCAGGAGCACCTGCGGATCCTCTCGGGATTCTATGGTGTGCTCAGGCCCATGGATGGCGTGGTGCCGTATCGGCTCGAGATGCAGGCCAAGGCGGTGGTTGGAGGGCATGCGAACCTCTACGAATACTGGGGAGACCGGCTGTACCAGGCCGCAAGGGACGCAAGCGGCATCCTGGTAAACCTCGCATCGAAGGAGTATGCCAAGGCGATCGAGCGCTACCTCGGGCCAGACGACCGCTACGTCACCTGCGTGTTTGGCGAGCTGGTGGGTGGACGTGTGGTGCAACGGGGAGTCTACGCCAAGATGGCGCGTGGTGAGATGGTCCGCTTTCTTGCGAGCGTACAGGCGCAGGAGCCCCAGGCCATGCGTGAGTTTGCGTGGAGTGGCTACGCCTTCGACCGGGGCCGTTCTACCGACACCACCTACGTCTTCGTTAGGGGCTAAGGACACGCGTTTTCCTCTAGAATGAAGACACCTACCCCCAAACGAGGAGCGCGCCATGGCCAAGGAGAGCTTTGACTTTCGCAGCTGGATTCGCGGACAAAGGCACGTGGGCTATGCCGCGGACCTTACCGACGACGACCACTTCGTCCTTACGACGGACTATGTCGTCGCGCAAATCAACTTCTACAACATGGAGCCCGACCCCGAGGTGGTGGAGCTGCACATAGAGGAGAAGGCCACTGGCGAGGCCAAGTTCTTTCTGCACTTTATTGCACAGGAACGCGACCACGCAATACAGCTGTTCCGCGAGATGGTGCAGGCGTTGCTTGCTTTGCGGGAGCAGCAGACCACCGAGGTGCTGCTGTGCTGCACGGTGGGCATGACAACGTCGTTCTTTGCCGAGAAACTCAATCAGGTTGCCGAGGCCATGGAGCTGGACTGGCACTTTAGCGCCGTCGCAGTCAGCGAGGCCATCGAGCAGGGCCGCGACAAGACCGCAGTGCTCGTGGCCCCGCAGATTGGCTATCAAACCGAGCGTATGCGTGGGGCGCTTCCGGAGGTGCCGGTGCTTGCCATTCCTACGACCATCTTTGCCTCCTACGATGCGGCGGGATGCGTGGAGTGGCTGCATGGCGAGCTGGCAAGCCGCAAGCGGAGTGCCGAGCAGCGCGCGTTGGAGCACCTGTCGGGCGATCTTGTCAACGACAAGCGCATCTTGGTGATAGCCGCGCACGGAGCGCCCAAGAAGGTGACCATTACTTATAGGCTCTACGATCATGGCAAGGTAAAGCTCGATCGTGAGGTGATCAAGCGCACGCTGGCGCTTACCGACCTCACCGACATCATCGACACCATCAATCAGGACGTGTGCTCCTGCACGGGCGGGGTGCGCGAGGATGCCATAGGCATAGCCATTCCCGGCTCCTTGAATCGGGGAATGTTCAACCTGTCGCTTTCCAACCTCATCGACTTTGGCGATGGCGATTTGGCAGATCGCATGGCCGAGGCACGGGAGTTCGACATCGGCCGATACTTCAACGACCGATATCCCGTGCCCGTGTTCTTTTGCAACAACTCAAATGCCGCCGCCCTTGGCTGGTACGGTAGCCAAGACGAGTACCAAAACGTCGCGTTTCACTCGCAGGCAGTTGGTTGGCCGGTTGGTGGCCAGGGCTATGTGGTAAACGGCCGCATCGTGGAGGGTGCCCATGGCATTGCGGGCGAGATTCGCTTCATCGCCGACCGATTTGTGTACCGGCGCCCCCTGCACTTTAACGCTTACGCATACGAGGACGTCTTGGAGATGGTTGGCCAGATGCTCGCCACGACCTGTGCGACCTACGATCCCGAGGTAATCGCGTTGCGCTGCGACATGCTCCCCAACATGGAGGAGGTTGCCGAGGAGCTGGCCAAGTACATCCCGCGCGACAGCCAGCCCAAGCTCGTGCACGTGGACAACTATAACGAGTGCATCTTGCTGGGCATGATGATCCGCTGCCTGCAGCGGCTGGCCGAGGGCAACGGCAAGGACTGCGGCAGGAGTTGGAAGCTCTCCTACACGCCCCGATAGGCCGTGAGCGCGCGTATTGGGCTCCTACACAACAGGAAAGCTTCCCAGGTAACGGAACTCCAGCGATGGGTTGTCCTTGCATACGCTCTGGTATGCGTCGTATCCGCCATCGGCGCATTCCACCACATAGGTGTAGTTGCCCAGCTCGGTCTTTTGCGGCCGATCGTGCACCGCAAGCACCTGCATGCCCTGTGCCTCTACGCTGGCCAGAAGTTCCGCGAGGTCCGCTGCGCTTCCCGAGGCCAGAAAGGCCATGCGGTCGGATGCCTCGGTTGCGGGGCTGCCCGTGGAAAGCACGTAGAAGCGTGTCTTGTTGGTGTCGCTCATCTGGATGTTGTCCGCCGCGACGGAAAGCCCATAGACGTCTGCTGCCGCGGCAGAGCCTATGGCCGCGCAGTCGTTTCCCGGCGCCTCCGACGCCATGCGCGCGCCTTTCGCAGTGCTCGACACCTCCGTTACGGTGGCGTTGGGCAGGTGCTCCTTGAGCCACGCCGAACCCTGCGCGATGCCCTGCTTGTGTGAGTAGACGGTCTTGATGTCCTCGAGCTTGGCATCCGGCTTTGCGAGGAGGTTTTGGCTAATGGGTAGGTCCACCTCGCCCACGATGCACACGTCCTCATGTGACACGACCTCGTCCAGGTACTCGGCTATGGGTCCGCCAATGGAGTTCTCCTGAGGAATCACCGCATAGTCCGCATTGCCATCGATGAGGGCCTGCACCGAAGCGGCAACGTCTTCCTGTGGCTCATAGGTGCCCTGTCCGCCAAAGAATACCTGGCACGCCTCCTGCGTATAGGTCCCCTCGGGCCCCAGGTAGCTCACGCGTGCCTTAGACCAGTCGGTTTGTGGCATGGTGGCCACGGCCTGCTCCTGTTGCTCCTGTGCTGGCTCGCCTGCATCCGTCGCGGGACGTGCGCTGGGCGTTTGAGCACATCCGACAAGCGTGAGCATGCCCGCAAGAAGCAGGGCGACCAGGCCCCTGCCTGCACCTCTCGTGCGCATGTGCTTTTGCCCGTACTCAGACCAATCCCTTGCCATAGGGTTCTCTGCGCTCATCTGCTACCTCCCAAGATCTATGGGGTACGTGCCATGGTTCATAGTCTAGAGCAAAAGGGTCAATCCAGAAACCTGTGACAAAGGGGTCGGTCCCCCGAGCACATCAGCGCATAAGGTTGCACAAAGGGGACAGTCCCCCGAGTACAGCTCATACACAATGGGGGACAGACCCCCGGTAATGGCGAGCCGTACTCGGGGGACTATCCCCCTTGTGCAACATATATCCGGGGGTGTCTCCTTTGTCTGTCGCGCGCAACCGACTATTGCGTGACTTCCTCGCGCGGCGGCCATATGCTTGAGTTGTAAAGGAAAGCGAGTAGAGAGGAGCTTCGATGAAGGTTGGAGAGGCCATTTGCGCCGCGAGGCAGCGTGCGGGATACACGCAGGAGCAGCTTGCGGCCAAGGTGTTTGTCACACGGCAGGCCGTGAGCCGCTGGGAGAGGGGAGACAGCGAGCCAAGCATCGACATGCGCAAGCTTTTGGCGAGCGTGCTGGACATGCCCGTGGTGGACCTGCTCGATCTCCCCGACGCGCCCGCCTGCCAATGCTGCGGGACTCCGTTCGATGTGCCCAACATGCCGTATGGCACGAACGCCGACGGCACACAGAACCCCGACTATTGCGGATGGTGCTACCAAAACGGCGAGTTCACCAGCAACGGGCTGGACGACCTTATCGAACGAAACGTTCCCTTCCTCATGGAGGCCACGGGCTACTCGCAGGAGGAGGCCGTATCGTTCATGGGTGCGGTGATGCCCACGCTCAAACGGTGGCGAAACGTTGAGAACCACAATCGGTCGGCCAATGCCAAGCGAAGCACGTTTTATGTGTGTCCCACCTGCGGAAACGTGGTGTGGTCCATGGGGGAGGCCGTGGTTGGCTGCTGTGGCAACACGCTTGAGCCGCTCGCTGCCCGTGCGAACGACAGGGTGCTCACGGCAACGGTGGACGCAGTTGACGGCAGGCAACGCGTGTGGATCGACCATCCCATGACCAAGGAGGACCACCTGTCCTTTATTGCCGCAGTTGGTGACGATCTTGTGCGCATCAAGCGGCTCTATCCCGAGCAGGAGGCCAGGGCGGAGTTCCCCCTGTTTGGTCCGTGTAAGCTATTTGCCTACGGAGCCAGTTGCGGTATGGTGAGGCTGTGAGCGGCGAAACTGGGGGATTCACTCCCAGTTTCACTTCGTGGATGGGAAAGGTGCCATGGGCACGATCTGGCAGGTGTATGGAAGCGACGCGCACAAGATGACCAAACGGCTCCTGGACGCGTCCCAAGCGTGGCGGCTCGTGCCCGCTGGGGCATCGGTTGCCCTCAAGCCCAACCTGGTGCTTTCGGTCGTTGCACAGGATGGTGCGGTGACACATCCGGGCGTGCTCAGCGGGTGCATCGAGTACTTTTCCGAGCATGGGATACGGGATCTCAGCATAATCGAGAGCAGCTGGATAGGCGACAGGACCATGCGTGCCATGCGGCGCGCGGGCTATGACGAGGTGTGCAAACGCTACGATGTTGCGTTCTTCGACCTTAAGTGCGACAAGACGCGTTCGGTGCAAACGCCCATAGGCCCCATAGCGGTGTGTGCTCGGGCGTTGGATGCCGGCCTGCTCGTGGACCTTCCGGTGCTCAAAGGTCATTGCCAAACGCGCATGACCTGCGCCCTCAAAAACCTCAAGGGCTGCATTCCCGATCATGAGAAGCGCCGGTTCCACGCCCTTGGCCTTACCAAGCCCATCGCGGCACTCGGGGCGGCGCTGCGTCCCGGCCTTGTGGTGGTGGACAGCATTTGCGGCGACCTGTGCTTTGAGGAGGGCGGCACGCCCGTGCAAACCAACCGCATGTACCTGTGTGCCGACGCCGTTACGGCAGACGCATACGGCAGGTCCCTGATGGGCCTGGCGACCGATGACGTTCCCTACATCGAGCTTGCCGAGCGCTACGGGGCCGGGGTGGCCAGCTGGTCGCCTGACGACGTGGTGTCGCTCAACGAGCCCAGGGACGCGGCGTGCTATGCGAGTGCGGCGGGAACGGTGGCAAGCCTCACGCGCAACGTGCACGAGGACCGGGCCTGCTCTGCCTGCTTCGCGGCGCTCGTGCGCGCGCTGTATACGACGGGGCGCAGGCAAGCGCAGGACATCTACATCGGCCAGGGCTGGCAGGGTGCGACCTTGGACGGCTTGGGCATTGGGCGCTGCTGCGCCGATGCCACGTCATGCGTGACGGGTTGCCCACCGTCGGCCACCGATATTGCGCAGTACCTCACGAACATATGATCGTGGGTAGACAAAGGGGACAGTCCCCCGAGTCTACCAACCACGGCACAGCTGCACGCCCACGCATGAGGGGGTAGACTCGGGGGACTGTCCCCTTTGTCTACCCCCTCATTAGGTTTGACGATTCTTGATGGTGTGAAGTACTACTTGGCCTGCAGGGCCGCAACCGTCATGTAGTTGTATGCCGAGTTGAAGTGCGGGAGGAAGAAGATGTCCAGGAGGGCGAGCTCGTCGATGGTGACCTTGCGCTCGACGGCAAGGCTAAACATGTTGATGTTGCCGCTCATGTCGTAGGTGGACGCGAGCTGGGCACCCAGGATTACGCGCGTGGCCTTGTCGTAGACGATCTTGATGGTGGTATCGGGGTTGTCGTGCTCAATGAACGGTGCTTTCTGGCAGTCGGTTACCGTGGTGGTGAGCACCTCGATGCCCGCGCGCTTGGCCGCGGACTCGGTAAGGCCCGTGGAGACCATCTTGAGGTCGAAGATGCAAATGCCACTGGAGCCCTGCACGCCCCGGGTCTCGAGCGGGGTGCCGCAGACGTTGTGGCCGGCCACGATGCCGCTGCGCACGGCGTTGGTCGCCAGCGCGATGTAGCCCGGCTTGCCGCCCAGGCTGTTGTTAAAGATGGTCGCGCAGTCGCCCACCGCATACACGTCGGGCACGCTGGTTTGCTGGTGGCGGTCCACGATAAAGGCGCCGTTAGTGAAGAGTTCAAAGTCGCCGCCCTCGGCAAGCGCCGTGTTGGGACGGAAGCCAATGCACACGCATACCATGTCCACGTCGTAGGCACCCTTGTTCGTAACGAGCTTGGTCACCTTGCCGTCTGTGCCCTCAAAGTGGTCGACACCCTCGCCATAGTGCGCCTCGATGCCGTTGTCCTCCAGGTTCTTGGCCATCATGGCCGAGAACTCCGGGTCGAAGTTGTTGGCCATGCAGGTGGGGGCCATGTCTACCAGCAGCGTGTGGCGGCCGTTGCGCTGGAACGCCTCGGCAAGCTCGACGCCAATGTAGCCCGCGCCTACCACGGCAACGGTCTTGATCGCGTCGTCCTGGAGCTTGTCCACGACCTCCTGGGCGTTCTGGAAGAGCTTCACCTGCTGGATGTTCTCCAGGTCTCCGCCCTCAAAGCGCGGGATTATGGGCAGCGAACCGGTGGCCAGCACCAGCTTGTCGTAGGACTCCTCGTAGGTGGTGCCGTCCTTATCCGTGGCATAGACCACCTTGTTGGCGTAGTCAATGCGGTCTACCGGGCACTCCATGTGTATGGTGGCACCCTTGGCCTCGAACTGCTCCTTGGTCTGGTAGAACAGGCCGTGGGGGCCGCTAATTTGATTGCCAATCCACAGGGCCATGCCGCAGCCTAGGAAGCTGATGTTTGAGTTGGCGTCAAAGACGACCACCTCGTTGCCCTCGTAGTTGTCAAGAATGGTGTTGATGGCGGCGGTGCCTGCGTGGTTGGCACCAACGACAACGATCTTGCTCATAGAGAGACCCCTCTCTTTACGGAGATGTACCTGCGTATAGAGTAGTGCAATCGCAGGGGAATTGGTTGTTCGCGTCGGGAAAAGTAGTGCAGGAGGGCATGGACGGGCGTGGGGGTGTTTGCACTCAGGGGACAGTCCCCCACGTACCGCCCACGCGTTTGCGGTACGGGGGGGACTGACCCCTGAGTGCAAACACCCGTTGGTGCGTAAGTCCTGCGACTACAGCAGGTCGGCCACCTTTACGCTTGCGGGATCGGTAACCTCAAGGAGCTGGTTGATAAGCTCGGTGTAGGTGTTGGTGAACTCCTTGATGCGCTCGTCGGTGTAGATGTTGGCCATGTAGGAGAGCATGCTCACCACGGCGTCCTCGGTCTCGAAGACCTGCAGCATGTTGCGGCGCAGCGCCGCCTCGTTGTGGGCGCTCAGCGTCTCCATGGAGGCGTTCATCTTCTCGAGGGCGCTCATGTCGGTGATGGCCGCCGTCTCGTACACCACGGCAATGTGGTCGTTCATGTAGGGGTTCTCGTTGATGGTCACCCAGTCGTAGACGCTGTTGGCGATGACCTCCTCCGTCTTGGTGGCGATGTCGGTGTACAGGTCCTTGAGTGTGTCGTAGGAATCGAGCTTCACGCCTACCGGCAGGGAGTGCGCCAAAAGGCCCGCCGCGCACTGCTTGCGCTTGTCAACGCGGTTGTGGAAGGTGGAGTTAATGAGCACGTCGCGCTTGCCACTCATGCGGGCGAGCGTGAGCAGCGTGGCGGCGTTCACGAAGTTGTTGCTGGAGATACCGCAGCGCTTGCCCATCTGCTCAAGCGAGCTGGGCGACATGTTGGTCATAATGACGGCCTGGCCGTTCACGTTGCCCGGTTCGCTCTTGTCGGGCAGTATCTCGCCCATCCAGTCGATGCCGTCGTAGTGCTGTTGGTAGTACTCGAACGCGTTGCGATAGGCGCTCGTGGAGCGCAGGCGCTCCTCGTCCTCCAGGTAGGAGTAGTACGTGTCCAGTTCGAGCGGCTCGCCCGCATAGGCGCGTGCGAAGCTCTGGAAGATAATCTGCATGCTGGAGCCGTCCATGATGATGTGGTGGAAGATTACCATCAGGTAGCAGTCGCTCTCGGTCTTGATAACGCGAATCTTGATCATGGGCTTGCCAAGCAGCTGGAAGGTCTCGATCTGCGAGTCCTGCAGCTCCTCGAACTCGTCGTCGGTCATGTGCTCGATCTCGATGGTGGGCATGGCAGAAGAGTCGTAGCGTTGCTGCAGCTCGGCGTTGTCGTTGAACTCGAAGATCGTGCCGAAGATGGGGTGGTGGGCCTGCACCTTGCGAGCGGCGTCCAGAATGCGCTCGGCATCCGCATCCTCGCCAAACGAGAACAGGTAGGGGAAGATCCACATGGGTGCGTCGGGCGTGAAGAGCTGGTAGTCGATGATGGAGACCTGAATAGCCGGAAGCTCATGCGGTACCTTGCGTGCCTCCATCTCCTTCTCCTCCTCCGACAGACCGGTGTCGCCTGCACGGAGCTTCTCCTCGTAGAGCTCCTCGATCTTGACGACCGTGCGGCCCTGGTAGATGTCGATGGCGGAGAGCGCGTCGAGCTTCATGATGGTGAGGACCTTCATGGCCGCGACCGAGTTGCCGCCCAGCGAGTAGAAGTCCTCGGTAATGCCGATGTGCTCAACGCCAAGCGCCAGCTCGAAGGCCTCGCAGAGCGCCTTCTCGAAGTCGTTGGTGGGCGCCACGTAATCGACGCGCTCCATGGTCGAGCGCGGGTTGGGCAGGTCCTTGCGCGCCAGCTTGCCGTTGGGCAGGATGGGCGGCTCCTCGATTTGCATAAAGAAAGACGGAATCATGTAGTAGGGGACCTTCTCGGACATCTTTGCGCGGATCTCGTCCTCGCCCTGCTCGAGCTCGCCCATGTAGTACACGCACACGAAGGACTCGCTGGGATCCTCAAAGCCCTTGGCGGCCGCCCACTCCTTGCCCGTGGCGTACTTGAAAGCCGCCTCGATCTCGGCGGGCTCGATGCGGTTGCCGTCGATCTTGATCATGTCGTTGGCGCGGCCCACGAGGATGATGTTGCCGTTCTCGTCCCTAAACCCAAGGTCGTTGGTGTGGTACCAGCCGTCGCGCAGCGCCTCGGCCGTTTGCTCGGGCAGGTTGATGTAGCCGCGCATAAAGGGGTTCTCGTAGATGAGCTCGCCGGTCTCGCCCTCGGGCACGTCGTTGCCCTCGTCGTCCACGATGCGGATTTGGATGATGGGGCTGTTGGGCTTGCCTACCGGGCACACGTCGTAGGGCTTGTCGATCACGAACTGGCACAGCGTGAAGAAGCCCTCGCTCATGGCGTAGTTGTTAACCAGCTGGATGCCGGGGAGGTATACGCCGTTTGCAGGCTCGCTGCCGGTGTGCACGATCTTGAGGTAGGGGCCAAGGTCGTCGCCCACCGCACGGATTAGGGAAGGCGAGAGGTAGGTGAGGTTGACCTTGTTATCGATGTAGTAGCGAATGAGCTTGCGCGGGTTCTTTACCGTGGCGTACGGCACGATAAAGAAGGTGCACGGCGCATACAGGACGCCAGTGAGCGCCTTGATGGCAACCACAAAGTTGAGCGGGGCGATGAGGGCGCCACGGGTGCCGAGCTCGATTTGCAGGTTGGCCACGAGGGCGTCGAGCTTGATGTCGCCAAACTCGTGGAGAACGCCCTTGGGTCGGCCGGTGGAACCGGAGGTGTACACGGCAAAGGCCGCGTCGTGGTCGTCCGGACGCTCGTAGCCGGCAAGCGGCTCCTCGGCCTTGATCTGCTCCCACACGTCCATGTCGATGGTGACCTTGCAGCCGCAGTCCGCCTTGATGAGTTCGATGCGGTCCGGCGCGTAGGTGTCCTCGACCACGACGAAGGCGGCACCTGCCTTCCACACGCCAATCATGGCCACGATGGGACGGATGCCACGTGGCAGGCAGATCATCACGAAGTCGTCGGTCCCAATGCCCTGACGCTTGAGGTAGCCGTAGATACGTGCGGAGAGGTCGTCGATGCGCGCGCGAGTCCAGCCCTTGTAGTGCTGGTCGTCCACCAGCATGGGCAGGTCGGGAAACTCGTGAGTCCACTTGGCGAACGCGTCCATGCAGTAGGGCACGTTGTTGAGCACGCTCAAATCCATAAGTGCTTCCTTTCTTCCTGGTCGCGCGTCGCTCGCGAGGCACGCCAGACGGTCTCGCAACCGTGCGACCTGTTCGTATCCCTTCGGGGTACTCTCATGCAGCCCAAGATGATAGCAAACAACACGTGTGGTTCTTTGAGCGTTAGGAACATTGTTGATAAAAGCGCAATGCGTGGAACGCTTGGGTTGCGCAGGCGCATGTCGTGCCAAAAGCTCGCTTGACTTACCCTGCGGTGCGCACGAGAATCGAACGCGTGGCTTTTGGTTTTGGGAGGCAGGGCACGTGAACATTCCGGTGGAAAGCATTGTGCTCAATGGCGTCATTGCGCCATTGTCGGTGATCGCATGGCTGCAGCTCGCGTTGGCGTCGCATGCGACAGATGACCAGACTAGGCTCGCATCGAGGGGTGTGGAGAGCCTCAAGTACTTTACCGTGCTTTCCAACCTGCTCTCCGCTCTGACATGCCTTGCGTACTTGGTTTCCTGCTGCCTACTTGGCCTGCTGCCTGTGTGGCTCGTGGTGTGCAAGCTCGTGGCGACCACGGCCGTGATGATAACGTTCCTCACCGTTATTGCCATCCTGGGGCCTGCGTTTGGCTGGAAGAAGATGTATGAGGGCGGCAACCTATGGCTACATCTGGTGCTTCCCTTGCTTGCGGCCGTCGACCTCTGCCTGTTCGTGCCGGTGGGCCAGCTTACCGTGTGGCTCACGCTTTTGGGCATGTGTCCCACGCTGCTCTATGGCGTGGGCTACCTCGGCGCGCTGCTACGTCATGGCCCCGAGGAGAACGGCAAGGTGTACGACTTCTACGGTTTTTTGCGCTGGGGCGAGAACAAGGTGCCTGTCGTTGCCGTCGCCATGCTCTTTGGCTCCTGGGTGGTGGCATTGCTCATGTATGGTCTCAACTACCTGCTGCATGCGCTGTAGGTGGCGCCCCGCGCGTCCGACGCACGCCCGCGTTGCGCCCGGCACGAACCGTCGGCACAAGAGTGGTGTACCACTTTGCCCCTCTCAAAACCCCAAGATGTGCCAGAAATGGGGTCCAAAGTGGCACATCTGGGGGTCTTTTAAGTCCAAAAGTGGTGTACCACTTTGAATCCTCTTTGGTCCACCCCCAGCAAGTGCGCTACAATGGCAGTCACGGACGGGGAGCTGGGAGATATGGCCTGGCTGAGAGGAGCGTGCCAACACGCTCGACCCACTAACCTGATCTGGATAATGCCAGCGTAGGGACCCAACGCCGCGTGCTGCGGTCCCGCACAGAGAGGAGCGTATGCACATGGGCACTATGTCACGAAGGACCCTGCTGGGAAGCGTTGGAGTTGCTGCCACCACGGCGGCCCTGTCTGCCTGCACAGGGCAGGGAGGTGCGACGGACAAAGGCTCTGTAGCCGCCGATCAGCCCCAAAAACTCACGTTTTGCCTGGACTACACACCCAACACCAATCACACGGGCATCTATGTGGCCCAGGAGAAGGGCTACTTTGCCGAGGAGGGCATAGAGCTGCAGATCGTGCAACCGGCCGAGGACACCGCCGAGGCCATAATCGCTACCGGCAAGGCCCAACTGGGCGTAAGCTTTCAGGATTACATCGCCAACGTCTTGGCCGCCGGGGGCAAGGGCATCGTTGCCATTGCGGCGATTCTGCAGCACAACACGTCGGGGATCATGAGCCGTGGGGGAGAGGGCATCACCCGTCCTGCCGCTATGGAGAACCATCGCTATGCCACGTGGGATCTGCCAGTGGAGCAGGCCACGATTCGTCACATCGTGCAAAAGGACGGGGGAGACTACGACAAGGTGAAGCTGGTGCCATACTCCGTCGAGGACGAGGTGGCCGGCCTCCAGGCAAACATGTACGACTGCGTGTGGGTGTATGAGGGTTGGGCCGTACAAAACGCCAACGTGCAGAACATGGCGGTGGACTACTTTAGTTTTATCTCCATCGACGAAGTCTTCGATTACTACACGCCGGTAATCGCGGCAAACGTGGACTATGCACAGGGCAATCCAGATGTGGTAAAGGCCTTCCTGCGCGCCGCGAAGAAGGGCTACGAGTTTGCCATCGCCCAGCCGCAGGAGGCGGCAGACATCCTGTGCAAGGCCGTACCCGAGCTCAACGAGAAGCTCGTGGCCCAAAGCCAGGCGTTTCTCTCCGAGCAGTACCAGGCCGATGCCAAGACGTGGGGCGTGATTGAAAAGGACCGTTGGGCGCGTTTCTACACGTGGCTCAACGACAACAAGCTCGTGGAGTCCGCGCTCGATGTGGATGCCGGTTGGACCATGGAGTACCTTGCATGACGCCGGCGCTCGAGGCCAGAGGCCTTACGCTGAGCTGGGACGACGGCAAAACCATCGTGGCGCGCGACGTAAGCTTGCAGGTGTGGCCGGCAGAGGTCGTGTGCCTGGTGGGCAGGTCGGGCGGTGGAAAGACCACGCTGCTCCATGCGCTCTCGGGACTCACGACTCCGCTTGCGGGCGAGGTGCTCATGCATGGCACCAACATAACCGGCGAGCAGGGGCACGTGAGCTACATGTTGCAAAAGGACCTGCTTCTGCCGCACCTGCGCATTGTGGACAACGTGTGCCTACCGCTCACGCTTGCGGGGATGGACCGGAGCGAAGCGCACACCAAGGTCGCGCCGCTCTTCGAGCGTTTTGGCCTCGCGGGCACAGAGCATTCCTGGCCCAGCCAGCTCTCGGGCGGCATGCGCCAGCGCGCGGCATTCCTGCGTACGTACATGATGGGCAACGACGTGGTGCTGCTCGACGAGCCGTTTAGCGCACTTGACGCGCTCACGCGAGGCGACCTACGCTCCTGGTACTTGGACGTGTCACGCGAGCTGGGACTCGCCTCGCTCATGATCACGCATGACGTTGACGAGGCTCAGGCCATGGCGTCACGCGTGTACGTGCTGCAGGGCACTCCCGCCAGCGTCGTGGAGGTTCCGCCCCAGGCATCAGCCATTCTTGAGGCACTGGGGTAGGGAAGCATCCCACATGCACTCGGGGGACAGTCCCCTAAACACAGGGGACTGTCCCCCCAGCACGGATTGTGTGTTATTCCAACGTGAGGAAGGCCTGATATCCGCGATAGGCCTCGAACAGGTCCGCCTTGGAGATGACCTCCCAGGGGGCATGCATGGAGAGCACGGGCACGCCGCAGTCGATAACGCGCATGCCGTACTTGGCGAGGATGTAGGCGATGGTGCCACCGCCACCCACGTCCACCTTGCCCAGTTCGGCGGTTTGCCAGCACACGTCGTGCTCGTCCATCACGCGGCGGATAAGGGCGACGTACTCGGCGTCGGCGTCGTTGGAGCCACCCTTGCCACGTGAGCCGGTGAACTTGTTAAACGTGAGCCCGTGGCCAAGGTATGCGGCGTTCTTGGGCTCGAAGGTGCTGGCAAAGGCGGGGTCGAAGCCGGCCGAGACGTCACTGGAGAGCATGTGAGACCTGCCCAGGCACCTGCGAAGTGCAAGGGTCCCCTCGCCGTAGCCGGCAAGGGCAAGGACCTCGGCCACGACGTTCTCAAAGAACAGGCTGGTCATGCCCGTGGCGCCCACCGAGCCAATCTCCTCCTTGTCCACCAGGATGGTGAGCGCGGTGCGAGCCGGGACCTCGGTAAGGGCCAGCTGCGCGCACAGGCTGGGATAGGCGCACGAGCGGTCGTCGTGCCCGTAGCCCAATATCATGGAGCGGTCAAAGCCCAGGTCGCGCGCGGCACCTGCCGGCACGATCTCCAGCTCCGCGGAGTAGAAGTCCTCCTCGTCCATGCCATACTTCTGCGAAAGCAGCTCGAGCAGCTGCGCCTTGGCGGGGTCCTTTTGCTCGTCGTCGCCCTCCACCACGAGCGGCTTGTGGCCTACGAGCAAATCGAGCATCTCGCCCTCGATTACCGTGGCGGCGTCCTTCTTGAGCTGCTCCTGCGCAAGGTGTATGAGCAGGTCGGTGATCACGAACACCGGATCCTGCGCATCCTCGCCCACGCACACGGGCACCACGGTGCCGTCCTTCTTTGCGACCACGCCGTGGATGGCAAGGGGCAGGGTCACCCACTGGTACTTCTTAACGCCACCGTAGTAGTGCGTGTCCAGGTAGGCCAGGTCGTTCTTCTCCTCGACGGGGTTCTGCTTTACGTCCAGGCGAGGGGAGTCCACGTGAGCGCCCAGTATGTTCATACCTTGGGTGAGGGGCTCAGATCCCAGCTCCATGAGGATGAGAGACTTGCCGCGGTTGGAGGCATACACGCGAGAGCCGGGCCCGAGCTTGGACTGCGCACAGACGACGTCGTCCAGGTTGCGGTAGCCTGCCGTCTCGGCCAGCGCGATGGCGGAGGCCACGCACTCCCGCTCGGTCTTGTTGTTGCTGATAAACGCCGTGTAGTCGCGCGAGAAGGACTCGAGCTGGTCGAGCTGGGCGCCGTTGTACTGCTTCCAGGCATTGGGTCGTTCCATGTGAGGCTCCAATCGTGTGTGCTATGACGTCTGGTCGGCCGCTGCGGGCGCGTTCTGCGCAGCCGCGTTGGGCTCCTCGGTCGTCTGCGTACTCGTGGGTGACGCGGTGTCGCCCTGGTCGGTCGTGGGGGTCTCAGTGGGTTGTGCGGGCTGTGCCGGCTCGGAGGGCTCGGGGGTGCTTTGGTTGGTGGGAGTGTTGGTGGGCTGTGCGGTCTCCTGCTGGCCGCCGTCTCCCTCCCAGGTATCCTCCTGCGTGTCTTCCACCGGATAATACGTCCACTCCTCGCTATAGCTCTCCTCGCCTGAGGTGGACGTCTTGCTGCTCGGGTTCTTGTGCGTGGTGTGCGAGGTGCTGCTGTCCTCGACAGCGGAGGGGAAGAGGGTGTGTCCTCCCAAGTAGAAGTGCACGCCACGGCCTGCGGTCGACGCGAGGACGAGCGCCGACGAGATCAGTGAGACCGCAAGCCCGATGGCGACCACGACCTTGCCGTAGCGCCGAGCACGGTCGTAGACCACAGGCTCGTGGTAGACGCCATCTGCGGCGTCGAGCTGACTCGAGTCGAGCACGCCCTCGAGCTGGGCGGACCCCTCGATCTCGCGCTCCACCTCGCGGGAGTCCTTGGAGAGCGCCGACGAGGCGATGATCACCGCAGCCACGCTCGCGCACAGGGCGATGAGAACCCCGCCAATGCCGGTCCAATATATGGGCACGATCGAAACCACGATGGCAATGGCAATTGCCTTGCCCTTGGGTACGCGTGCGTCTTGCATTCGTTCCATGCCTGCCTCCCAACGGAAGTCTTATATAAGGCAACTCACATCCTATGTCACGAAACTCACCTTCACACGGAACGCAAAAAGGTTCCTATGTCCTTTAGAGCGTAGAAGGCGTGTTGCCCGCTTGGGAAGCGGTGCCGAGCAGATATCGGCCGCTTGTTTGCATGACGCCGCTTCCAGGCGGATGGCACGGTATAGGGGGCGCACATAACCCGCCGACATGGTCCATGCGTACCGCTCACCAATCAGCCTTCGCCAGCAGGCCCATGACGGGTTACCATGGTCGAAGTTAGGTACCGCTGGTACGCTGTCAACGTTGTTCGGGAGGTAACCAATGCTCGTTAACGCAACCGCTATGCTTCAGGCCGCCGTAAAGGGTCACTACGGCATCGCCGCCTTCAACACCAATGACCTCGAGTGGACGCGCTCCATTCTCCAGGCTGCCGAGGAGCTCCAGACTCCGGTCATCATCCAGTGCACCGCTGGCGCCGCCAAGTGGCAGATGGGCTTCAAGGTCGTCCGCGACATCGTCGCCGACCTCGTTGACTACATGGACATCACCGTGCCGGTTGCCATGCACCTGGATCACGGCTCCTACGAGGACTGCTTCAAGGCCATCGACGCTGGCTTCACCTCCATCATGTACGACGGCTCCCACGAGCCCACGTTCGAGATGAACCTCGAGCGCACCGCCGAGATCGTGAAGCTCTGCCACGGCAAGGGCATCTCCGTCGAGGCTGAGGTCGGCGGCATCGGCGGCGTCGAGGACGGCGTTGCCTCCAACGGCGAGCTCGCAGATCCCGCAGAGTGCAAGGCCATCGCCGACCTCGGCGTTGACTTCCTCGCTTGCGGCATCGGCAACATCCACGGCCTGTATCCCGACGACTGGGCTGGCCTCTCCATGGACCGTCTGGCCGAGATCAAGGCCGAGGTTGGCGACCTGCCCCTCGTTCTTCACGGTGGCACCGGCATCCCGACCGCCATGGTCCAGGAGGCCATCGACAACG
>JAUMWN010000020.1:0-28288 GCA_030529625.1 Coriobacteriales bacterium
CAAGCACAAGGTCACTGGTTCGAACCCAGTATCGCCCACCAGAAAACACAAGGTCACGGCTTAGGTCGTGGCCTTTTTTTGTTTCGCGATTTATTTACACTAGCGCACGGTGCATTAAAATGGTGCATTACGCTCACAACGGGCTCCTCAAATCCCCTGATTTGCAGCGCGACAGAACCCCCATCATCTATGTTCTAGCTTGTGTGAAATCACACACAACCATCTACAGAGCCGCAAAACTCAGTCTTCGATTCTTTCAAAAACATGGAACGAGGCCGCCCGCACGGCACATGGCAACGACCCCACATAACGCTCCACAAATCGCTTGTCCGATTGGATGCAGGTTGTGTGGGGCCAATTTGCAACGTGCCTACCACGGGGACCGAAAAACCCTCGGCATCCAAGGGTTGTAGATGAGCACGCACGCAGCGTGTGCAGCCACAACCCGAAAGGAGACGGGGATTATGAAGACCAAGAAGAGCTACAAGGACATGACGCGTGAGGAGCGCAAGGCACTCGCTCAGGCTAAGGCCCAGGCCGCGCTCGACCGTATCGGCGACGGGGTGCGCTCCGTGTGGAGCAGCGAGGCGTGGGCGAATTGGCTCCAGACACTCGCCAAGTTTCACGACTACAGCCTCAACAACACCATGCTCATCGCCATGCAGATGCCCGAGGCCACGCGCGTGGCGTCATACCGCAGCTGGCAGCGCGACTTCAACCGTCACGTTAAGAAGGGCGAGCACGGCATCGAGGTGCTCGTGCCCATGGTGGCGAAGGCAAAGGATACCGATTCCGAGGAGCTGCCGCAGGGCGACGAGGACACGCCCGAGCGCAGGAGGCTCGTGGGCTTCAAGGTCGGCCACGTGTTCGACGTGAGCCAGACCGAGGGCGAGCCGCTCCCCACCATCGCGGAGCACGTGGAGAGTGAGGTGGACCGCTACGACGAGGTGATGGATGCCATATGCGCCGTGTCGGCGTATCCCGTGAGCATCGTGGACGGCCTGCCGCCCGAGACCAACGGCCTCTTCTCCCGCATGGGCTACATCGCCATCCGCGCTGGCATGCCGCAGGGTCAGACCGTCAAGACCGCGCTCCACGAGCTGGCGCACAGCGTGCTCCACGACGGAGACTCCGAGGAGCTGCCCGACCGCTCCATGCGTGAGGTGCAGGCAGAGTCCGTGGCCTACGCCGTGAGCGCCGCGATGGGACTCGACACGAGCGGCTACAGCTTCGGCTACGTGGCCTCGTGGGCCGTCGGCAAGACCGGCGAGGAGATGCGCCAGTGCATGCAGGTCGTGCGCGACGCTGCCAAGGACATCATAGACAAAATGGAGATTATTCTCGCGGCGTAAGGACACACAAGCGGGAGGTCGCGAGCCTCCCGCTCTCTTCGGAGGAAAGGAGCATAAACATGGCGGAGAGACAACTCACCAACAATGCGTGCCCTGTGTGCGGTGCGACGGCCATCGAGGGTTGGGAGGCGACCATAGAGGGCAACCTCGCGATACAGGAGTGCACGTGCGCAGAGTGCGGACGTTCTTGGAACGACGTCTACGAGTTGTGCGACAGGGTCGTTCTGGAAGAAGACCGACTATAGGACTTATATTGTCCTCGCGCCCGACGCGGGTGTGAGGACCGACACCTTAGCCGCCCCTAGGCGGAGTACCCGCTCGTGAGCTCGCGAGGAACCCGCCTTGCCCCGGCACCCCGACCCACAAACGCACGCCGCACGGCGCGGCTCAAGGGCCGCACGAAAGCAGGCACAAATCCCTCACGGCATTGGATGCAGCTTGTCGTGGCAGCTCCTGTGCCCCGCGCCTACCACGGGGGCGAGAAACCCCTTGGCATCCAAGGGTTGCATGACGCGCACCGAGACGTGCGAGACACACAACCCGAGGAGGTATCAACAATGCAAAGCCCGAAGACCTTCAAGTACACCGACCAGTGGGGCGAAGAGATGGACGTCATCCTGCTCAGGCGCCAGTACATGGACGGCTCGCTCGCCGTGCAGATGCTCTGCAAGGCCGACGGTTACTGGGACTTCTGGGGAGACGTCACCGTCAACCTCTGTGACGCGACCAACCAGAACGCATCCTTCGCCTACGTGGACACGAACAACATGCCAGCCGTGGCAGACTTCCTCTCACAGAACGGACTCGCCATCTACACGGGCATGACCCGCGCCAGCGGCTTCTGCGCGTACCCGCTCTACGCGTTCACGTCGGAGTTCTTCGAGACGTGCGCGAACGAAGTCGAGGAGGTGCGGTGATGGCACGGGTGAACCTCGCGAACGAGCACCACGGCACGGTCTGGGTGTGCCAGACGTGCACGTTCTCCGAGGGCGACCTCAGGGAGTTCGACGCGCCGGTGGTGCACGCCGCCTTCGCCACCCGCACCGAGGCAATGGGCTGGGCCATGGGGCTCGCCTGCGACTACACGGGCGTCCTGGCCCACTTCGTCGCGGTGGACGGCTCGGACGGCATCTCGGTCGAGGTGGTGCCGAGAATCTACGAGGGGCACGCATACGATGAGCGCGCCATCACTAACTCGTGGGAGGTCGTGCCGGGAAGGCCGGTCACGGACTGGCACGGCATCGACTGCCGCGACAACGGCAGGCCCGAGGTCTGGGAGGTGACGCCGTGAGCGTGATGCTCGCCCTCGCACCGACGGCCCTCGTGGCCCTGTGGCTCGGGCGGCTCGGAATCTTGGCGGGCGGCCGCGGCGTCGCCAAGGCGCTCCTTGCGGGGGCGGCATCGGTGCCCGTCGCGGCGTGCGCGAGCATCGCGGCCTCCTCGGTGCTCGGGACGGTCGTTCCCGAGGGCACGGCGGTGCACCACGTCCTGCGGTGCGTGTTGTGCGTCGCCCTCGTCGAGGAGACGGTCAAGAGGGTGGCGGCGGCCCGCGTGGCGAGGTCGGCTCGGGTTGGGCAGTTCGCGCTCCACGTGCTCGTCGGTCTGGGCTTCGGGGCAGCGGAAGACGCACTGTACGTCTGCGCCGGGGCGAGCTGGTTGCCGCGGGCGCTCTCGTGCATTGCCGGACACCCGCTCTACGGCGTCTTGACGGGCGAGCTGCTCGACAGGTCGCGCGGCGCGAGGGGGCGCGGCGATGCCAGGGCTGCGGACCTGTGGTCGGCGGCGGCGTCGCTAGTCCCGACGGCGGTGCACGGGCTCTTCGACGCGCTGTGCATGGCCGAGGGGGCCATGCGCACGCTCTGCGTGGTGTGCGTGCTTGCCATGGCGGTGGCCGGGAGCGTCGCTTTCGTCAGGATGGTCAGGGGACGGGCCGAACACAGCAAATGACCGCGGCCCCGTTTCGCGGGGCCGCGGGGTCAAAAGCATATTCCCCCTGGGGAAGCGCGGGTTGACCCCGCGCTGTTGAGCTGGCGCTTTGCGGGGCGGGGCCGTCACCAACCGACCGCTTGGTGACGGCAAACCCAACCCATGGGTCGCCGAGCCCTGTCAGGGGCTCGCTCACAAGACCAGAGGCAACGGGACCGGACACCGCGCGGCGCCGCGCGGGCCCCTCCCACATCCCGCTCTTCGCCGACGGGATGCCGTCTGCCACGCCCACCCGTGACGGCATCCCTCGCATGTGCCCGGTCAGTTGCCCAATGCCGCCCAAGACCCCGACACCCCTCCCGAGGAGGCCGTCGCACGCGTCCGGCTAAGGGCCTCACGGAAACGCCCACAAATCACGCGCGATTGGTGGGGTTTGCCGCGAAGCTCCTGTGTCCTGCCGCTACCACGTCGGCAAACCCTTGGCAGCCAAGGGTCGACGAGCGCGCACGGACGTGCGTGACACACGACCCGAAGGGAAAGACCATGGAAGACCTCAAGGACCAGATGACCCTCAGCCTCGGAATCGAGGAGCAACAGCTCTCGGTCAAAGACCTCATAGTACGCGGCGAGATTGAGCAGCCCACAACCACGCGCCGCAAGCCCAAGCCGACCCCCACATACGAACGCGCCTTGGTTGACGGCGCCGACTGCGCCTTCCGTCGTCGCTGCGGGAGGAAGTCCGAGCTTCTCGTCATGCTCGCGACGCAGGGGCAATGCTACATCATGGACGAGCGCACGGGGCGCCGTCACGTCCTCACCCCAGCACGACTCTGCTCCTTTGCCAAGGACGCTCACGGCGACGCCCTCACGCCGCCGTGGAGCAAGGTACCGCTGCAGGAGTACGGTCCCATCGCCCGCTCCGTCATCGTGGAGCTGTTCGCCGTGCGAGACTTCCTCGAGATGGTCAAGCGCGATATGGTCAGGCTCGACGCGTGGTCAATCGCCCGCATGGGTCGCTCCATCCCCTGGAACGTCAACGGCACGTGGGAGCACATCAACCTCGCATGGCGTGTCATAGAGCCCATCGTCGGCCACGAGCGCGCACGTCACGCTCTCTCTGGAACCATCGGCCTCGACACGTGCCCCTACGAGGACATCGCCGTGCACGTGCTGTTCCGAGAGAGCCGATTCCTGCCCGACCTCGACCTCACGCTTGGGCGCGACCGCACCCGCGAGCTCGTGAGTGGATACCTCGAGCAGGCCGCCCGCTCGGACGGCGGGAACTGCGGGAGCCTCATCCTCGGCGTGTCCGACCTGCTGCGCACCTTCGGTGCCCTCGACGTGCCGTTCGACCCCGGCAGGCTCGTGCGCCACGTCCTCCGCCTCTTGGACGCTACGCCGAGCTGGCGCGGTACGCCGTGCTACTCGCTGCAGCTGTGGGCTGACTCCCTGCGCTCTCAGGTCAACGTCAGGGGGCACGTCACCGAGGCGTACCCCGATGACCCCTACGAGCTGCTGCGCGACTTGGAGCGCGAGGAGGAGATGCTCCAGTACGACCGCTACGGCGATGGCGTTAACAGGCGCGCCGAGGAGCTGTCCGAGCACTCCATGGATGACGACAAGTACCTCATCCGTCCCGTGGCGAACGTGCGTGAGTTGCTAGACGAGGCCGAGCATCAGCACAACTGCCTCGCCACGTACCTCGACAAGTACGCGAGCGGAGACACGGACATCTGGCTCATGCGTGCCACCGACAGCCCCGACAAGAGCCTCGTCACTGTTGAGGTTCGCGACGGTCGCGTACGTCAGGCGTTCCAGGCGTGCAACCGTCAGATAACGCAGTCGCAGAGCCGCTGGCTGAGGAAGTGGTGTGCCGAGTGCGGCTATGTTATGCCCGAGGGCCGCATGCACGCGCTTTGCGCGTAGGGTTTATAAAGCCCGACGGAACCCTCCGTCGGGCGTTCCCCATTCGGGCGGTCTGAAGACCGCCAACTGTTCGGTCGCGCCGTGCCATGCCCACGGCGCTCCCAGGGCTCGTGGGGTGCTCGCCGTAATAGGTTGTCTGTTTAGGTATGAAGGAAGTGTGTATTATACGCTACTACTCATTACCAAATGTGTAGTTTCGTATAATACACACTGGGCAAGGTTCGGATTCGGAAAGGAGCTAAGTGCATGCAGAGCGAGCAGGGGGAGCGGCTAAGACAGTTCAGAAAGACATACGGCCTCACGCAAGGGCAGATGGCCTTGCTCGAGGGGGTTACGCGGAAGACCTCCGCCTCCTGGGAGAACGGTAAGCTGCCGCGGAGCGCTAAGGCAAGGAAGCGCATCGCAGAGATACTCGAGCTCGACGAGGACGGGCTTCGCCAAGAACTGAAACTCCGTTACAGACAGTCTGCCATGTCAGGAGCTGTCGCAGGTGTTGGTGTAGGAGCTGCCGCAAGTGCTTTTGGCGGAGCTGCGTTGGGGATTCCCGCGGGTTTGTTCGTGGCGCGCCAAAGCGCCAAATTGCTCGGCGAGGCGCTCGAGGACGCATCCGCGAGCATCGCAGAGGCGTCCGTGGCGGAGGGCATCAGAGAGGAGTACGACGAGAGGAGCCAGGGCCTTGGCGTCCTCGCGACATTCCTCATCAGGGCGAGGCTCGATGAACTGGGGATTGCCCACAGCGTCATCGTAAAGCCTGAGGAGGAGGTTGGGTTGACACCCGACCAGGTTGTCCTGATGCCCGGCAACAGAATTGAGAGCTGGTGGCTTTGCTTCTGGCCCGAGCAGCGTCAGGTCGACGAGATGATAGGCCTCACCAAGGAAGCACGTGCCCACCTCATGTTCGCTCGGTTCCTCGAGTGCATTCCTGACGAGTCCAGGAAGATGAGTATGGTTATCGATGACGTCGAGCTATTCGACGAGTTCGTAAAGCTAAGCGGTCGCAACTCGTACCGGGGGAATCTCTCCGTTGTGCTAGTCGACCCCGTAGAGAGGAAGCTGGTTTCCGAGGTGTATCTAGCCACGTACAAGGACCCCAACGCCACGGTCACGCCATTTCGGGTCGTAGGGAGGTAGGAGCTTGGTCCATTCGCACGTTGAGGAGGTTCATGGCATGTGCTCAGGTATCCATAGTTCGCCTAAAGGGGCTGGCGCCTTCAAACAGACGTCCCTAGGGAGACGTTTGGTGCTTATTGACATCGAGAACTATTGCGGGAAACCTGTCCTTGAGACCGAGGACGTCATCGGTGCCCGGGCAAGCATAGAGTTGCCTTCAAAAGCGGGCTCTGGCGACCTGTTCGTAATTGGAACGAGCCACACCCACAACTTCCTCAGCGCAAAGCGAGCATGGCCCGGAGCTGAGCACGTCTTCGGAAGGGGGCACAATGGCGCGGATGTCGCAATCATAGAAGCCGCCAGGAGGCACTTAACGAGCATTCGCACGTTCGAGGAGGTGCTCATGCTCTCTGGCGACGGTATCTTCACCACGTTGATGAGGGAGATTGGCGAGCGTGGCGTGTCTACAACCGTGGTGTCGCTGGCGGGCCAGCTGAACAGGAACCTCGCCAAGGCCGCATCTCGCGTGCGAATCATAGACCGAGAACCCTCGCCCACATTTGCGTTCGCATCATAACCGGCATAGAAACAGATAGATAGTATCCAGGAAGGAAGCGAAAGATGAGCAAGCAGAAGAAGCGCGTCGTGGAACACGACCTCTATCAGGTAATACACAACGAGGGCACGCATCTGGTCGAGTCCAAGAGGGTCAAAGGCGAGATGCATTCGACGGCATACGCCGATAGCGGTCGCCGTAGCGACAATGATACCGTCACACTCCGCAAGGCCACACCAGAGCAGATAAGCGCACATGCAAGCAAGGCGAAGTCATCACGTGCTAGCTGGGGTCAGTACGCAAAGGACTCATTTGCGGCCAATGCCAACCAGTTTGGCATGCGGATGACAGACTACGCTCTCAACCGAGCTTTCGATTTCGCCTTCGACAAGGCTATCGAATACGCACCCGTCGTTTGGCATGGGCTGGTGGACTTCTTTGGCGAGACGTACGCAAAGCTAACAGGTGCAGACGACGCGGACAGCAATCGCCCTCGCTCGGATGTCGGTGTCAAGGCTAAACCAATGCGCGAGAGCGCAGTCGACATAGAGGTCCCCGCTCCGAAGCTCAGACTCGTCGATGACAGGTGCGCCTAAGAGTCACCTAGGGTATTTCTGCACCCGCATTGGCTTCCGTTGGAACTCAATCTCAGCGGAAGCCAATGCGGGTGCAGTCGTGTATCCATGTGCTACGCCTCTTCGGCGCATTCGTCGGGCCTCTTGCTTCTAAACCCCCGAAGTCTTGCCTGGACGTCCGACGATGCGTCCTCTAGTGCGTTTGCAACGATGTCCAGCGAGTTCTCAATGCATCTGTCCGTTACATGCCCTCCCAACGCGATGCATATCTCGCTGGCACCGTCGACGGTTTCAATCAGCGTCTCGACCGATGCTACGAACCTGTCATCAATCTCAATAGCCATATGCAGCCTCCGAGTCCTCGTGGGTGTAAAGCTCAAAGCCTACACCGGGGAGCACGGTGTTCCATATTGGAACACGACACTTAGCGGTTATGGTCAAATACTGCCACGCAAGATGGCTATTATCCTTTCCCTCTGCTCGTCCGTCAGTGGAGGCGCTTTATCGACAACGCGTTTGACCATCGCCTCATACTCGTTCGACGTATCATGAACCTTCTTACGGCTCATGGCCTCTAGGTCATCAACCTTCACGAGACGTATCCCGCCAACGAGCCTAGAGCCAAGCGACCCGTCAGCAATGCGGCGCATCAGCGTTGAGCGCGAGCCGTATCCACGAGCCGTCGCTTCCCTCAGCGTTAGCTCCTCGCTCATCTCGCGCCTCGTTTCACGCTTGCGCCGTAACCGAACAGGTCTCGTTCAACGAACGTGCCTCTGTCTCCTCGGAGGCCTGCCCCGAAGAGCGTCGAGTGGAACCTCTCCCTCTTCTGCCCCCTGCTGTCCTTCAGGGTATAACCGCAACCGAACACGTCCTCCTCCGCAACGCTGCCATCATCGCCAACGTAGCCGTGTCCTAAGAGCTTGGGCCTATAGTGAACCGTCCTTTGACCGTCCCTGAACGTGAACCCTCTACCAAAGATGTCCCTGTCGATGCGTGCCATGTCATCCTCCAAACCTGCTTCTGCACTCTGGCCCCATCCTAGACCATGGACGAGACAAGAATTGGATGCCCTATACGCTCGCCGACTCGCGAGAGCATCAACAGTTCCTGTGATACCATCGTTATGGGAACAGATGTACTAGTCACTACGGACGGTGACGACATGAGCGACAGGGGCAACATAAGCTGGGGCAGTTCCCCTGGCAGGGTCTACGGTTCCATGCCAGACCGTGAGAAGAAGTACGTGGACGTTGTGTCGCTTACGACGTCAGACGGGCTCGTGACCCCTCTCGAGATTCGCTGGGATGACGGACGCCGCTATCGCATCGATAAGGTCACGAACAGGAGACAGGCGCACAGCCTCAAGGTCGGAGGCGCTGGGATGCGCTACACCATAATCGTTAGCGGCTCCCAAACGCACCTGTGGTACGATGACTACCGCAAAGCGTGGTTCGTCGAGGCCAAGAGGGTCGCCGACACATCGGACTGGGGATGCTGACGTTGTCGGCCTACCGTTGCGATGGGAGGGAAGCAATGAATGAGGCCAGGCTCCGAAGGGTGCTCGGAGAGGGTGGCGAGGAGCACACCGAGAAAGCCATCAACAGCAGGGTGTCTCGCGCCGCACGCGCAGAGGACGCCCTCGGCATGGACTTGGACTACGTCGTCTCGGACGATGACAGGATGTACCGTGCGCTCATCAAGCTACGCGACAGCGGCCTGAACCGCACGGACAACCTCATGAACGCCCTGCGCTGGTACTACCGAGCAATCAACGGCAAGGCGTTCCCAAGGCTCACTGCCTACGAACGCGGCATGAGACCCGAATAGCTTCCTTCGACGGCTCTATTCGCTAAGCGAGAAGGCTTCGAGTGCCAGCTTGACGAGCTTCTCCGTCCTATCGTCAATCTGCTCCTTGGTCCACGTGTCCGTGCCCACGAGGTCCTCGTTGAGGTTGAGCCCGTTCCTGTACCCCACATAGGACCCGTCGCTCTTCCTCTCCCTACGGTCCCGCTTCTCCTTGAAGGACATGTTGCTCAGCTTCGAGTTGTAGCCTGTGAGCGTGAGGTTGCCAAGCTTGTGCACATGCGACGCCTGAATCTCCTGGGCCACAGAGCGGTCGCCTCCGCCAATCATGTCAACCCATGCGGCTGGGATGTTCTCTCCCTGCGGGAACACGTGCTCGATGGTCCAGACGTAGGTGCCGGAGCCGTTGCGCTCCCAGAGCGGTCGCATCTCCTTCGTGACGCTGGGCTTGGCGAGGGTCGCCAGGATGTACCGACACATCTCCGGGTTGACGTCGTAGATGGGACCTTGAAGCATCTCCTCGAAGACGGAGTCGCTCGCGGAGGCCTCCCGCAGACGTTCTTTCGCGTACCCCACGAGGTCGTCTCCCGCAAGTCCACGGTCCTGCACTCCCTCGCAGATGGAGATGAACAGCCTCTCAAGGTCGCGCGTCGGCGGCGTGTCGGTCACGTTCCTTCGCACGAAGAACCTGACCAGGTACGACACGAGGTCTGCCGCCATGTCGTCGTCTATGGCAAGCTCGGTCTTGTTCCTCATGAGGAAGAGCAGCATCAGGTACGAAGGGACGCCTTGTGCCCTCGACAGCTCCAGCAGCTGTTCGTCCAGACTGTCCTGCAGCTCCCCAGCGACCGAGCCGACGAGCCGTCCGTATATCTCGGAGTTGGCCAGGAGCTCGTCGAGCACGCCGAGTGCGCCAGGCTCTTTGGCGATTCTCATCTCGTAAATCTTGAGCAGGTTGGAGCGGGTCGCGACGGGGCCCAGCGGCCACTGACCGCCGCCCTCTACGACGAACGGCGCGTTGGCCTCCCGCCTGAACGCGTCGTAGTTCTGCCTGAAGAAGCGCTCCTGCACCGCGTAGTCGTCCCCAAGGTTGCGCAGGACCTCCTGCCACTGCCCGAAGTAGTAGTCCAGCTCGCTCTCGTCCGCGTCCGCCACCCTGGAGAGCAGCGTGTTCTTGATGAGGTCCACAGCAGACAGGGGCACTCCGCGGTTGTTGAGGGATGCGAAGAGCGTGTATGCGTCGGCGTGGCTGTCAACGTTAATCTGAACGATGACGGCGTGGCAGAGCAGGTCGCACATCTCCAGGAGCTTCGCGACAGCCGACTCGTCGTCCAGGCCCTTGACCTCGTCGCCGAGCCTCCCGTGGAAGTACTCGAAGGCCTTCCTAACCTTCCTGACGCCGTGGTACTTGGGCTTCTGGACCACTGCCTTGAGGCCCACCTGCTCCCGCATAATCCACCGGAAGTCCTCGAGGTTGTGGTTCTGGACCTGAGGTACCACCCTGGTCATGCCCTTGTTCTTCTTGAGCAGGAGTCGACCGCGCAGGGGCACGATGTCTTCGGCCCTCATGTCGTCGTCGATTGCGTTGCCGTACTCCTGTAGGCGTGCGTATATCGCCGCGAGGAGGAGGCTTATCGTCGTTAGGCGCTGCTGGCCGTCAATCACCTCGTAGTTGATGATGCCCGTGTTGGGGTCCATGTCGTCCTGGATGACGATGATGGAGCCCAGGAAGTACCCGGCCTCGTGCTCGAACACGTCGTCGTAGAGGTTCGCCCAGTCCCTCATACCCCACGTGTACTCCCTTTGGTACCTCGGGATTCTGTACACTTGGGCCATGTCGTTGGAGAGAACCTTAGCGATGGTCGGGTCGGTTACCTTCTTTATCATGAGACTCTCCGTTCCGGAGGAAGTGTTTGCTGAATATGCTACTCGGACGACTGCGTCGTTTCACGACTATTCCTCAGGTGGCGAAACAGCTCTGCCAGCAGTACCTGTAGAAGCATCAACTAGTTGTTTCATTGACTGTTCCGTTGAGGTTTGTGGCCATGTTCCATACCTGTTCGAATGCCCCCGGGATTTCTTCAGTGCTCATCCCCATCGCCAGGGCTTTCGCCACCCCTTGCTTGTTCCCTTTCCCGTGCTCCTGCTTGAACTCGTTCTCCCGGTCCGAATAGTCCGGGACTGTACTGCGCATGAACTGCTCGTAGTCTTTCACAAAGAAGGCGTACTCGTTGTCACAGATAAAACTATCGCTGGACTCCATCTGGCTTATGATGTCAGTATCGAACAGACGGGAAAGTTCGACGTTTTCCTTCTCGCTGTCCCTTTTCCCTTGGTCTGCGTCAAACAGGCAGGTGCAGTGGTAGCCGTACGCCTTGAACAGCCTGTAGAATGACGGAATGCTATTCTTGCCGCCCACGAGGACTATCTCCAGACCTTCTCGCGCCATGGAAAGACCCATCTTTCTGAATAGCGTAGGCAGCGTGTAGTATTCAGTCGGCCCTTCGACGAGAAGGACGTGCTCGGCGAAGAGACCCTTGGCACCGTCGCTGAGAATGTGAGTGCTGTAGAACTCACCGACGTAACCAGGCTGAGACTTTCGGGGGTCGGCATCCATCCCGAGACAGACATTGGACAGCTCTTCACCGGTAAGTTGGGTCGCGATAGTGTGTCCCTCTGCATCCTTGGAGACGCGTACGAGCCCTTCTAGGTTGTCGAAGTCTATGAAGTCTGGCGAGTGCGTCGTCATCACGACTTGGAACCTATCGTTGTCGCAAAGCTCGTAGACATACTCCTTCAGCCATCGCTGTGCCAGCGGGTGCAGGTGCGCTTCTGGCTCTTCGATGATAAGCACGAGGCTGCCCCTGCTGAAGGTCTCGACGTATGCCTTTGCGAACGCCATCAGGAGTATCTGCTGCTCTCCGGTGCCGAACTCCTCGAACGAGCGGATGCTCCCGCTTTCTGTAGCTACTATCTGTAAAGACTTGGCGAAGGAGTTGGGGTCGTATGCGGAGAGGTCGGCTTCGAGCTTGTGGGTGAAGCCCTTCACGGACTCCTCGACAGTTTCTTGGAATGACTCGAAGAAAGCCTGGTACACCCCCAATCCTTCGAAGGTAGACTGTATCGACTCGAACGCCTTTGTAAGAGACTCCTTGTCCTCTGGAGCCATAGAGTCGTGTATTGCGTGCGCGAACCTGCTGAGCAGAGAGTTCTTGCTGTAATAACTGAACTGTCGGCTGATGTCGCGCGTGGCGTCTATGAGGAAGGAACTCACCTGCGATAGGTCGCCTCTGCTCGGGGTTATCTTTATGCCGTCATCGTCTTCGAACCGATTCATTGAGGGTTCACTACAGAGCTTCAAGTTGAAATACGGTAGGAGTCTTTCTTGCCATCGATTGGTGTTCTTGTTCTTAAATCGCGAGAGCAAAATGGTCGAGTTAAACTCGCACCGCACAGTTATCTCTGAGTGCTTTCCCTTGTCACGCATGTAAAAATCACTGTCCGCCAAGTCGTTGTTCAGAGGCCACCGTTCACCTAATGCCACATGGATTGCCGAAACGATGTTCGACTTCCCAGCATTGTTTGGTCCGAAGAGAACCAGAGGTTTCTTCACTGGGAGCGTCATATTCACGCTTTGTATCGAACGATAGTCGCGAATCTCAATCGACTCTAGGCGCATAACCAACCTTCCTTTTGCTGTTGTATTGGGAGGTGAACCAGCCCAATTAAGACTTTTCAGTCTACACATAGCTTGATTTCATTGCCCATAGAATTCAACGGGTACATAGTACGTTGCGGAAACGCAGGTCAGTCATCGGGGAGCTTGCCAAGGAGTTCGATGTGTTCCGGAAGCTCCTATCGCAAACGCTAGCGTTTAGACATGACGGTCCGGTTGGACAGGAGACTTCATAGGTGCTGGCAAGGGGTCCATCCGGGGTCAAATGCATATCCCCCAGGGGAAGAGGCTTATGACCCCGGCGCCTTGAGCTGCTAAATCCGTCCGAGTCCCCATTACCAACCAGGGGTTTGGTGTCGGTCGTCAATTTGCTTCGTACCTGCGATTCCCAAATCGCATCATCGGACAGGCTGAATGGTCCGTTCGACTTCCCAGATGCGTATACCGAACGTTCATGTGCTAGCGTGAATGAAGTGTTCTGTGTCGTACGTTCGTGGGGAGGTCACATGGCGGGCTACCTGTTCAGTCTCAGTGACACCAAATCGCTTTACGAGACCATGGAGCGTGGTGTCTATTCGACCCTGGTGAACCCCAAGTGGAATCTCCCGGTCCAGAGCACTCTCGGCGACTACGTGACCATGTCCGCCGGCGACTCGGTCTACTTCTTCTCCGACCGGAAGGTCTACGGAATCGGCAGGCTAGTGACCATCGAAGGCAACGACGTTGTGATGGAGAACTTCAGCGGGGCCACTTCGAAAGAGGAGTTGACGGAGGACTCTTACAACGGAAAGGCTCTCGTCGAGCCGGCGTTCCAGACGGTCAAGCAGAACTCGAAGTATGTGACTCGGGTCATGAGGTGGGTCATCGCGTTCGAACCAGACCCATGTATGTTCACCCGAGGCATCGACATGGATGACCTTCTCTCCTCGGACCCCCTCGCGTTTAAGTCCATCAGAACGTTCTGGAAGAGGAGCTTCATCAAACTCGACGACCAGGAGGACACGGCGTTCCGTGCCGCCATCCTGCGGAGGAACCTCGAGGCCCTCAGGATGTACAAAGCTCGTGCGCAACAACCCGAGCGCTCTTACTTAGCCGAGCACGAACGGCTTCTCGCCCAGACGGAAAGCGGCGGCACGTCCTTGAAGATGCGAGAGTTGTTTGCTTCGGTCAGGAGCTCCAAGGGTACGTTCTCGTCCGAGATGATGGTCGAGGTCGCCATCCTCTACCAACTCGCGAACCACGATGCCGACTCCGAGAAGGTATTCGGCAGGTGGGATTATCTCAGCCATCAGGTCCATGCGTCGCCCTACAAGCCCGTCGACTACATGGACAAGATGGACGTGTTCGGATACCGGTACATAGAAAGCTTCGAGCCGATAATCGAGAAGTACCTCGTTCTGGAGGTCAAGGCCGGGACAGCGACGGGAGATGACCTGCAGCAGGTCATGAAGTACGTCGATTGGGTGAGGCAGGAGTACGCGAACGGCGACTACTCATTAGTCTCCGCGTTCCTCGTAGCCAACAACTTCAAGTACGACACCATCAAGAGCGAGATGCCGACCACTGAGAGGCACGGGCTGGTCGGATACCGACCTCCAGTGCCCTACCGGTGGAACGACATCACACTCGTAAGATACTCGGTAGGAAAGGATGGCGTCGTTCACTTCTCAAACTACAAGCTGTAGCGTTGGTCAGGCGCGACTAGCAATAGCTGCCTAGCTTGAGACAGACCTAAGCGGCGTACGTCAAGTATTTGCTAGACTTACTATAGCTGTTCCTCATGAGCTTCACGTTGCTTGTGTTCGTTTCAACAGTTGACGGGGATGATGTTTATGCCCACCGTGAATAGAGATGCCGCAGAAGAATTTGTAAATCATTGGAATGGCCGTGGCGCAGAGAAGAGCGATACACAGCACTTCTGGAACGAATTACTTAGGAATGTTCTAAAGCTCGACACGCCCTGGCTCTCTTCATTCATCGACTACGAATTCGATGTAAAAGGCAAAAATAAAGACGGTAACATACAAACGAGGAGGGCAGACGCATACATACGTTCTCGAGGAATACTTATTGAACAAAAGAGCATCGATAAGTCCCTAGATAAAGCGTATCCCACAGATAATTGGGGTTATGAGACTGCATATGAACAAGCCTCTTGGTATCGCAATCACATGGCCAAAAGCACTCAACCAGACTGGATTATCACGTGCAACTTCAGTACTTTTCGGTTCTACAACCTTGATGTCGAGGTACCAGAAGACAACTACACAGAAATACAAATATCAGAGCTTCCTGAGCAAATCGACCTTTTCATTACGCTCTTTAAGGGAGCCGACACCACTCTGGCGTATAAAAAAGAGGAGCTGTCAATCGAAGCTGGACAGCATGTCAGCATAATGTACGACTCTATTTCAAAATGCTATCAACACCTTAATGATAACAAGGAGATAGAGAGCCTTAATACACTTCTTACACGCGTTATTTTTCTATTATACGCCGAGAATGCCGAGCTCATCAATTCGATGCTGTTTAGTGATTTTTGCCATAGAGATGTTGGAACGTTGCATCACAGATTGAAAGAGCTCTTCAAAGCTCTGGATACTCCATACGAAAAACGAAATGACGTGTATCTGAGTCCTCTCTACGACGATTGGCCTTATGTTGACGGTGGGCTCTTCAACGACAGCGAACGTGGGGAGTTGATTATTCCACCGCTAAGCGACGAATTCGCTAGTGCGCTAGAAAAAGCTTCGCACTTCAACTGGTCGAAGATTAGTCCGACCATTATCGGTGCAATCTTCGAGTCCATTCTTAACCCTGACAATAGGCAAAGCTCTGACAACAACGCTCAGAAGAAAGGCGCTGGTTTCTACTACACCAGCATTCGGAATATCCACAGAGTAATTGACCCTCTCTTTCTTGATGAGCTAAACCGCGAGCTCAGTGAAGCAAAGGCACAGGCGAAAAAGGTTCCTAAGCTTGGTCGCGCAGCCTTAAAAAACCTTCATGACAAGGTAGCATCGATTAGGGTCCTTGACCCTTGCTGTGGGTCTGGGAACTTCTTGGTAGAGAGTTACCTCAGTCTTCGACGCATCGAAAACCAAATCCTCTTGCTTCAGGCAAACGACGGTATCATCGGTGAGGATGATGGAGACTTCATAAGGGTCACTACAGACCATTTCTATGGTATCGAGATTAACGATTTTGCAGTTGAGATAACGAAGATGTCTCTGTGGATATCCGAGCAGCAGGCGCTTGACGAAACGATGAGTTATCTACCTGAAATCAGTCCCAAACGATTTCACTATCTGCCTTTAAAACCCATACGGAATATCACCAGAGGCAATGCTCTCACATGCGATTGGAACAGTGTCATCGCACGGGATATGTGTACCTATATTGTTGGTAATCCACCATATAAAGGCAGTAGGAAAGTCAAAGAGACTGAAAGCGAGGAGCTGAAGAGCATATATGGTGGCACTGTCGACACAATGGACTACTGTGCTGGTTGGTTTATGAAGGCGGCTGAGTACATGTCCGCCAACTGCCGAGCTGCATTCCTTGCCACCAAATCCGTATGTGAGGGTAGCCAGGTAAAACCTATATGGCAGCCAGTATTCGGAACTGGAGTTCATATCGATTTCGCACACAATGCGTTCCGTTGTTACAACGAGATGCCTGGTGGAAGTAACGTGCTCTGTGTCATAGTGGGATTCTCTCGACTAGACGTGGCAAAGAAACTGTTCGTACACGTGACACCAGAAGACCAAAACGAGCGAGAGACAAATCCTGAGTTCATTAGTGCATACCTTCGTGATGAGCCAAATTGTTTTATTAACGGGCATGCTCGACGTTCAATTTCGCCAGGTGCGCCAAAGATGCGTAGCGGCAACAAACCTCTCTACGGTGAACCCTTAATTTTCAAGACGAGGGATGACAGGGATGCATTTATCCAGGCGGAGCCTGCAGCGGAGAAGTATATGTTTCCCTTCATTGGGGGCGATGAGTTTCTCACGGGGAAACCGAGATGGATACTGGCTCTCAAAGATGCCAGCGCGGAAGAGCTGGCACAAATGCCGTTGTGCAAAGAAAGACTCTCAGAGGTGCGTAAGCTTCGACTTGATGCTGGGAGTACAGACAGCCTGAGGTTAGCAGACCGTCCATGGCAGTTTCATGTCGAGGTTCCACCAAAGAGGGCTTTGATAATACCTGAGACATCCTCTGAGAATAGATGGTGTGTTCCCCTAGGATTTGTTTCAGAAGGTTCACTCTGCAGTAATCAGACGAAGATAATACTTGAGGGGAGTCTCTATCACTTTGGCGTTTTACAATCAAGATTCTTCTTTGTTTGGATAAAGAACGTTTGTGGAAGGCATGACGCACGTTTCCGACCGTCGGTCGCTGGTTACAACAGTTTTGTCTGGCCAGCGCTCGATGACAAGCATGAGCGTAAGATAACACACGCCGCAAAAAAGCTGCTGGATGTAAGAAAGCAATATAGGGATATTAGCATCGGTGATTTGTATACGATGTTGAACTTACAGTTTGGGCGCAATCAGGATGCACAGGCGGTACATGCTCAGTATGATTTCACAAATCTGTACAACGCCCATCTTAAACTTGATAAAGCTGTAGAAGAAGCTTATCAGGTTGAATATGATGGAGACGAACGTCAAATCGCGAATCATCTTATTGAGCTGCATAATAAGAAATCCGCGCTGAGGTAGGCAGGTATTGATACTCAGTTCATATAGTTATGCAAATAATCGAGTATGCAGGTAGCGACATATTTCGCGAGATTGGGAGGTACTGCGTTGCCGATAGCTAATTCCACGTTTGTTTTCGAACCTATAAGCTTGAAGCCTTCGGGAAACGTCTGTATGTAACTCCGCTCCTTGGTGGTGAGAGCTCGCACGCCGTCATCGATTGCGGCAGCATCGGCATGGTGTCTTTTATAGTTCTTCGGGATTGGGCGATTGATGCCTCGAATTGTCGCCGAAGGTTCATCTACGGAGAATACGGCTCGCCTTGCATAGCTGCGAGGATGCATGTAGTAGTATTGCGTACCAAGCTTCTCTCCTAAGTAGTCACGCACCGACATTTGCGCCTCGGACAAGCCGCGCACAAGTATCTCGTCGAGAAAACCATCCTTTTCCCCAAGACACCCAACAAGGATGTACCTCCTACGCGCCTGTGGCACACCACATCGACTCGCATCAAGTACGCAAGCGCTCAGACCATATCCTGATTGCTTCAACATGCTTTTCATCTTTGGCAGTGTCCCAAAACGCTCAATGTTATATACGTTTTCAAAAACAACCCATTTGGGACAGACCTCTGTTACTATCTCTGCGAACCTGATAGTCAGATTCGCCCTTTCACCCTGTTGACGCTTTCCGGCAATAGAATAGTCCTGACAAGGTGGACCACCCATTATTAGCTCAGGAGAAGCATCTCTCACAATCGTAGATACATCCGAATCCATGAGGTCTTTCTCATAGATAGGGTGTCTGAAATTTGCACGATAGATATCGACAGCGGGCTTCCAGTTGTCGAACGCTGCGACAACATCGAAGCCGGCATTCTCGAATCCCAGGGACATGCCGCCACATCCCGAAAAGAGGTCCACGACCCTCATCATAGACCATCCCTCTCTCCTACATATTGAAGGAGGGTGCTTGCTACATATTCAGCCAACTTTACGGGCACAGCATTCCCAATCATTGTATTCATGTCAGACTTCCCACCGAAGAATTCAAATTCCTCCGGAAACGTCTGTATATAACTTCGCTCTTTCGGGGTAAGCACGCGCGCCTCACTTACTGGTGCCGAGTCTTTAGGGTTCCCTTTGTATCCAGGCGGTATGGGGCGGTCTATAGCCCGAATGGTCATAGACGGCTCGTCGATGCTAAACACACCGCGTCGACTGTAGTTCGTAGGAACCCTGAAATAGTGCTCTGTACCCAATGAATCTCCAAGATAATCACGTATTGTCATAGGCTTCTCAGATAGCCTAGACTCCAAAGAACCGCCGAGAAAGCAGTCAGCTTCTCCAAGGCCTCCGATAACAAACATCCTCTTTCTCGTTTGGGGCACGCCGCAGAATGCGGCATTAAGCACTTTGCAAGTAAGCCCGTATCCCGCAGACCGAAAGATGCTGCAAGCCGTTTTAAACGAAGACGAATTCCTGATAGTTGCAACATTCTCCATCACAAACCATCTAGGGAGAATAGAAGCTACGATACGAGCATATGCCACAGACAAGGCGGCCCTCCCACCATTTTCGTCTTGGCGCCCGGCAGTTGAAAAGTCCTGGCAGGGAGGCCCTCCAATAATCACTTCGGGACGGTAGGCCTGTATTGCCTTGATAGCCGAATCTGTATCAGATAGGTCCTGTTCGAATATGGGGTGCTTAAAATTTTTGCGGTAGACGTCAATCGCGGGCTTCCAGTTATCGAACGCTGCAACAACATCGAAGCCGGCATTCTCGAATCCCAGAGACATGCCACCGCATCCCGAGAAGAGGTCTACAGTTGTGTAGCGTATAAGCGACTGATTGTCCTGCATCATCTCACCCTCTTCTCATGACTATTTGTAGCAATCCTAATATCGAAAACTCTAGCATACGGCATGAATACATGCTATCGCCTCGCCAACCCTATGCACTACGCCGACCACCAGCGCGTTGCCCATGCAGAATGCTCGCCTGGTATCGCTCATACCCGTGTCGGTCCATCCCCTCGGGTAGCCCTGCAGCGTGTCCAGCTCGTCGGGTACGAGGCGACGCATCCTGCCGTCCTGGTCGATGATGTGCTTGAACCTGGACGCGCCGCTGCCACCCTCGCCCGTGAGTATCGTACGGGATGGGTTGGTCAGCAGGTCTGGGTACGCCATCTGGCCCTCCGAGTACCAGTACTCGTGGCCGTTGGACGCAGTCCTCTTCTCGCGTTTGTAGCCCTTGAGGTACTCCCACTTCTCGAGCTGAGAATCTGGCACCCAATACTCATCGGGAACCTCGTCGGCGTCCACGATGACGTCACCGAGCACACGACGCTCGCCGTCGTACACCTCGCTGACGTGCGCGGTGTTCGCAATGCCGTCACAAGCGACGCCCGCCTCTCGGAACGGCGACACCTTGAACCCGCCCCACTTCTTCGTGATTGTGTACGGGTCGTCCGGAATCAGGACATCCTCGACCTCACCGCGCACCAGATAAGGGAACGCTGTCGCCATGACACCGTCGGTGAGCCTCGCCTCGAGGTTCCAATGGACGCTCCTCTCGGCAAAGATGAACACGCGCTTGCGCCTCTGCGGGAACCCGTACTCAGCGCTGTTGACCACGCGCCACTCCACCGCGTAGCCGAGGCTCATAAGGCACGAGAGCATGATGGCGAAGTCCCGACCACGCTGCGACGCGGGACTCTTGAGGAGCCGGTCCACGTTCTCGAAGAGGCAGTACCTAGGCTGCTTCAGCTTGAGGAAGCGGTAAATCTCCCACCAGAGCACGCCCTTCTTGCCCTCGATTCCGGCTGCGGACTTGAGCGTGTGCGCCACGCTGTAGTCCTGGCACGGGAACCCACCGACCACCATGTCCACGTCGGGGATGTCGTAGTCACCGGCCTCCGCCCTGTCCATGACCTCGTGTATGTCCTCGTTGACGCAGGAGCCTTTCCCAAAGCGGGACTCGTAGCACCTCCACGCGAACTGCTTGCCCTCGCTCCCTGGCGGCTCCCACTGGTTCGCCCACACGGTCACGTACGGACCCGCGCTGGGCATCTCGAACTCGGGATGCTCCTCTGAGTGATATCCGTCCAGGCCAAGCCTGAACCCGCCGACGCCCGCGAAGAGCTCGGCGACCTTGATGGTCTCGTCCACGTTTCTCCAATCGCTGCTGTGGACCGTATGTCTGCCAGATACTCTACATCAACGAGGGGACAAGAATGAACGAGAGGTTCGCCTGTATACTCGTCAGTCAGAGGCGAGAGACTGGGGGCACGTCATGGAGCTGCATACCATAGACATCGAGTTCGACTCCGAGGAAGTCCTCTACGAATACGCGAAGCACCTGGAGGGCATGACCTTCAACGACGTTCTCGACCTCGGCATCGTCCCGAGGGACGGAAAGGCTCGCTCCTTCAACCCCAACTCTAAGGGCAATTACGGCATACTCCTCGAGGAGCGCTACTTCGGATACAAGGCCAACAACAGCCCGGAGCCAGACTTCCCGGAGGCTGGCGTCGAGCTGAAGGCCACGTGCATCGACGCGAGAAAGGGCGGTGATGTCGCGGGTGAAAGGCTATCGCTCACGATGATTCCCTTCGACAAGGAGGTGCCGGAGGACCTCTACGAGTCGCACCTGTGGCACAAGTGCAGGCGCATACTCCTCGTTTGGTACATCCGAGACAAGTCCTTGGAGAGGCCCTACGACCAGTCGATAGTCCTCGTGAAGCTGTTCACACCGCCCGAGGCGGACCTACGCATAATCGAGGCCGACTACCGGCTCATCGCTAAGCTCGTGCGTGAGGGCAGGGCTGAGGAGCTCTCCGAGGGGCTGACGACGTACCTTGGCGCTGCAACCAAGGGCTCGACCGTGCCGGGAGGCACGCCGTCGGTCGTCTCGTCGAGGTCCTACTCCTCGACCTCGCCGAAGAGCTCCTCGTAGGAGTCTCCGCTGAGGTGTTCCTCGGCCCACTCGCGTGCTTCGCCTTCCGACAGGGGCAGTATGGTCGCGCCCCAATACCTCGTGCCGTCGGCGTCGCATTTGCGATACCGCGACATGGCATGTCCCTCGCCGTGAAGGAAGAACTCGCCCTTGACCTTCCGGTAGAGAGTCTCGTGGCAGTAGTGGAAGTTGTTGCTGTCGACGCAGTTCTCCCACTCGCCGGCCTTCTGGGCGGTCTCGGTGTCGTACTTGCGGCCGTTGATGATTCTCTTCATGGGGTCTCACCTCCCTTCGGGTCTCGTCTGTTGCTTTTTCGCCCTTCTCCCCGTGGCCAGGGTCGCGTGGCGATTCGGGCCGCCAGCTCTTGGTCCCCAGGGTCTTGGGCTCTTTCGTCTTCTCGGTTCGTGCGGCCTGGCGAGCACTCGCCCGGGCCGCGCTCCCATGCGTCGAGTTCGCTTGGTCTCAAGCGGGTATCTAGTCGCACTTCTGGGCGCCTTCCCGGATGTGCCCCGCTTTCAGTCCGAGGGAGGCCGCGTGGCCGACCGAGGCCGCCTGCGAGGTGACCTCGGCCTTCCCGCATGCCCTCGCCATGTGCGGCGCCCGCACGAGGCATGCGGCTGCGCAGCCGGAGCCCGACCCTTCGGGCGACGATGTCTCGTTGTTCCCAGACCCATCCGAGCACGCTTGCGAGGCGCTTCGGCGAATGAGGTGTTGCGTTGCGTCGTGAAGGGCCTTTGAGAGTAATTCGCTTTCTCACGAAAGCAACGAAACACCCTATAATTAAGAGGCAGATTGGCGTGTAGCAGGGCAAATGCGGAAGTTTGTACCTGAAAACCAACATGCATGATACCGCATAATACATGCATGGATAAGGTATTCATGTACCGTAAAACTGATGTTAAGATATCGAAATCGTAGTGAGAAGATACTGGTATACGCATGCATAAATACCGATATGTACGTATATAAATACTGGTATAGGAGTGCTAAGATACCGACATGTGAGTGAAAAAAGAAGGCGCCGTGCCGCACGTCGCGCGCGCCGCCGTGCGGCATGGGGCGCGGGCGCGTGCGCGTGCCGCCGGAGGAGGGGAGGCCCCATGGTCGAGGGAGTCGACGAGCGCAGGAAGATGGTTTGGCTGAGGGTCGACGAGGCGTCCATGAGGAGGCTGCTCGCGACCCTGAGGGGCAACGAGCCGCGCGTCGCCGCCTGGTACTTGGAGCACATGGACGAGAAGACCAACCGGGTGTTCGCCACGCAGCAGATGCTGCGGGAGGACTACGACGGCTTCTTCGAGAGCCGGGGCCAGAGGCCACCGTCGCGCTCCGAGGTGACGAAGGCGCTCGGCGTGCTCGGGGGCAGGGAGTCGGGGAGGCTCCACCCGCGCTCCGTCGGCGCGCCGCTCCTGCTCCGCGAGGGGACGGGCGTGTACGTGGTGAACCCGACGTACGCCTTCGCGGGGACGGACAGGGCCGGGAGGCGCATCTACGAGCGGTTCACGCTCGTGGCGAGGGAGCGGGGCGTGCGCGACGCCTGCGGGGGCTGGTCCGCGAACAGGTGGCTCAAGGCGGGCCGCGACCAGCTCGTCGAGCTCCTCGCGTCGCTCAGGCGGAGGGAGGGGCAGGTCGCCGGCGAGCTGCTGCGCATCATGGACCGCGACAACCGCGTCCGCACGACCCAGCTCGCCGTGGCGGACGCCGAGGGGATGCCGGGCAGGTCCGCAACGGCGGAGGCGTGGCGGCTGCTGCGGGGCTCTAGGACGCCCGACGGCCGCGTGCTGGCACCGGTGTACGTCGCGAAGGAGCGCTACGGGGTGTACATGCTCAACCCCGCCTTCTTCTTCAAGGGGACGGACGAGCGCGGGAGGGAGCTCGGCGCGGCCTTCAGGCGGATTCAGAGGGAGACGGTCGACCTGGGCGCGGCGCCCGGCGACTAGGACACGACCAGCGTGCTCCCCTTGGAGCGCGTGAGCGCGACGTAGGCGACCTTGGCCTCCGCGAGCTCCTCGCTGCCGGCAAGGTCCATCGCGCCCTCGAAGAGCTCGACGGCCTCCATGGTCACGAGCACGGTGTCGAACTGGCTGCCCTTGGACGCGTGCACCGTGAGCACGGAGACGCCTGCCTCGGCGACGCCATCACCGCCCGAGTACGGCTCCGCCTTGACGCGCGCGCACTCGACGCCCTCCGACCTGAGTCGGCGGTACGTGCGGTCGGCGTCGCGGTTGGTCCTCGTCAGCACGCCTACCTTTGATAGGCCCCGGTCGCCCATGAGGCCTGCCGCCTCCTCGAGCGACAGGACGACGCCCCTCTCGCGCATCTCGTACATCGCCCTCGCCGTCGCGACGCTCGCTGCGCGCAGGTCGCGCGCGAGTATCCACCGCCTCATGGTCCCGAGTGCCGCGGAGTACCAGTCGGGCCTCGAGCCGCCGGAGCGGTGCTCGGTCTCGAGCGACAGGCGGGCGAAGTCGCCGCGGCCCATGACGGCGTCGCGGAACCGCTCGGAGGTCATGCCCCTCGTGCGGGCGACCTGGTAGTCGTACAACGACTGGCATGGGTCCCCGAGCAGGGTGACCCCGCAGCCCTCCGGAAGCGCGTCTATGAATGCGAGCACGAGGGCGGCGCGGACGCCGACGAGGTCCTGCACCTCGTCAACCACGAGGTGCCTCACGCCCGAGAGGACGGTCGGGTCCCTGCGCACAAGCCCCGTCGCCTCCTCGATTCGCTCGGTGTAGTCGAGCTCGTCGAGCTCGCCGTCCGACAGCTCGCCCCTGCGCCTCAGGAGCCACGTCCCCCAGCTGTCGAACGTGCGCGGCTCGACGTCCCCGAGGGCGGCGCCCCTCTTCGAGAGCTCGCCACGCACGACGTTCACCGCCGACTTCGTGAAGCTCATCACGAGCACGGAACCTGGAGCGAGGCCGCACTCCAGGACCAGGCGAGCGATGCGGCCGATGAGCGTGTAGGTCTTGCCGGTGCCGGGACCGGCAATCACGAACAGCCTCTCGTCGGGACCCGCGTCCACGACCCCCTGCTGGTCCTCGTCGTATAGCGGCTCGTCGGCCATGGCGTGACCTCCCAAAAAACATGACGCGCGCCGTCGGAACGAGACCATTCTAACCCCGGGGCGGCACAAGGGCCAAAGGGCGAGGGACGTCGGGACCCTCGGTGGCACCATCGTGGCACAGGCTGCGCGGGCGAGCAGGCACCCCTAGCGCTCGCCCGCTCCGCCGGACGCGGGTCCGCAGCGCGCCGCCGCGCCATGCCCGCACCATGGCGGCACGCACCGTTCCCGCTTGCCCTCCCAGGCGCCACCGAGGGGATGAAGGGCATCCCCTCACGAGTCCGAGAGGGGACAACATGAACGCCACAACGAACGCAATCCCGACCATCGTGCCCGACGTGCACAGGTTCATGGAGACGGGAATCGTGCCCACGGGGGACTATCTGGTGGACTGCGTCGAGGTCGCCGCCGAGTCGCTCCGCGGCATCGGCTGCCTCGACGTGGAGCCAGAGCCATCGATGGGCACGGTGGTCACGTGCGAGGACGGCGACGAGACCGTGCTGGTGGGAGTGATGCCGGTCGTGCCGGACGCATACGACGAGTTCACGCTCGACGAGCTCGACAGGCTCATCGACGAACCCATCATCGCCATGCTCGCGACCATGAGCATCCAGCACGCGCTCGGCACCACCCCGCTCCCGATGAACCTCCGCGCCGACGTGCTCAGCGTGTGCATCGACCCAGGGCGCGGGCGCGCAAGAGTGCACCACGTGAAAGCCGTCTGGCACAGCTAAGATGCGCGGCACAAGCACGACCCGGGAGCGCTCGCCACCACGGCGGGCGCCTTTTCTTTTGTGGAGCATTTGTGCAGGTAGATACGCCGGACAAGGCCGCCGCCACGGCGCGTGCCGGGCCCACGCGTCCGCCCGCGCAGGACTCGCAGGCACCCCTGGCGCTCGTCTGTGCGGGAGAGACGGCCCGGGCCGCGGCATGCGCGGCCCGGGCCGAGGACGGGGTCGGGGTCAAAAGCATATTCCCCTGGGGAAGAGGCTTGTGACCCCGCGCCCTTGAGCTGGCGCTTTGCGGGGGAGGGCCGTCACCAACCGCACGGTCGGTGACGGCCCCGCGCTAGGGCTCGGGCCCCAGCTCCGGCTCCGTCGTCCCCCGCGGGGGCGTCGGCGCGTGCAGCGGCGTGACGTCGCGGGGCTCGTCGGGCACGACGTCGCTCCACTCGCCCGCACCGAGGAGCGCCTCCAGCCGCCTTCGTGCCCTTGCACGCGCTAGACGGCTGCGACGGGCGCGGCGTGCCGCGGCCGCGGCCATCCTGTCACGCGCGCTCGCCATCGCCACCCGCCCCCTCGCCATTGTCCGCGGCGCGGGCTTGCGCCTCGCGACGCGCCCTGCGGGCGCGCCCCCACTCCCGTGTGCGCCTCGCCGCCTCCTCGACGGGCTCGGCGTCGGACACGCACGACGCGAAGACGTGCGCGTTTCGTTCGACGACGCCCTCGAGCCTGCCGAGGTCGACCGTCTGCCAACCGCCGGGGAACTGGTCCAGCACGAGCGCGCCGACGGCGTGCCTCATCGCCGACTCTCCCTTGCGCGCCTCCTCGCCGTGGCGCGCCAGCGCCTCGCGCTTCCTCTCCCTCAGCTGCGCAATCTGCGCGTCGATGTCGGATGCGACCTGCTCGTAGCTCTTTTTCCTGCTCATGGCGTTCGAACCTCCTTGGACACAATATCTAGTATCTATATGTTTATCATACCACAATATGTGGTATGATAAGAACTAGACATACCATATGTTGTGTATATAAACACTTAGAACCACAATACATAGCGCATAAGGGAGGAAGGGCATGGAAGGGCTAAGGACGGAAACACAGATAAAATCATTGCGCACTTATACCCCGAGACTGCTTCGCAGCTCGGAGCGCGCCCTGCGGGGCTATGGGCACTCCGCTTCGAGGGAGCACCGCGACCGCGGTCCACCATCTACGCTGCGCGGCACCACGTGCGTGGCGCCTTGCCGTTCACGCCGCCCTGGGCGGCTTGGAGCCACGCGGCTCCGCCCGCATGGCAGACGCCGAGGCGGGAGGTGACGTGACCGATGGCGATATACCATCTGCATGCCCAGGTCATCTCCCGCTCGGCAGGTCGCACGAGCGTAGCGGCCGCCGCTTACATAAGCGGCACCAGGCTCACGTGCGAGCGGGACGGCCGTGTGCACGACTATACCCACCGCAGGGACGTCGTCTATGCGGAGATATTCCTGCCCGAGGGTGCCCCGGGCCGCTGGTGCGACCGCTCGACCCTGTGGAACGAAGTCGAAGCGACCGAACGCGGAAAGAACGCGCAACTCTGTCGCTCGTTCGACGTGGCCTTGCCACGCGAGCTCACGCGCGACGAGCAGCTCAGACTTGCACGCACGTACGCCCGGTCGATGGCGGACGAGGGCATGTGCGTGGACTTCGCCGTGCACGACAAAGGCGACGGCAACCCGCACGTGCACATTCATGTGCCCATGCGTGCCTGTAACGGTGACGGCTTCCTCGCGAAAAGCAAGACTTGCTATCTGCTACGGAACGCCTCGGGCGAGGAGAGGGAGGCCACCGCCGAGGAGCAAAAGAAGTTGAGCGGCGAGTGGGAGAAGGTTTACAGGTACAAGGGCAAACGCGAGCTGACCAAGCAGCAGGCCGAGGCCGAGGGACTGCACCCGACTAGGGACCGCACCTCGAGCACGCCCGTAAAGAGGAAGATTCGCACGACGGATTGGGACTCTCCGGAAAAGCTCGAGCAGTGGCGAAAAAGGTGGGAGGACATGGCGAACGAGTCGCTAGCGGTCCACGGTAGCGACGAGCGAATAGACCGCAGGAGCTATGCCGAGCAAGGGGTGGACCTGCTGCCCACGGTGCACCTTGGTCCCAACGTGGCCGCCATCGAGCATGCCGCCAGGGAGGACGCCGAGGCCTGCGGCAAGGAGTATGAGGCGGTGACCGACAGGGCTCGCGAGAACGATAGACGCATGAGGATAAACGAGATGTTGAGAAGGTTGGTGGTCGTTTTGAGCGAGCTCATCAGGACGAGGCGCGAGCGCGCCAACAAGCTCGAGTCCAAGCGCAGAGCGCAGCGAGCTGCCGCGCGCAGGAGGCCGAGGAGGAAGGTGCCGTACGCTCCGCAACGGGGCCGCAAGGTTTCGCCGCGCGGCGGCTATGGTCGCTAGGGACGGAGAGGAGAGAGTAACGTGGAAGTCAAAATTATATATAAGGATAAGGGCAACGGTGATGCCCTGTACATAGAGAGTCACGAGATTCCAGAGTATGCAGGCCGTACGATGACAGAGACTCGCGGGGAGGGCGCGGGCATAGACGTCACGCAGGGCGACATCGACCTTGTCGCCGACGTAGTGCAGTCGCTGCATGTCTCGCGCGCGAAGGGCGTCTACCTGTCGCGCCACGTCGTCTTCGGCGAGCGTGCCAGGCGCATGGCTGGCGCGCAGCCGCCCAGCGGCGAGCAGCGCGTGCTCGTCGTGAGGCCCGAGCGCATGGCGGATGTCGAGCGCGTCGTGCTCGACGGCGAGACGGTGTGGCCCGAGGACGCGGTCGACCCGGTGGGCGACGCGTTTGACCGCATCGCGGGAATCGCTGGTGACATCGCCTAGAGTCGGGTGTCCGGGAGACAAGGGGTCGGCCACGCCTGGTGGCGTGGCC
>JAUMWN010000020.1:28298-35315 GCA_030529625.1 Coriobacteriales bacterium
CGCAACCCCCACCCCCCGGGCCGCGGCCGGCCCCCCCCCCCCACCCCGCGTGCGCCGTCCCCCTTCGCCGACGTCCCTATGGGCGGCGGCCCCTGTAGGCCTTCGCCAGGCTCGGGGCCTTCTCCATCCAGGACCCGTACGGTATGAGGCCGAGGCCGTCGGCGAGGGTGACGCTCTTGCGCCACCGCTTGAGCCAGCGCGTCACCGTGTCGACGGCGTAGGGGGTGCACGGGATGCCCGTCACCTGCGCCAGCTTCACGCTGTCGTCCCAGAGGTCAGCGCACAGCACCCCTGTCTCCGCCACGTTCGCATACCCGTGCACCGACAGCCAGAAGCGGTCGTCGCAGCGCGCGAAGAGGGTCGGTCCCTCTTCGATGTCGAACTCCACCGTCACCGCAAAGGCGTGTGCCTCGGCGTTCGCTATCGCCAGCTTCCTGGCCCTGCGCTTGTTCAGCTTACGCATGCTCCGTTCTCCGTTCTCCGGGATGCGCGGCGCGGGGGCTCCGCGCGTCCCGGGCTCTTCCGTCTCCGTGCGTGAGGGCTCCCCGCGCGCCCTTCCGTTGCGCCTAGATGCCGTAGCACCACTCGGCGAAGTGGCGTCCGTACGCCCGCCAGACGTCTCCGGGACCCATCTCCTCCAGGTCGTCCCACAGGTCGTTCTCGGTCCAGCCCTCCGGCGCCCTGCAGAGCGCGTCCGAGACGGCCTGCTCGTCGGTCAGCCCCTCGTTGGGCTTCGCGTGCGCCTCGTCCGTCATGTCATCCCCGCCGCCCGGGCCCGACGGCCACGCGTCGTCAGGCCAGGGGTACGCCCCGACCTCCTCGAGTGTCAAGTCGACGCCCAGCGCCTCCTCGAGGCGGCCCGCATCGCGCCTCGCGTCCTCCAGCGTCCCGACGAGCCACTCGTGCAAGCCCCACGCCAGTCCCTCGGGGCTCTCCATGCAGAACCCGGGCCCGAGGATGCCGTCGACCTCCTCCTGGGCGGCGGGGTCGACGTGGCGCATCACGGGCGCGAGGTACCTCTCCCCGTCGGGGCCGACGTCCTCGTAGTAGAGCCCCGTCTCCTCCGCTGACGTGGAGTCGCCGTCGTCGTCGAAGGCCCCGACGTCCTCGTCCCTCAGGCGCTCAACCCTCCCCATCGCCGCGGCGACGTCGGCGCACTTGCGCTCGAGCCAGGCGATGACGTGCTCCAGCCGCTCGAGCTCCTCTTGGGTCTGTCGGGTGGCCCCGGACCCCCTCTCCCGACTCCCGGCGTCGGTGATGGTGGTCGTGTCATTCCTCATTTCAGATGTCCTTTCATGTTCGTCTCCGGTCTACCGTTCGTGGTTGCGTGCTGCGTGGTGGCGGTCTCGCCGCCGTGTTCGTCGCCATCACGTCACCGCCCCCATCGCCTTGAGGAGGTCGTCGACCTCGCCCCGGTCGAGCATCTGCGACTGGCGGTCCTGCCTGCGGCAGTTCTTCCAGTCGCTCTCCTTGAACCTCCGATTGGAGGCGCTGAAGCCGTTAATCCACGCAAGCTTGTCGTCGACACTGGTGTCCTTCCGGTCGAGCTCCGGTATGGTCCACACGCCGAGGCGGTGGCCCATCACGCAGGTGAGTATGCGGGACCACTCGACGTCCCGGATGCGTCGCTTGGGCTGGTCGCCCCTGAGCTCGTTGCGGACCTTGAGGAAAAGCACAGCCCATTCCTCGGCGGTCCTCAGGCACCTGCACCCCCGGGCCTTCCTGTACCAGAGGTCGAATTCCTCGGGGGTCTCGTAGGGCTCGGTCTCCACGCTCGCCACCACGTAGTCCCGGTCCTCCAGGGTCACCGTGACGTCGTGCACGCTGGACTCGACCGGCCTGCGCTTCATGTCGAAGTCCATCGAGATTTCCTTCGTGGCGTCCATCTGCCGGAAGTCCTCTCGACCCTCCTTGCCCGACAGGGCCCTGTGCCCGATGAAGGCGAGGTGCTTGGTCTCGACCCTGCCCGTGCGGCTCAGGACGTGGTGCAGGAAGTTGAGGCGGTCCCCGCGCGAGTCGTGCTCGAAGGGCGTGCTGTAGCCGTTGTGGGCGCACACGCCGCCGAGCTCGGGTGCGCAGTTGCCCCTCGTTGCTATGTTGCAGAACCCGTCCTGGCGGTGCTTCCACTCCCACACCTTGGGGTCGCCGGAGAGCCGCACGCGGGCATCCCGCAGTCGGTCGGCCAGGCCGAAAAGGCCCAGGCCGTTGACCGTCGCCTCGTCCGCCTCGGTGATGAAGCCGTCGGTCGTGCAGCTGTAGCTGCGGACGCCCTTGGCGTCGAGCTCGGTCATGGCGGCGATGAGGATGCAGCGCACTATGGCCGTGGTCATGGAGCAGTGCGCGGGGCTCGTTATGACCGAGGCCCCTATGTCGACCATACGCTCATTGAAGGCGTCCCAGCTCTGCTTCTCGAGGACACCCTGGGCGGTCTTGCCGTAGATGCTGTTGACCACCTGCTTGAGGAGCTTCTCGAACACCTCCAGCTCCGACTGCGCCTCGAGGTGCCTCTTCACTATGCCCCGGTCGCGCACGAGGCGTGCGACCGCGTGATAGAGGGAGTGCGTGGGCTCGCCGTCGTCTCCGATTCGGACGACCGCCCGATACCCATGGCTCACGTGCACGCGGGCGCGCATCTTGAGTGCCAGCCACACCTCGACGCCGGTGACGTAGGCGCCGCCGCGGTCGCCGAGCCTGCGCGTGTACACGAGCTTGCCATCGATGTTCTGCGGCAGGCACGGGTACTTGCACCCCTTGGGGAACTCGAAGTCGTCCACGTAGAAGAACATCGGCAGAAACGGGTCGTCGGGCAGGTCCGAGGGGTCGAGCCATCGGTCTCTCCATTCCTGCACGATGACCCTCTCCGCGTCCCAGTCGACGTCGTAGACGCAGCACATTGCGGTCGGGTAGGCGCTCATGAGGTCCAGGTCCCACGTGCGTCCGGGGACCCAGCCGACGGTCTGGCACATGTTGAGGCCCCCCTTGTAGGAATCCCGGGCCGCTTCTTGCACGAGCTTGCAGTCATGGTTGATGGGCTTGAGGCATCTCTCCTGCGTCAGCGAGTGGGGCTTGCGGCCCCTCGCCTTGCCATTCCTGACCGTCTTCAAGCCCTTGAACCACTCGTCGAACTCTGCGACGCTCTTCAGGCCGAAGGCCGCGCGGATGGTCTTCCTCACGGCCGTCGCGCCCGCGGATGAGACGGTCACCGGCATGTCCCTGTTGAGCCCGAAGAGCGTCGCCGCGTAGACGAGCGTGATGAGCGAGTCCTGCGCGGCGTACTCGAGGAAGCGGACGACGTCGCCAGCGAGGAGCTCGTCCATGCGGCCCTTCGAGTATCCCGACGGGAGGACCACCTTCGGTATCCCGACGGACTCGCCAAGCAGGCCGAGCGACCTCTTCTTTGCGGGGGCGAAGCACATGGTGTCGCGCACCTGCACCTCGAACGGGTAGAAGTGGCCGTACCTCACGGGCAGCGACGCCACCATCCTGAAGTTCTCCAGCGAGACGTGGCCGCGTTGCACCTGGCTCGTCATCCTGAGCACGTCGACGTCGTACCTGCCCAGTCCGAAGGCCGTCAGGTCGGCGCGTCCGAAGTGGCACAGCACGGTCACCGGGACCCTGGCGTCGCCGGCGTAGTAGGCGTCGTAGTCGTTGACATAGCCTGCGAGGCTTCTGTAGTCTCTGGAGCGCTTGTCGAGCCTCACGAGAGTGGGCTTGCCGTGACGCCTGGAGAGCTCGTCGTAGGCCGCTCGGAAGTCCGGGTCGGCGCACCTTGCCCTGGCGTCCGCCAGGGCGTCGCACGACGCCCATTCTTTCGGTTGGTACTTGCGGTCCTCCCATAGCGCGCCCTTCGTGTCGTGGGTGGGGACCACCCACCTACGGGTCTTCCTGTACTCGAAGCCCCGGTCGCCGCATGAGGTCATCCCGGCTTCGCCCATTGCCGAGGCGAGGCTGAACCTCTCCGAGAGATAGGCGAGCGCCTGCTCGAGCGTGAGTCGGTTGCCCCTCACCGAGTAGAAGACCACCTCGTGCAGCACCTCATCGTCGCCCGGGAGCGCGAAGCAGAACTGCCACGTGAGCACAAGCCTCTCGTGAGCGGAGCCGTTCGGGTAGTAGAACTCGGTGTCGACGGCGAAGACAAGGCGGCGGCCGTCCTTCCTCAGGTCCTCGATGGACCCGAGCGTCGTGGGGTCGAGCGGGCCCGCCGAGGGTGGTGGGGCCTGCGAGCTTATGACCCCGTTCCCTCTAGCAGGGGTTTTGTTGGTTCCCGACGGTTGCGGGGTGCCGGTTGGTGACGCCGATGCGGTTCCGGCTGGGCATGCCATCGGGTTCGGAACCTCGCGATGCAGCACGCCGAAGTCCTTGACCCAGGCGCTGCCGCTGTGCCTTCTCAGGAAGTCGAGGTCATAGCCGTGCGCCTGCGCAAGCTCCACGAGGTGCGTGTTGTCCGCGAGCAGCGTGCTCGCGGACATGGAGTACTTGTAGGTGACGTCGAGGTTTTGGAGGACATCTTCCACGGTCGTCACCTCCCCTTTGGGGTGGCGAGGTACCGTGTCGCCTGTTCCAGTCGGAATGCCGTGATGGTGCGCATAGACAAGAGGTGATTGACCTCACCCTTGGGTGGTATCGGAACCTCTCGTGGTGTGACTTTGATTGGGGCGTGTGGTGGGTCTGGTAGTGGTCCCATGTCGCATCACACACCTTCTGGGCGGATGCAGTGGACGTCCACGAAGCGAACGAAAGACTCGCGCGGGTCACGCACGGTCACGGTCGTTGACGGTCTGTGTGTTGCCATTCGCGGGCTCTATCGTTTCGCTTGCGAGAGTCCCGTCCCCGGTTCGTTGAAGGACTGGAACCTGGGCTTGACGGTCTTGCTGCGCATCCATACGTCAAGGTCGTTGACGCAGACACGGCGAGTGCGCTTGCCAATGCGAACGGCAGGCAACTCACCTGCGTTTGCCGCTTTCGCGACGGTGCCCGAGCGTAGGCCCATGTAGCGGTCGGCCGCGCTCAGAGATAGCCACTTGCTGCTGTTTGCGGCATTCACCTGCTACCTCCCTTTTCTGCGAGATAGCAAAAAGCCGATACGCCAAGCTATCTCGCTTGCGCACCGGCGTGAGCACTACCGACACTATGGTTTGCGGGGTTACTCTGACTTGTACTCTTCTTACGGACCCCCGAGTCGCATCCTTTTGCGACTGAGATAAGAGTACCACTAGGATGTACCGAAATACACCAGAATTTACCGATATAAAGAAAAACAAGCTTGACAACGTAAATACTGCTCTTAAAATAACCTATGACCTGCTGTTTTCATCTATGTGCATATCGTGGAGGCGAAGATGGACGAGGATTTGTCGCGTGAGGCAGGCGAGCGCATTCGGGCGGCACGTCTGAAGAGGCGTCTGTCACAGGCGGCGCTGGCCGACGAGCTGGGTGTGGGCAGAAACGCTGTGCGGGGCCTCGAGACAAACGCCTGGGGCGCGAAAGTGTCGACGCTGAGGCTCGTGTGCGAGTATTTCGCGTTGGACCCGAACTACGTCTTGGGCCTGACACCTAGGTCGTATGTTGACGACCTAGGTGCGATATACAAAGTGAGCATGGACGTGCTCGACGACTAAAAGAAGAGGAGCGTCGAATCCGCCAAGACCGCGACGCCCCTCACGAGAAAATGAGACACCCACAAGGGGGCATCCATGGGGAATGATAACACGCGCCGTGCGAAGGGCACGGGGCAAATTCGAGAAGTGAAGCCAGGCGTCTGGCGCGTACGCGTCGGGTGTGGAACGAAAGCGGATGGCAGCTTGCGCCAGAAGCAGGTCACTGTCCACGGGTCACGCGCCAAGGCGGAGTACAAAGCAGAGCAGCTATACGAAGAGCTGACCGAGAACATCGTCGCAAACTCAAAGTACACGCTGCGACAATACTACGAGAACGTGTTCTTGCCATCGAAAGCGAAGACGTCCAAGGCCAACCGTCTCGCTATGCGTGTGGCATGGGCGCACGTGCCTGACGAGTGGAAAGACGCGGAGATTCGCGAACCGTCGGAGACTGAAATACAACTCTGGGTCAATGGCATGCGCGAGGGCACGGCTCGCTCTGCGGTAAAGTACCTGCGCGCGACTCTGAGGCGAGCGTACGGTGACGGGCTTCTCAAGCACAAGCCGATGGCGGCGAAAGCCAAATATGAGAATGAGGAGCCTGCGCGACACGTGTGGGATGACGAGGAGACGGCCATGGCTCTGCTGGCCGTTCGAGGCCTACCCATCGAGCCGTACATCCTCGTCGCACTAGGCGCGGGACTTCGGCGCGAGGAGGCCATAGCTCTCACGTGGTCAGACATTGAGTGTGTGTGCGGCGTGGCGTGGGTGAACGTCAACAAGACGGTGACCGAGGCAGACGGGCGCCGCAACAAGATGAAGACCAAGGCATCAGAGCGGCGCGTGCCGGTCACGGGATACGTGGCAGCGAGACTCGCAGAGATACGTGGCACGGGGCCGTTGATGAAGAACAAGAACGGCGAGGCATTGTCCATCGGCGGGTTGAACCGTCGCTGGAAGAACCTCTGGCGTGAGGGCGGGCACGTGCGCGTCAACGTCCACCGGCCAGATGGGGCGCTACTCGCCGCTGGCGTGACGCGCATACCACCGAACAATCTGCGCCACACCCACACGAGCATCATGTCCGAGGCGGGTGTAGACCCGACGACTAGCGACGCGTACCACGGCCATGCACCTCGGAGCATCGAGGCAAAGCACTACATCAAGCGACACGACGGGAGGCTATTGTCGGCGGCGCGGACGTGCGCGGAACGAATCGACGCGTGGGTGAGGTATGTCGGTGCGGGCATGGTGCATTAAACGGTGCATTACATTGGGGATTATCGGGGATAAACGGGGACAAACAAGGGATTGTAGCAGTGCAAAAGCGCAGGTAAACGGGGCGCGGGCGAGGAGACCATGCGACTTACAAGCACAAGGTCACTGGTTCGAACCCAGTATCGCCCACCAGAGCAAAATG
>JAUMWN010000150.1 GCA_030529625.1 Coriobacteriales bacterium
ACCGCCGTGCCGCTGTCCTACACCTTCGACCAGGACTGGAACGTCGTCGAGAAGAAGTACATTGGCGACCCCGACGTAATCGCCGCCAAGATCGACGCCGTCGCCAACCAGGGCAAGGCCAAGAAGTAGCTTTAGCTGCCATACGCATTCGCGCGGGGCATGTCCAGTGGGGCATGCCCCGCGTTTTGTTTTGGGGCCGCACAAAGGGGACTGTCCTCCGCGTACGGCCACGTCACTGCTGCGCGCCCAAGTATGGGCCGGACGCGGGGGACTGTCCCCCGAGCACTGCATGGGCCGCACAAAGGGGACTGTCCTCCGCGTACGGCCTCGTTACGACCGTGCGCCCACATATGGGCCGGACGCGGGGGACTGTCCCCTTTGTGCGGCCCGCCCAATGCCTCCCTGTTACTTCCCAAACACCCGAATTAGCCGCAGGGTGAGGTCGGTGCCACCCACCAGCGCGATGGCCACGCCCACGGCCACGCAAAAGGGTCGCATGAGCACGACGCAGCGCATGGCAGGGTCTGCGCACAGGTCGATGAGAACCCCGGGCAGCACGGCCACCAGCACACCCAACAGCGCGACCGAGAGCGAGAGGCCGCGCCGCTCCCCCTCGTCCCGCTCGAAGATGCGCACCAGCGAGAGCACGGCGCTTACCACGCCTACACCCAGCACGGCACGCGCGGCCCACTGGCAGGTGGCCGGCATGGCTCCGTTGTGGGCGCCGCAGGGCCCGGCGAACCCGCCAACGCCCACCAGCAGCAGCACGCTCAGGACCGCAAGGATGATGCCCGCTACCGGTTGTGCCTTGTTCTGTTGCATGGTGCTCCCCTCCCGCGCCCGCGGCACGCTACCCATCGCTGCCGTCCAGCAGCTCGAACTGGGACCCTGGCGTAGTCTGAATGCTACCGTCGGCATGCACCAGCAGACCCTGTAGCTGGGGATGTGCCTGGAAAAACGCCTGGACCTCCTCGGGCGAGATCATAAAGAGCGGCTTGGTATACCCGTCCCCATCTATGGAATCCTGCGAGAATATGGATGCGGAGACGACGTTCGTACGTACGGGATAGCCCGTGCGGGGATCCAGTATGTGCCAGTACGTGTGCCCGTCGCGCTCGAAGCTCCTCTCGTACAGCCCGCTGGTAACGAGCGAGCCGTCGGTGGTGGAAACCCGGGCCACGACCTGGGACTCATCGGTGCCGTTGGGATCGCGCACGCCCACGTGCCATGGCGTGCCGTCCTCCTTGTACCCGTACACCCGCACGTTTCCGCCCAGGTTGACGTATGCGCTGAGCACGCCGTTACGCACAAAGTGCTCCATCAGTCGGTCTGCCACATAGCCCTTGGCAATGCCGCCCAGGTCCAGGCGGGCCCCCGCATCGCCCAGCGTGATGGTGGCATCGCCCACCTCCACGCGCTCCCAGTCTACGTGCGGCAGCGCGCGCTCGATGTCCTCACGAGCGGGCACCACGCCGTCCACGAAGTCCCACAGCTCCGAGACCGCGCCAATGGTGATGTCGAACAGGCCGCCGGACTCCTCGCAGTAAGACAGCGACCTGCCCACCACATCGATGGTGCGGTAGTCAACCTCCACCGGCTTGCCGCCGGCGTGGTTCACGTTCCACACGTCGCTGCCCTCGAGCGTGCGCGAGAACAGCTCCTCGTAGCGCGCGCACATGCGGCATGCCGTGTCCAGCACATCCTGGGACATGGTGCCACCCAGTACGCACACAGTATTGAAGGCAAACACCGTCTGCTGCAGCGAGGAGGTGCCCGGCACGTGCGCACAGCCCGCGAGCATAAAAGAGCCCAGGCCCAGCGCAGAGCTCAACAGCTGTCGTCGCGTTATGCTCACCCGCACGCCTTTCCACCAAGTCAAACAAACGAATGCCGCCGAATGCGGGACGCCTCTTCCCCACATCCAGGGGACGCGCCCGCCCTCACCATAGCCATGATACACTGAGCGCCAAAGGGAGGACGCACAACATGCAAGGCATTAGAAACAACCTCGCCACGATCGTGGCCGGTGTGCTGGTGGTGGCCGGGTTCGTGGCGACAACAGTGTTCTTTGGGCCCTGGCGCGCGGGCACCACGCAGCGCCTAGCCATCCTCGTGCACGATGCGAACGGACGCGTCCAGACCCTTTCGCTCGACCAGGACGCGCGCCTTGCCGTGCACACGGACCTCGGTAGCAACGAGGTGGTGGTGGAGGGCGGCACGGCACGCATGGGACAGGCCGACTGCCCGCACGGTGACTGCCTGCGCCAGCGCGCCATCTCCCATCCCGGCGAACAGCTCGTCTGCCTGCCGCACAGGCTGTGGGTGGAGGTGGTGGCCCAAGACGACGCGGGCACGTCCGTGGGCGCGCTCGGCACGGGTGATAATGCCGAGAACAGCAAGAGGGATGTGGATCTTGTCTCGGGCTAGCCAAAGGGCCGCCGAGCGGCCCCTCACCCCCGCCGAGCGTCAGCGATGGGCCCGCATAGGGCTGCTCGCTGCGCTTGCCATGCTCCTGAGCTACGCCGAGACATTCTTGCCCATACCGATTCCCGGCGTGAAGCTGGGCCTCGCCAACATCGCGGTCCTGGCAACGATCGCGATGGGCGATGCAGGAGGTGCCTGCTGCGTGGCCGCGCTCAAGGTGCTGGCATCGGGCCTGCTGTTTGGCACCCCGCTCACCATGGCCTATGCCGCCGTGGGCACCGCCCTTTCCCTCGTGGGCATGGTGGGGCTTTCGCGGCTGCGCACCATGCGACTGTGGATGGTCTCGGTGGTGGGGTCGCTCCTTCACGAGCTGGGGCAGCTCCTGGTGGCAGGGGCCCTTTTGGGCACCGGCGTGGTGTGGCACCTCGCGCCCGTACTCTACCTTGCAGGCTGTGCCACCGGCGCACTCTGCGGTGTCCTTGCCCAGGGGCTTGTGGCCTCGTTTTCGGACGCGGACACGCAAGGCATCTCCTGCGATACCGAGCTCATCGAGGCGCGGCCGCTGGACTGGCGGGTGCGAGCGGCCTTTGTGGCACTCGTGGCGTTTGTGGTGGTCGTCCTGCGCCAAACGACGCTGCCGGTGCTTGCCGTGCTCGTGGCGCTTGGGCTGGCAGGCTGCCTTGCGACGCGTGTCACGCCGCGTGCGCTGGCTGCCGCGCTCGTCTCGGTGGCAGGAATCGCCGTCACGACGCTCGTGCTGCAGCTGCTCGTCGCACCGCAGGGGGCCGTGCAGGTCACGGCCGTGGCAGCCGCCCGCCTTGCTGCCATCACGTTTGCCAGCGTCGCGTTCATGCGCCTCGTGCCCACAGAGCACCTCTCATCCACCGTGGCCTGGCTCGTGTCTCCCCTCACGCGCAGCGGCGTGCGCACCCAGGGGTTCGTGCTTGCCCTGGACGTGGCCCTGGGGCTTTTGCCCCGGGCGTCTCAAGCGGTCGCAGCTTACCTGCGCAAACAGGGACGCCCCCGGAGCCTGCGCGACCTGCGCTGCATGCTCCGGGGGCTCGTTGGCATTGCGATTCAGGGGTAGTCCCTGTTCGCTGGCTACGCCGCGGCGTCCGTGGTCGTCTCCG
>JAUMWN010000151.1 GCA_030529625.1 Coriobacteriales bacterium
CGAGCTTGGCCACGTGAACGTGGGCACCCGCGTCCTCATCCCCCGCGAGGAGCTGTTGGGCTTCGTCCGCAGCCACTACCACAAGGGAGCGACCTGCTCAACGCGAGCACAGTAGGCCGATGTTCGACCCTAGGTGACGTCGCTTTGGGACATGCGCTGCCCCTTTTCTTGCGGGCGGAGCGCCCTAAAGTGGCAGGTTTCCCCCTGCGCCGCGAGCTCGGCCGACTGGGCCACAACCGTTGCCTCCTCGGCCATCTGAGCCAGGGCCGGCGCGGGCACCGACCCCCACACCATGAGGTACGTGAGCGCGAGCGCCATCGCCGCGCGGAGCGTGGGGTGCCTTCGGGTGAGTGCCATGCCGACCACCTCGCCATATGGATTTTAATGCGTGGATGGCATCATTATAACATCCTTAAAGGCACCTTGGGGCAGTCGTTCCGCCGAAAAGAGGAGGTGCGCGGCGTTTGTGTTGTGCCCCAGGGAGGACGACCCACGCCTCCAACGCCGCGCACCAAGAGGGGGACCCGCCCTTGCGAACGGGTCCCCCTTAGGTCATTGCATAGCCGTGACAGTTGCTCCAGGCTACTTCTTAACGAAAGCCTTCGCGTACTGCTGCGTGACGCCCTTGTACGTGGCGTCGGGCGCGGGGGCGTCCTTCTTCACCAGCACCACCTGGATCGCCTCGGCGCGGCGGCTCATGCCCTGGGTGCCGGCCTGCTCGCCGTTCTTGGCCCAGCCCATCCAGCCGTAGCGCTGCACGTGCACGCGGTAGTACACGTCGTAGGCGTCCTTCGCCTCGCCGGTGAGCCTGACCTGCACGGCCTCCACTCGGCGGGACTTGCCCGTGGTGCCGGACTGCGCGCCGTCGGCCTTCCAGTCCTTCTCCCAGCCGGAGCGCTGCACGTGGCCGCGGTACTCGATGCCGCCGGCAACGCCGTCGGGAAGCTTCAGGGTGAGCGCCTCCATGCGGCGCGACTTGCCCGTGGTGCCGGCGGCGGTGCCGTCGGTGACGGGGTCCATCCAGCCGATGCGCTGGACGTGGGCGGTGACGGAGGCGTCGGGGACGGCCACGGGCTCGTCCTTCTTCGTGAAGGAGAAGGTGAACGTCGTCGCCCCCGTGATGGTCGCGGACGCCGGGTCCGTGTCCCAGGCCCCGCCCTCGTAGCCCTCGGCCGCCTTCATGCCGGTGGGCACGCTGGCGGGCTTCGACCCGCTCTGGACCGTCTCCTTCTTGTCTGCCGTGCCGCCGTCCGACCAGGTGCCGCCCACCACCTTGTAGGTCACCTCGTAGGTCGGGATTGCCGTGAAGGTATAGGTGAACGTCGTCGCCTCAGTGATGGTCGCGCTTGCGGGGTCCGTGTCCCAGGCCCCGCCCTCATAGCCCTCGGCCGCCTGCATGCCCGTGGGCACCTTGGCGGGCTTGGAGCCCTCGGCGACGCTCTCCTCCATGGGGTCGGTCTTCTCGCCGTCCCAGGTGCCGTTTTCCACCTGGTAGGTCACCTTGACAGCTTTGCCGAGATACAGCTGCCCGTCTTCGTTTTTGCCGACGGCATATTCCGGGTTGTCACTGGTGAACTTGGACGCGTCGTTGTAGGGCAGTTTCTTAGCCGCGGTGTTGGTGAAGACTCCGGGAGCATGCGTGACGCCGATAGAGGCCTTTTCGCCAAGCGCACCGTCTACAGTTAGCATGATGTCGTCGTTCAATTGGACGTTTTGATCATTATCTGAGATGATGGCGTCTCCGCTGACCATGACTTGCGAATTTGGCCCCTGGTTTAGCACACCTATGGAGTTACCGCTGACCGTCCCACCATTCATGGTAAACATTGATGTTCCCAGGTCGTCTTTGCCCTGGATAAAGGCTCCCCAATCGAAGCCGCTGATGCTTCCGCCGTTCATGGTGAATGACGTAATGGCACCATCATTAAAGGGACTACCATTGCCCTGCAGCCAAAGAGCGTACCCTTTCTTGTCTGCGCCCTCGATGGTGGTGTTATTTACGGTAGCAGAGCCGCCCCTCATATAGAACGCATCGCCGAAATCAGTCCCGTTGTCAGTGAGGGTGCAGTAATTCAGCGTAATGACCCCGCCGTTATTGACATAGACAGCTCCGCCGGCTTTATAACCATTATAATTAAACCCATCACCTGTACCACCGGTTATTGTGCCACCGTTGCCGTTGACGGTTAATGATCCGCCGCCGACATGGATGACGCTGCCTTTGCCATTTCCCGTCAAGGTGTGGCCACCAAGATCTAGAACACGCTCACCCGATTCGACCCAGATATTATGCTGCCCAGCGTTCACGTCCGTAAGCAGCGTCAGCGTGCTGCCGCCAGCCCATGCCCCGAGCGCCTCGTCCAGGGTCCCGTACTTTGTGACATCTCCCCCGCTCGTCGTAACGGTGGCGACATATTCAACGTTTTGCGCCTTGATGACGTCCTCGCCCTCTTCGCCCTGTGGCTCGGTGGCGATCGTGTCGTCGTCGGGCACCATGGCCTCCTCCGCGACGCCCACGGCCGGGCACATGCCCAGCACCATGGCGAGGGTCACGAACAGGCTAAGCGCACGCCTGAGCGACCCCCCCCCCGAACAGTTGTTTTCTCATACCAACCGCACCTCTCTCCACTCCTATCCCCGCGTGGGATGACAAACAGACCGTTTACTATTGTATAAGTCACACAGGACGCCAATCAAGGGAAATGCTTCGGATGCCAAGCCCCAGTATCGACGAACGCTCAGTTTTTATTCCCAGGCGGTCTTTCGTCGGGTAGCGGCGAAGCCCCACGATGCGCACCGCCCAACTCCATTGCCTCGATATGGGCACGCGATGGCCAACGAGCAACCAAGGCAGGACGAATACGCCTGCACCGACTGGGCATAGCCGCGGTTGTACGGGACGAACAGGGGCCGTGACCTCGTGCCGTACACAATTCAGCTGGTGGCTACTATATGTGGCAGTCCACACAGAGAAGAAGGCCTGGTAGCACCCTCGGCACTTTCACCCGTTAGGTATGTGTCATGCCGGCACACCCGCAGAGGCGCCCGCCCCACGTTAGGGACGGGCGCCTCCGTGCGGTCAGGAGGAGCGTCCCTCCTGACCGTCATCCACTGCTTGGGCGCCAGCGCGTCGCGTCTACCTGCTCACGCAGGCGGGGACGCTGGCGTCGTAGCCGGCGGGCACCTGGTCCTGCGGCAGGACCTGGACCTCTATCGCCTCGGCGCGCTTGGAGAGGCCCGTCGTGCCGGCGGGGTCGCCGTCGCAGGCCCAGCCGAGCCAGCCGTAGTTCTGGCTGTGCACGCGGTACCACACGGAGAAGGCGCCGTCCTTCGCCATGTCGCCGGTGAGGGTGACCTTGATGGCCTCCACGCGGCGGGACTCGTTCGCCACCCACGCGGCCTTCGCCACCAGGACCGAGGCCATGACGTGGGCCTCTAGGCTCGCCCACGACTACGCGGGCGTGCTCTCGCTCCTCCTCGCCGTTGACGGCTCCGACGGCGTCAGCGTGGACGTGCAGCCGCGCGTGTA
>JAUMWN010000081.1 GCA_030529625.1 Coriobacteriales bacterium
GGACGATGGGAAGGCTGCCGCGAAGCGGCTTAGTGCAGAGGTACCTTTGGGACACATCCGGCAAACCTCGCGCTACGGCATACCCTGCCCAGTGTCCCAAAGGTACCTCTTCCCAAAAGGACACTATTTACTGTACGGAACGGCGCGCATTCGATCCCGCACGCACGATCTCCTCAATGGCCTCCACCTCATGTGGGGTGAGCTCGCGCCACGTGCCCTCGCTGCAGTCAACAAGCGTGAGCGGGCCAAAGGAGTCGCGATGCAGGCGCTTTACCTCGTGACCCACGGCCGCAAGCATGCGCTTTACCTGGTGCTTACGCCCCTCCTGCAAAGAGATGCCCACGACGCTCTCGTCATCCCGTGTGCCGTGGGGTGCCACCGTGGCAAACAGGGGCGACTCCGGCGTGAGTATGCGCGCCCTGGCCGGCTGGGTCGGCCCGTCGTCCAGCGTCACGCCACGCTCAAGCGAGGCGATCTGCGCCTTGGTGGGAACGCCTTCCACCAGCGCCACGTAGTGCTTGGACACGTGGCGCGACGGATGCAGCAGCTCCTGGGCCGCGTTTCCGTTTGTGGTAAACAGCAGGATGCCGGTCGTGTCCCTGTCGAGCCGGCCCACGGGAAACAGGCCGGGATAGCGGTCGGTGGGCACCAGGCTCGCCACGCACGGCCTGCCATGCGGGTCGCTCATGGTGGTGAGAAACCCGGCGGGCTTGTTGAGCATGATGTAGGCGGGCGCCGACATGCTCACCGGTCTGCCGTCCACCGTCACCTCGTCACGCGCGGGGTCCACCTTGCTGCCCAGCTCCGTCACCACCACGCCGTTCACGCGCACCCTGCCCGCCGTCATGAGGTTCTCCGAACCGCGCCTGCTGGCCACGCCGGAGCGCGCCAGGAAGCGCTGCAGGCGCATGGGGACGATGCGCTCCTCGCTAGCCTTGCTCAACGTCCTGCGCTCCGTCCACCTCGTTGGCAGGACCAATCAGCTCCTGCTCCTCCTCCAGGTCGCTCATGGTCTCCTCAAGCGTGACCTCCATGGCCCGTCCGGACAGCCGCTCGCGGATAAATGCACGCGACTCCTCGTCGGGGGCAAAGTCCTCCAGCGGCGGCAGGTCCTGCACCGAGCGCAGGCCAAAGGTCTCCAAAAAGCGCGTGGTGGTGCCAAACAGAACGGCCTGGCGCGCGTCCTTGCCCACCTCGCGGACCAGGCCCTTCTCACGCAGGGACGAGATTACGCCGTCGGAGTTTACCCCTCGCACCGCACGCACGCCGTCGCGCGACACCGGCTGGTGGTAGGCGATAACGGCAAGCGTCTCCAGGGCCGCCTGCGACAGCTTGCGCTTGTCCCACGAGAGCACGTACGCCTCAATCTGGTCGTGAAACGCCGGGTGCGTGAACAGCCGCCACCCGCCGGCCACCTCGCGAAGCTGGATGCCCCGGTTTGCGTCGGCATACGATGAGGCAAGCCACGCGAGCGCCTCCTGCACATCCTGCTCCGCAGCACCCGCGGCCTGCGCCAGGTCGCGTAGCGGCACCGCATCCGTCGAGACGAGCAGCAGCGCCTCCAGCAATGCCGGCAGCGACCCCTGCTCAACCTGCGTAACCTCACGCATCACAGCTCCTGTTCTTCCACGCTCGTGAGTTCCTCCTCGTCGAGCTCGAATGCCGGTGCACCCTCCACGCGAACGATGTCTATCTCGCCAAACACCTTGGACTGTTGTACCGTAATGGCGCCGCGCTTGTACAGCTCGAGCATTGCGAGGAACGTGGCCACCACCGACTCGGCCGACAGGTCCCCGCCCAGCAGGTCGCTAAAGGTAACGGCGCCACGCGTGCGGGTTATGCGGTCGACGGCGGCAACCGCAAGCACGATGGGCGGCCTGCGCGGCGCCACGTGCTCGGCGTCCAACAGGAAGCGCTCCCGACGCGCGGTGAGGTCGGCGCAGATTACCGCAAGGCTCCTCAGGCTTATTCCCTCAAGGAAGTCGGGCACCAGGCCGGCAAACTCCGGGTCGGGTCCGGCGGTGCGCGGGTGCATGAGCGACTCCGCCTCCATGCGACTGCCCAGCGACGCACCCGCGTTCCTAAACTGCTTGTATGCGACGAGTCGGCTCACCAACACCTCGCGCGCCTCGTCGGGACTGAGGTTGGCAAGGTCGTCCTCCTCCAGGTCGTCGAGCGGGCGGCGAACCGGCTCGCTGGGCACCAGTGAGGCGGCCTTCATGTCCAGGAGGGTGGACGCCACGAGCACGAAGTCGCTTGCCACGTCCAGGTCCATCTCGCCCATGCGGCGGACCTCCTCCAGGTACTGGTCGGCGACCTCGGCGATGGAGATGGACCCAATCGCCAGCTTTTGTCTGCTCACCAGTGCGAGCAGCAGGTCGAACGGCCCGGTAAAGCCCTGTGTGCGCACGCGATACGACATGGTTTGGCCCTACATTCCCATAAGAAGCATCGAGAGGTTGCCCGCCGTGGCATGCAGGTACATGCCCACCGGGTCCACGTGCAGCAGCATGGGCACCAGGTACAGCACGGCGAGCAGCACCGGCATGGCATAGCGCTGCACCACGTAGTAGCGACGGCGCGCCTCCCCCTTGAGCAGGGGAAATATGATTGCCGAACCGTCCAGGGGCGGCAGCGGGATGAGGTTGAAGAACATGAGCATGAGGTTGATGTACACGAAGCTGGATGACACGTCGCAGGCCACGTAGAAGCCCGCCGACGTGCCGACCGAAGCCGCATACCCCGCATAGCACAGCCTAAAGGCGACGGCACCCACCAGCGCCTGTACCAGGTTGCAGGCAGGTCCTGCCAACGCCACGAGCACCTCGTCGCGAACCGGGTGCTTGAGCCGGCTAGGGTTGTAGGGCACCGGCTTGGCGAAAGCGAACACGGGACCGCCCGCGATAGCCATGAGGATGGGCAACAGCACCGAGCCCACCGGGTCCAGGTGCGCCGCAGGGTTGAGCGTGAGGCGGCCCCGCTCCTTTGCCGTCGCGTCCCCCAGCTTGTATGCCGTGGCCGCATGTGCCACCTCGTGTAGGATGGTGGCGACCAGCACGATGCACACCGTGAGGACAATCTCCCCCAGCCTGCTAGCGTCTAATCCAAGCATCCGTGATCACCTCAGCGCGGCGCGCAGCTTGCACAGCAGCCAGTCGATCACGAACAGTGCAAGCACCATAAGCGCGATGTCGCCGTAGAACGTGCCGCCAAAGGGCGTGTCAACCGAGAGCGTCGCAATCCTGCCCCACGGCAGGAAGCGCCACAGCTGGTCCATCGTGTTCTCAAAGACGGGGTGTGACTCCGTGACGTAGAACGACCCCAGCAGCACCAGCACAGAGCCGGCCAGCGCCAGCAGTCGCACTGCCCACGCAAGGAGAAGCACGACGACGCGCAGGAACGTGTACACTCCCCCGCGCGCCTCCATGTCCTGAAAATCGCCGAACGAGCTTCGGTTGATAGCGGGCTCCACGTACGACGTACGATACGGGGCCGACTCGCCATAGGCAAGCGGCCTGCGTGTGCCCTCGCCACGCTGAACGCGCGGGTCGGCCTGAACGCGCGGTACCGTCCTGTTCATGCGCGGCATGGGCTGCGTCTGCTGTTCCTTTAAGTGCTTTGCCATCACACACCAGCCTCGATCTTGTCGGTGAGCTCGATCCACTCCTCCTCAAGCAGGGGGATCTTCTTGGACAGGGCCGTGTACTCCTGCATTGCGGCATCAAACGCATTCGCGTCGTTGTACAGCTCCTCGGAGGCCATGAGCTCCATGAGCTCGTCGTAGCGCTTTTGCGCCGGGACCAAGGCGGCCTCCACTTCCTTAAGCCTGCGCTTGGTGCCCCGCAGCGCGCGGCTCTGGGCCTGGCGCGCTTCGGCCTCCGCACGCCGCTGCTCCTTCGTCTTTACGTTGCGGCCGGCCGGACGCCTCGCAGGCTCGGCGCCCGCAGGAGCCTTTGCGGGCGTTGCGTCCTGCTCCTCCAGGCGTGCCGCCTCGAGTTGCGCCCGCTTGTACAGGTAGTAGTCGTAGTCGCCCACGTACACGGTAGCCGCGTGGTCGCGCACGTCCACCACCTTGTTGGAGATGGCCCGCACCAAATGCTCGTCGTGGCTTATCAGCACGATGGTTGCCGGGAAGTCCACCAGCGCGCGCTCGAGCACGTCCACCGAGTCAATGTCCAGGTGGTTGGTGGGTTCGTCCAAAAGCAGCAGCGGGTCGGGTGCCACCAGCATCTTGGCCAGAGCCAGCCGCGCCCGCTCGCCGCCCGAGAGGACCGAGACGCGCTTGAGGACGTCGTCCCCATGAAACAGGAAGGCACCCAGCAGCCTGCGCTCCTCCGAGCTCGTCCAGCCCGGCGCCACCTTGTCCATCTCACCCAGCACCGTGTTGGCTGGATCGAGCGTCTCCAGCTGGTGCTGCGCGTAGTAGGCGCAGCTCACGTTCTTGCCCAGCTCCACCGTTCCTGCGGTGGGCTGCGTGACGCCACCCATGAGCTTCATGAGGGTGGACTTGCCAGCGCCGTTGGGACCCACCAAGGCAACGTGATCGCCACGGTACAGCGTGAGGTCCAGGCCGTCGTACACGCGGTTGTCTCCAAAGTGCTTGCTCACGCCCGCGAGCTCCACGACCTTGTCACCGGTCCTTGGCGGCTCGGGAAAGCTAAAGTGCACCGTTTGGTGAGACTCCGGAAGCACCACCAGCTCCTGCTTGATGTGCTCCACACGCCGCACGCGCTCCTGCACCTGCTTGGCCTTGGTTGGCTTGTACCTAAAGCGCTCAATGAAGGTCTCCATGTGCGCGATGTCACGCTCCTGGGCGGCGCGCTTTGCCCGCAGCTGCTCCAGGTTGTCCTCGCGCTGGCGCAGGTATTGGCTGTAGTTGCCCGTGTAGGTGTAAAGCCGCTTGTTCTCCAGCGACGCCACGTGGCTCACGCACTTGTCCATAAAGGACCGGTCGTGGCTTACCAGCAGCACCGCGCCGTCGTAGCCCGAGAGGAACTGCTCAAGCCACTGCACGCTCTCCAGGTCCAGGTGGTTGGTAGGCTCGTCCAAAAGCAGCAGGTCGGGATGGCGCAACAGCAGCTTGGACAGCGCTATGCGCATTTGCCAGCCACCTGAGAAGTCCTGGGCGGTCTTGTTGAAGTCTGCCACGGGAAAGCCCAGGCCGCTGAGAATGGCACGGGCCTTGGACTCGAGCTCGTAGCCGCCCAGGCGCTCATATCGGTCCTGCGCCTGGCCGTACTGCGCGAGCATCCGCTCCAGCTCCACCTCGTCGGTGGTGTTGGCAATAGCGTGCTCGAGCTGGGCGACGCGCGCCTCGAGCTCCTTGATCTCCACGGCGGAGTCGATGACCTCCTCAAGGGCCGTCTTCGTGGAGGAGATGTTGGTCTCCTGCTCCAGATAACCGAGCGTGGTGTCTCTGGCAAACGACACCGTACCCTCGTCGGCAGACTCAAGCCCCATAAGTATTTTGAGCAGCGTGGTCTTGCCGGCACCGTTAGGACCCACCAGCGCCCAACGCTCGCCGGCGTTGAGCTGCAGCGTGGCCTCGCCGTAGAGCACGCGCCCGCCAAAGGACTTGGTTACCTTGTCTACCAGAGCAATCATGAACACTCCGCACTGTCGTTTGCAGTCATAAGTCTATAAGCCAACAGGCCCATGCGCACAAAATACACGTAAGGTTGCACTCGGGGGGCAGGCCCTCGAGTGTACGGAGTGGCTGTACAAAAGGGACTGTCCCCCGCGTTCGGCCCCTGGCGGACCCGGACACGGGGGACAGTCCCTTTTGTACAGCCTGCGCATGGGCATGGTGTTAGGCCCGGACTGGGGGGCTGTCCCTTTTGTACAGCCCATGCGTGGCCGCGACGTTACGACATGAGTTTGAACTTCTCGAGCGCAATCCTGCGCACGGACTCGTCGATGCGCTCCTCCGTGATGGTGCCTTCCCGCACGGCGCGCAGCACGCCGTCGTAGGCACGGGCAAAGTCCTTGGGGTTGAGGATGAGGTCTGCCCCGGCCTTTAGCGCCTTTACCCCCACCTCGTCGGGCGCGCACACCTGCGTGACGGCATCCATGTCCAGCGCGTCGGTTATTACCAGGCCGTCGTATCCCATATCCTCGCGCAGCAGTCCCTGCACGACGGCGGGACTCAGCGACGCAGGCAGGTCTCCCTCGCCCCTGCCAATCTCAAGGCACGAGAGGTGGCCCACCATGACCATGGGAACGTCTGCCTTGATCGCCGCCTCAAAGGGCTTGAGCTCGTAGCCCTTCATCTGGTCGGCCGTGCGATGCGAGTAGATGCGTTCGTTGTGCGAGTCGCCCTCGGCGTCACCAATACCCGGAAAGTGCTTTACCGCACACAGCATTCCCTCACGCCTAAACCCGTCGATCTGGGCGAGCACCATGGGGGTGACCGCTTCGGGCGTGCTGCCAAACGAGCGGTCGTGCATGGTGCCGTCTCCCGAGGAGTCGATGTCGGCCACAGGGGCAAAGTCAACGTTAAAGCCGAGGTCGGCGAGGTAGCTGCCCATGCCACGTGCGATCACGCGCGCCTGGTCGGCATCGCCGGTCGCCCCCACTGCGCTCATGTCGCCGGGATTCTTAACGCCAAAGGCCTCATTCTCTGACACGCGTGCAACGGTGCCGCCCTCCTCGTCCACGCACATAAAAGGGACGAGGCCGCAGGCGTCCTGGATGTAGTTCTTGGTGTTGCGCAGCATCTCCTTGGTCTGCTTGGGGTCGGTGAGGTTCTTTGCGAAGTAGCACACGCCCCCCACCGGCCGGTTCGTGGCGGCAATACGGGTCGTCTCCCCGGCGCTCACCGCCGTGCCAACGCCCGTGAGGGACTCTGGGGTCACCACGAAGAGCTGGGCGACCTTTTGCTCCAGGGTAAGCTCCCTCAGCAGCTGCTCTACATGGTATTCCTCGGTCGTCTTGGCTTGGCTCTCGCCGTCCTGACCCCCGCCGCCCGTCTGCTCGACGACGGCGTTCTGCTGGGCCTGGTCGTTGGGGTCCTTAGAGAATTGGCGCCACAGCGCAAACAATCCCAACGAGAGAAGACCGACGACCAAGAAGGTTATGATGAGGCCAAAGCCACGCGCCTGCATGCGCGCCGCGTCTTGCGCCTCGTCTTGTGCCTCGTTCCTATCCTTGATGTCGTTTTGCTTCGTCAATCCCTGCTCCCATCATGGGTGCGCGCTTGCTGGTAGTTGTGGAGGTACTCCTCGAACTCTTTTGAACAATCTGAATTATAGAGCCTCCACGTCTTGTGGTCGATTATCTCGCTCTTCTCTCCATAGTAGGCGTCGATGTAGGCGATGAGCTTGTCCAGCGCCTCGAGCTGCTCTGCGGGATATTCCTCACCAGTTGAGCCGTCGTGAATCATCTCGATGCCAATGGAGTACGAGTTCATGCCGTAGTCGGCAAGATCCTCACTCACGGGCGTGGTTCCGCGCTTGTCGTCTCGCGACTCGTCCTGGACGCCAAATTCCTGGTTGTGGCCGGTGTTGCCAAATCCCGCATGGTGCGCGATCTGGTCCATGGGCACGCACTGGACGATGGAGCCGTCCTTGTTTATCACAAAGTGCGCGGCTATGTACTTGCCCGCACTCAGCCAGTAGTCCACCACGTTCTGGGCCGTGCCGCCCCCCTCGGTGTCGTGCAGCACGATGTACTTTTGGCATTCCGCGGGCTTCTCGCCATGCGCGAGCTCGTCGTGGTAGAGCTCCGTGATGTCGAGCTCCTCGCGCAGATCGCTGGCACTGGGGGCAGGCGAGGTCTCGACGGCCTTTTCCTGCTCCCGCTGCTTATCCTCACTCTTATCCTCGGCCTTCTTATCGACCTGGTCGTTGGTGGACGTATCGCTGGAGGGCTGTGGGGCCTCTGCCTGCTCCTGAGTCTGGTCGTTTGCCGTTGCGGGCTCCTCTGCTCGCTGCGCGCATGCATACAACGCGAGCATGCCGCAGGTGAGGACCGCACAAAGCAGCAGGCACACACGTTTCCTTGCCAACATGTACCGTTCTCCTTCCCGTTTGCAACGTTTGCGCAAGTCTAAAGTGTAACTTTAGGCAATGCGGAGTAGAAGAATTGCAAACACATGGTACAATTCCAATGCGCATATGGGCCATAGGCTTAACAAGTTAGGAGCAACCATGGAGATTACCGTTACTCAGGATGGCAACAAGGCAATCATCGCCCTCGACGGCAAGCTGTCTGTAGCCACGAGCCCCGACCTTGAGGCTGCCATCTCTGGACTTCCCGCAAGCACCAACGAGTTTGACATCGACCTCACCAACCTTGAGTACATTTCCTCCGCAGGTCTGCGCGTGCTGGTAAGCACCGAGAAGACCGCTGGCCAGCGCTCGGGCAAGATGCGCCTGCTCTACCCCAACGACGAGGTGCTCGAGGTCTTCGAGATGACCGGTCTCTCCGACGTGTTCACCATCATCCAGTAGTCATCTGGCACAACCACTGCATTAAAGCGGGGCCGCCGTTGGGTGGCCCCGCTTGCGTTGTGCGCCAATATGTACTGGGGGGACTGTCCCCTAAGTTTAGGGGACAGTCCCCCCAGTGCAGGTCGTTGGGTTAGGCGGCCTTTCGTGCGTAGGCGACAACGATGGTTGCCGCGGACGCCACCACCATGAGCAGCATGACCCACAGGGGAAGCACGTAGCCACCGGAGAAGTCGTACATAAAACCAATCACCGACGAGAAGATCGCGTTGGCGAAGTTGCCTCCCAACTGGAACGTGGGGTACACGCGCGTGTAGTTGGCATCGCCAAACACGTCGCGCGCCGTCATGGAGATACCCACCGTGGCCAGCGCATAGCACAGGCCATACAGCACGGCCGCGACGAGCATGGAGACGGGACCGTGCACGAACAGCATGAGCACAACCCCCACCAAGACGGCCACGCAGTAGCCAAGAATCGAGAGGCGCGCGCCAATCCTGTCCACCAGCACACCCAGCAGCACCTTGCCGCCTGTGTTGGCTATCATGCACAACGACAGCATGGTGGCACCGGTCGCACCCAGCCCTAAGCTCTGGGCGAGTCCGGGAAAGTGCTGCGGCAGCGCCGTGATGCCCGAGCAGATGATGGCATAGGCCAGCACGAGGGCAAACAGCACGCCGCTTATGGCGCCGGCGGTGTCGGCTGTCCCCTTTCCGCCCCCAGCTGTAGCCGCAGAGGCTTCCCCTTCCGCCGCACCAAGCGCCTTCCTGCCGCACACGGCAGGATCAACAGCCGGCAAAAACAGAATGGCCGGAAGGTTGAGGACCACGGTGAGCGCCGCCATCACCATATAGCCCACGCGCCATCCAGCTGCCGCGATGATGCCCGACATGACGGGTGAGAAGACCGCCCCTGCAATGCCCGAGCAGCCAAAGGCGATGCTGGTGACCAGTCCAAGCCCCGCCACGAACCAGTTTCCGAGCACGGTGGTCGCAAACACCATGCCCACGACACCGGCGGCCAGGCCGCGGACCACGCACAGCACGTACATGGGCACGATGCTGTGGCACAGCGACAGTGCCGCCGTGGACGCCACGAGCGCCGCCGTCGCGCCAATGGTGAGCGGCTTTGGGTTGCGGGCCCTCATAAGGGGTGGCGCCACCATGCCACCCAGCGCGAAGCATATGTTGCAGATGGTGAGCATGAGGCTCACCTGACCCTTGGACACGCCGATCTCGGCCGCCACCGGATCGAAGAACAGTCCCGCCACATTGGTTACCAGGCCAACGCCTGAGGCGATGAGGCCGCACATGGCCACCAGCACGAGCAGGTACGTCCCCTTGATTCTCATCCAAACCATCCCTTTCTTGCAGGAGGCGCCCCGACTAGCGCAGCGACCCCTTGCTCACGAGGGTGTCGGCAGCCAGCACGAAGAACTCCTTGCCCTCCACGATGTCTGCGGTGGCCTCGATGTAGGCCTTAAAGTGCTCGGTCTCGCGGTGTGCCGCGTAGGCATCGGCGTTGGCGTATACCTCCCAGAACACCCAGCGGCTCGGTTGGTCGGCCATCTGTGTCGCATACATCACGAGCACGCCCGGCTCCACCTCCACCGACGTGCGCATGTTGGCGGTGATGGCTGTCAGGAAGTCCTCCTCGCCACCTTCTGCGACATCCACATACACCAGATGCGGCTCCACGTCGTTGGTCCCAGTCACGCGCAGTCCCTCGGGCTTCTCGAGCATGAGCCGCGGCACAAGCTGGAAGACCTCGCGTCCCGTGAGCTCTGTGGCGGCCATGTTGACGTAGGCCTTGAACTGCGGCGAGTCGGCATGCACCGCATATGCCTCATCATCTGCGTAGACCTCAAACACGTAGAGGTCGCGCAGGTCGTCGGGCATGTGGGTGGAGTACATGGCGAGCGTGCCGTCCTCCACCTCAATTGAGGTGGAGAGGTTGTGTTCGCCCACGGCGTCGAACTCGGCCATGCGATCGAGGCGGCGTGTGAGGTGGAACAGGCGGGTGATGGGGGCAGCCATGGCATGTCCTTTCTAGTGGGATGGGTCGACGATACGCTGATAGTTGGTGATCTGTAGCATGGCCTGCGTAAGCTCGTACTCCCAGGAGAAGACGATGTTGTTGTCGGGCTTGCGAGAGTCGAACACCGGGTGCAGCCATGCGGGCACGCCCGCCTTGGCAAGCGCGGCAAAGAGCGGGCGGAATTGCTCGTCGGCAATGGAGAGGCCAAGCGCGCGGGTGAATATCTGTATGCCCACCACGTCGGGCTGCGGCACGACCTGCTCGCGCACGATGCGCACGGCCTCGTCCATGTTGTTCATGGGCACCATCAGCACGGTGGCCTCAAACATGTCCGCGTCTTCTCGGCGCATCCGTACGAGCTCCTCGTTGCCCTCCCAACACAGGCGCGCCGCCTCGTCTGGGCCCACGTAGTCCTCCGGCAGGGCGTTCACAAACGAGATCACCTGGCGCGTCTGGCCATCCCAACGCACGCGTCGGACGGCCATGTCGGTGAGGGTGGGATTGGCGAAGAAGGTGTATATCTGTGGGATGGTGGGCTCGATCTGGAGCATGCGCGCGTAGAAGGCGGGCGGCAGCACGTGCGCGAAGACGTCTATGCGATCCATGGCGGTTCCTCTCTGTGAGTCCTGCGGTACATGCCTGAGCGAGCGTTACCGCGCTAGTGGCGACGCCGTACCTTTAGTCCCTCGCCAAGCGCGAGCGTGTGGATGCGCTCGGGGTTCGTTATGGCAGCGGCCAGACGCTCTGGGTCGCCGTTAAAGGGCGTGTACTCCGGTGCATCCACGCAACCCCAGTGGATGGGCAGCAAATCTGCCTCGGGATACTGGTTGGCGAGCTCCACCGCACCGGCAAAGCCGATGTGCCAAACGTTGTCCGAAAAGTCAAAGAGGATCATGTCCATGGCCGGCATCTCTAGGAACTCCGGCAGTGGGCGCGAGTCGCTGGGTAGCCACGCGGTACCATCGGGAGTGGCGATCCAGTAGCCGCAGTACTCCTTGCGCTCCCAGGTGCGCGTGCGGTACTTGTCGCTCGTCATGTGCTGCTGCCAGTTATGCCAGGTGGGCGTGAGGGTAAAGGTCATGGGGCCCACCTGGAAGTTCTCGCCAATGGCATGGCCCACCACGCCCGTGCAACCCTCGTCGTCACGCGCGACCGACGCCACGTACTCGGTGGCGTGAATCTCGCCCGCCTTCCCCTTGAGGCCAGCCAGCGTCTGTCGTGCGAAGTGGTCGTTGTCGATGTGCGTGTACAGCAGCGCGTCGAAGGCGGGCACGTCCTCGGGAAGGATTGGCGGCTCCACCAGCGTGGGCATGTCGAAGCCCACGAGCAAGGGATCGCACAGCACGGTGGTGCCATGGGAGTTGATGAGAAACCCGGCGTTGCCCAGCCAGTACACGCGTGTGTCGTCTGTTTGCGCGAACGCCTCGGGCGGAAGGGCGACGGTGGGACGGGGCATGGCCTGGCCTTGGGGCGAACGGCGAATATCTACGGACATGGGCGGCCTCTCTACGTGCAAGTTTTATCCTAGTACCATTCAACCACTAAAGACCGCCCAGGGCACGGACAAGACTGCAAACGTTTAAATAAGATTACGTTTAGCATTGGTAGTTTTTTGAGAAGAATAGACCCCACTTTGGCCCCCATCCTTCTCAAATTGCTACCAATCGCCAACGTTGGTAGTGCTTTGAGAAGGATAGAGTCCCGGCAAGCCGACTGCGCACATTAATATGGTAGTGCAATAGACGTTGCACAAGACAAAGAGCGTGGCAATAAAGACCGTGACGAATACTTTGCGTCAAAGAGCAGCGGCAATCAGGGGTGATTCTATCGATATTGCAATTCGTTAGCGAATTCAGTAAATGACACTTATAGCATAATGAGCATGGCATATCCGATTGGCTTCGTTCCTCACCTGTTCGGTAATCGGTCTGCGTGAAAGGAAAAAACTTCTTGTCCCCACGGTTCACATGTGCTAAAGTACCTTCTGCAAGGGCGATTGGCTCAGGGGTAGAGCACATCCTTCACACGGATGGGGTCGCTGGTTCGAATCCAGCATCGCCCACCAGAAATACAGCAGGTCAGAACGTGTGTCTGGCCTGTTTTTTGTTTCATTTATTCCACCGTCGTTACATGGCGTTACATGGTAAGGTACCGAGCGATTGCGGGCTAACCCTAAGTCGTAATTCACAATACGCCTCCAATCGTTTACGATATGGGGGTGAGCAGGGTCTTATCGACCCCCAGCCCGTCCTCTCTTTAGTCCTCCCGCATGCGCTTTGGCAAGCGCTTCTTGCGGGGGCTTCCTTATCCTCGATACCTTTGTTATGAAGTAGGCAACGAGGAAATCCAAGACCGTGATGAGGAGAGCCCCGTTATTAATTGCTTGGTAAATCCCCTCTTGCAGAGAGTTGATATTCCGCAGTTCCGCACGATCGCCTCGGGT
>JAUMWN010000082.1 GCA_030529625.1 Coriobacteriales bacterium
GCGGACGGTGCCCAGCGCGTAAGCGAGACGGCCATGGTCAACCGCATGTTTGGCCGTGTGGGAAAGAACGACCTCGCCTCGCTCAAGACCTTCCTGGACGAGGGCGGCGACGGCATGGGCGAATACGTACAGGACATCGAGTATAAATACGGCGTCGTGCCCCAGATCTTTGACGAGAACACCAACGATGGCATCCATCAGATAAACCCCGACGCCTCGTTTGCCGCCCTGGGCATTGGGGGCACCTCGTCCATGCTGGCCGCATCGTCGGCGGCATTCTCCACCAACGTCTTTGCGGAGATGCCCGCAAACCTCTCGCTGGTGGAGGACCAGTTCGACGTGCGGGCGGGCAGGTGGCCGCAGCGCTACGACGAGCTCGTGCTGGTCCTCACCAAGCGCGGGACGCTGAGCGACTTCATCTCGTATGCCATAGGCCTGCGCGACCACAAGGAGCTGGAGCGCATGGTAAAGCGCCTGGCCGACCAGGAGGATGTGGAGGCGCCAAGCGACGAGCGCACCTACGACATGAGCGAGCTCATGGGCAAAAGCTTTAGGGTGGTGCCCGCGTCGAGCTTCTACTCGTACGAGCCGGAATACAACGTGTGGACCGACAAGAGCGACGACGAGGACTACATGCGCACCTTGGTGCGGGAGGGCCTGCCCATACGGATTGTGGGCGTGGTGCAGCCCAAGGAGGACGTGGACGCCACGACCCTCACCACCGGCATCTACTACACGCCCAAGCTCACGCGCTGGCTCATGCGCGCGGCGTCCATCTCGCGCATCGTGCGCGAGCAGCTCAAGGACCGCACCACCAACGTGATAAGCGGCAAGTCCTTTGACGAGGAGGCGAGCGAGGAGGGCTCGTTCGACATGAGCAAGCTCTTCTCAATAGACGAGACCAAGTTGACGCAGGCGTTTGCCGTGGACGAGAACAGCCTGGACCTCTCGGGGCTGGACTTCTCGGACCTGGGCGACGCGCTGGACTTTTCCAGCATGGGGGAGGGCATGGACTTCTCTGGCATGGAGATGCCCCAGATGGACCTCTCGCAGCTCTCGGGAGCAGACTTTGGCAAGATCAACCTGGACATGAGCAAGATCGACCTCTCCAAGCTGGATCTCTCGGGCATCGACCTGAGTGGCGTGGATACCACGCTGCTCTCCTCGCCCGAGGTCACCGCCGCGATAATGCCCGACCTGTCCACCATAGACCTGGCCAAGCTGCTGGAGGGGATAAGCCCCAACGTGGACCAGGAGAAGCTGCAGCCCGTTATAGCGGAGCTGCAGGCGGGATTCACGCAGTACCTGCTGGAGCAGCGGATAAACCCCACCGACCAGCAGGCCGTCTCGGCCGCGGTCACGGCGTACTTCTCCCAGCCGGAGGTGCTGCAAAAGGCCATCGCGGGCGCCCAGGGGGCCGTCTCGCTGAGCGAGCAGGACCAGCAGCTCATCGCCACGCGCCTGCAGGAGCAGGTGAGGGCGAAGACGGCGGAGGAGGTGTGGGCGGCCCTTCCCAAGCAGACCCAGGACCAGCTTACCGAGGAGGCCAAGAAGGTCGTGGGCCAGATCGCGGCCAAGGTGGGTCCCCAGATTGCCGCGCAGGTGGGCGACCAGCTCTCCAAGCAGCTGGGCGAGCAGATCTCGCGCACGCTCTCCACGAGCTTGGGCACCATGCTGGAGTCCTACATGGGCCAGGCGATGGAGCAGATCCTCACGGCGTTTGGCGAGAGTCTGGAGACGCAGCTCACCGAGGGCCTCTCGTCTGCCATGGAGGGGGCCATGACGCAGCTCATGTCCAACATGGCCAGCGCCTTCCACATAGACCAGGACGCCTTTGCGGCGGCCTTCTCGTTTAACATGGACGAGAAGGAGCTCTCGGAGCTGATGATGTCGCTCATGAGCACCGAGCGGACCAGCTACGACAACAACCTGGTAAAGCTGGGCTATGCCGATGAGGCCAAGCCGTCCGAGATAGACATCTATCCGCTCAACTTTGACAGCAAGGCCCAGGTCGTGTCCATCCTGGACGCCTACAACGAGCGCATGAAGGCTACCGACGAGGACAAGGTGATCACCTACACCGACATTGTGGGCGCGCTGATGAGCTCGGTCACCGACATCGTCAATATGATCAGTTACGTGCTCATCGCCTTCGTGGCCATCTCGCTGGTGGTGAGCTCCATCATGATTGGCGTGATCACCTACATCTCGGTGCTCGAGCGCAAGAAGGAGATTGGTATCCTGCGCTCCATTGGTGCGAGCAAGCGTGACATCGGCCGCGTGTTCAACGCCGAGACGGTGATCGAGGGGCTGGTGAGCGGCCTTATGGGCGTGGGCATCACAGCGGTGGCCTGCATCCCGGCAAACCTTATTGTGGAGGCCAACTTTGGCGTCCACCGCGTGGCGCGACTGCCCATTACGGCCGCCGTAATCTTGGTGGGCGTGAGCGTGCTGCTGTCGCTGGTGGCGGGCCTGATCCCCTCCCGCAAGGCCGCCAAGGCCGACCCCGTGGAGGCCCTGCGCAGCGAGTAGGCGGCGGCTGAGAAAAGGGGTTTGGCCTCTTTTCTCAGTTTGTGGCATACTAGGCGTGGTGCCTGACAACAAGTGGGGCGCGGGCGTGGGCCTGACGTCTCGGCTGAAGACAAGGGATCGGTACATGAGAAGCGACTTGGCACATCTTATAGATGTGCTCGCACAGAGGCACGAGCTGGCGCTCGCCGAGTACGAGCAGCTCGTGGATCAGCGCACGCCGGAGCTGGCAGCATATGCCGCAGAGCGTGCGGTGGAGGTGCGCAAGGCCGTCTACGGCACGGACGTCTTCGTGCGCGGTCTCATCGAGATAAGCAGCCATTGCAAGAACGATTGCCGGTATTGTGGCATCCGTCGCTCGAATGCCACGGCGGAGCGCTATCGCCTCTCTCCCCAGGACATAATGGACTGCGCGAACGAAGGGTACGACCTGGGCTTTCGCACCTTCGTGCTGCAGGGTGGAGAAGATCCGTGGTTTGACGACGAGCGACTATGTGGCATCGTCGCCAGTATCAAGGCGGCGCACCCCGACTGCGCCGTCACGCTGTCGGTGGGGGAGCGCAGCCGAGCCAGCTACCAGGCGCTGTTCGACGCGGGCGCCGATCGTTACCTGTTGCGTCACGAGACTGCCACGCGCGCCCACTACGAGCGGCTGCATCCTGCGGCCATGTCGTATCACAATCGCATGCGCTGTCTTCGCGACCTGCGCGACATTGGCTATGCCGTGGGCTGCGGCTTTATGGTGGGTTCCCCGTATCAAACGCCGGCACACCTTGCCGCCGACCTCAAGTTCGTGGAGGAATTCCGTCCGCAGATGTGCGGAATCGGGCCGTTCGTGCCGCACCATGCCACGGAATTTGCCTACGAGCCGGGCGGCTCGGTGGAGCTCACGTGCTTCTTGCTCTCGCTTTTGCGCCTCATGCAGCCCAACCTGCTGCTGCCTGCCACGACGGCGCTGGGCACGCTGGACCCACGCGGCCGTGAGAAGGGCATCCTAGCCGGTGCCAACGTGGTGATGCCCAACCTGTCGCCTGCAGGCGTGCGTAGCAAGTACGAGCTGTACGACAACAAGATTTGCACGGGCGAGGAGTCCGCCCAAAGCCGCGACCAACTGGCCGCGCGCATGTGTTCCATTGGATATCAGGTCGTCGTGGATCGTGGGGACCCGCGAACGGCCGCAAGCATACCGCAACCTAAGGAGTGACCATGGCCTATCAGTACGACCCCGCGTCGCATTGCGCGGACGAGTTTATCAACCATCAAGAGATTCTGGACACCCTGGCCTACGCGCAGGAGCACAAGAACGACCTGGACCTTATCTACTCGATCCTGGACAAGTGCAAGCCCAACCTGCATCCCGACAAGGACCACTGCGCTGTGATCGGCCACCGCGAGGCGTCGGTGCTGCTGGCCTGTGACGACCCCAAGGTGAACGAGGAGATATTCAAGCTCGCGCGCGCCATCAAGCTGGCCTACTACGGCAACCGCATCGTGCTCTTCGCGCCGCTGTACCTCTCGAACTACTGCATCAACGGGTGCCTGTACTGTCCCTACCATGCCATCAACAAGACCATCCCGCGCCGCAAGCTCACGCAGGACGAGATTCGCGACGAGGTGATTGCGCTGCAGGACATGGGCCACAAGCGCCTGGCCATCGAATCGGGCGAGGACCCGCGCATGAGTCCCATCGAGTACATACTGGACTCGATCCACACCATTTACTCTGTTAAGCACAAGAACGGTGCCATCCGCCGCGTGAACGTGAACATCGCGGCCACCACGGTGGAGGAGTACCGCATGCTCAAGGAGGCCGAGATCGGCACCTACATCCTGTTCCAGGAGACCTACCACAAGGAGAACTACCTCAAGCTCCATCCGTGGGGACCCAAGCACGACTACAACTGGCACACCGAGGCCATGGACCGCGCGTTCCAGGGTGGCATTGACGACCTGGGCCTGGGCGTGCTGTTTGGCCTGGACGGCTATGCGTACGAGTTCGCCGGGCTGCTCATGCATGCCGAGCACTTGGAGGCCGTGAACGGCGTGGGACCGCACACCATTAGCGTGCCGCGCGTGAAGCCCGCCGATGACATCGACCCCACCGAGTTCGACAACTCGCTCTCTGACGAGATGTTTGCAAAGATTATCGCGCTCATCCGCATTGCGGTGCCCTACACCGGCATGATCATCTCCACGCGCGAGAGCGAGGCCGTGCGCCGTCGTGCGCTCGAGCTGGGCATCTCGCAGATCAGCGGTGCGTCGCGCACGAGCGTGGGCGGCTACACCGAGGAGATTCGCCCCACCGACACCGAGCAGTTTGACGTGAGCGACCAGCGCACGCTGGACGAGGTGATTCGCTGGCTCATGGAGTGCGACCACATCCCGTCGTTCTGCACGGCGTGCTATAGGGCCGGGCGCACGGGCGATCGCTTTATGAGCTTTTGCAAGAGCGGTCAGATTCTCAACTATTGCCACCCCAACGCGCTTATGACGCTTTCCGAGTTCCTCACCGACTACGCGTCGCCGGCCACGCAGGAGATGGGCTGGAAAATGGTGGAGCGCGAGCTGGCCAACATCCCCGACGAGCAGCGTCGCGCCCTGTGCGCCGAGCGCATCGAGCTCATCCGCACCGGCCAGGGCAACGACTTTAGGTTCTAACCACGACGACCCTGCACTGAGGGGACAGTCCCCTGTGTTTAGGGGACTGTCCCCTCAGTGCAGGTGGGAGAAAGGGAGGTGTGCGATGGGGCTTTTGGCGACGCCTTCGGGCGAGCGGGTGCACATTGGGTTCTTTGGCGTGAGAAACGCGGGCAAGTCGAGCGTGGTGAACGCCGTGACGGGGCAAGACCTGGCGGTCGTCTCGAACGTGGCCGGTACCACCACCGACCCGGTGAGCAAGGCCATGGAGCTGCTGCCGCTGGGTCCGGTGGTGATCGTGGACACGCCGGGCATGGACGACGAGGGTGGCCTGGGCGAGCTGCGGGTGAGAAAGGCGCGCCAGGCGCTGCGCCGCTGCGACGTGGCGGTGCTCGTGGTGGATGCCACGCGCGGGCTCACGCAGGCCGACCGCATGCTGCTCGACGAGTTTTCCGACCGGAGGCTGCCGTACCTGGTGGCGCTCAACAAGGCGGACCTACTGAAGGGCGACGCGCCCGAGCTCGCCCCCAACGAGGTTCTGGTGAGTGCGCGCGAGGGTAGCGGCATCCACGAGCTGAAGGAGCGCCTTGGCGCGCTCGCCGCCGATGCCGGCCACCGCCGCCTCATCGTGAGCGACTTGCTCGAGGAGGGTGACGTGGTGGTGCTGGTGTGTCCCATCGACGCGTCGGCTCCCAAGGGCAGGCTCATCCTGCCCCAGCAGCTCGTGCTGCGCGACGTGATCGATGCGCATGCCTCGGCGCTCGTGTGCCAGCCGGCAGAGCTTGCCGGCGTGCTCGAGCAGCTGGCTAGACCGCCGCGCGTCGTAATAACCGACTCTCAGGCGTTTGGCGAGGTGGCCAGAATCGTGCCGCGCGACGTGGCGCTCACCTCGTTCTCCATCCTCATGGCGCGCTACAAAGGCAACCTGCCCGCGCTGGTGGAAGGCGCCAAGCGCCTCTCGAGCCTTGCCGACGACAGTCGCGTGCTCATTGCCGAGGGGTGCACGCACCATCGCCAGTGCGAGGACATCGGCACGGTAAAGATGCCCGCGTGGATTCGCCAGCACTGCGGGGCCAGCCCTGAGTTCTCGTTTACCTCCGGCGGCGAGTTTCCCGACGATCTCTCCGCATACGACCTGGTGGTGCACTGCGGCGGCTGCATGCTCAACGAGCGCGAGATGGCGCACCGCATGGCGACGGCCACGGCGGCCGGCGTGCCCATGGTGAACTACGGCGTGGCCATTGCGCAGATGCACGGCATCCTGGCCCGCAGCCTGGAGCCGTTCGCGACGGTAACAAACGCCTGAGCAGCGCCCACGTCACGCGCCTGTACTCGGGGGACTGTCCTCCGAACACAGGCGCGTTTCGTTTCGGTCTTGTCGGCACGCTACAATAGGGGGCATGAGAGAATCGGCCAACAAACAGTACCTGTGCATCGACCTCAAGAGCTTCTATGCGAGCGTTGAGTGCGTCGACCGTGGGTTAGACCCTATGACCACCGACCTCGTGGTGGCAGACCTCACGCGCACCAACAAGACCATCTGCCTGGCCGTCTCTCCCTCGCTCAAGGCCAAGGGCGTGCGCAACCGATGCCGGCTGTTCCAGATTCCCGAGCACCTGCGCTATGAGGTGGCGCCTCCCCGCATGGCGCGCTACATCCAGAAGTCCGCCGAGATATACGGCATCTACCTGCGCTGGATGAGCAAGGACGACATCCACGTGTATTCCATCGACGAGGCGTTCTTCGACGTGACGCCCTACCTCTCGCTCTATGGGCTGTCGGCACGCGAGCTGGGGGAGCGGATCCGCGCCGACGTGGTGGCGCGCACGGGCATCCCGGCAACCTGCGGCGTGGGACCCAACCTATATCTGGCCAAGGTAGCGCTGGACATTACCGCCAAGCACAGCGAGGACTTCTTTGGCGAGCTGGACGAGCAGAGCTACAAGGAGATGCTGTGGGACCATCGCCCCATCACCGACTTCTGGCGCGTGGGCGCCGGTACCGCGCGCAGGTTGGCCCAGATGGGAATCCACACCATGGGCCAGCTCGCGCTTGCGCCCACAGAGCCCATCTACCGGGAGTTTGGCGTGGATGCCGAGATTCTGATCGACCATGCTTGGGGCGTTGAGCCGGTGCAGATGGCCCACATAAAGGCCTACCGGCCGCAGACGCACTGCCTCACCAACACACAGGTACTGGGTCGCGACTATGCCTTCGACGATGCCCGGACCGTGGTCAAGGAGATGGCCGATGCGGTTGCGCTGGAGCTGGTGGAGCGCGGCAAGGCGGCCACGTCGGTGGTGGTGTGGGTGAACTACGGCCTCACGGCAGACGAGAAGGCCGCCATGCGAGCCGAGGGCAACGTGCGGTTTTGGGGCGGCCCGTCCGACGGCGGGACGCGGCGGTTCGTTGTGCCCACGAGCTCCAGGAGGCAGATACTGGACGCGGCGCTGGACGTGTTCGACGAGCAGGTGTCTCCGCTGCGCGGCATCCACCGGCTAAACGTCACGCTGGACGGCGTGGTGGACGATGACGCCGCCGGAGTTCAGCTCGACCTGTTCAGCGATGCCGCGTCGCTTGAACGAGAGCACAGGCGGCAGCTGGCGGTGAGTGCGGTAAAGGAGCGGTTTGGTAAGAACTCCCTGCTCAAGGGCATAGACCTCTTACCCGAGGCCACGGCGCGCGAGCGCAACCAGCAGATAGGGGGTCATCGCAGTGGATAGCCTCACGAGCCCCGACGCGCAAACGACGCGGATGCGGGCGCCCATGCCGCTCGAGGATCGTGCCAAAATCTTCGTGCCGTTCGATCCGCTGCACGGCTTTAGAGAAGCCCTGCGCGAGAAGGAACGCGAGGCCGACGCCGCCACCGAGTGGGGCGGCAATGACCTGGAGTCTCCCGACGCGTGAGTGGGGCGTGACGCCCGCGCGACGTATCCCGCCCGCGATCGCTCAGCTGTTTCCCAGGTGGCAGCGGGCCACGGCGTCGGCCACGACGTCTGCCACGGTCTTGTCGAGGGCGGAGGGGATAATATAGTCGGCCGCGAGCTGCTCGTCGCTTACCAGTGAGGCGATGGCATGGGCGGCCGCGACCTCCATCTCGTGCGTAATCTGCGGTGCGCGACACGCCAGTGCGCCCTTAAAGATGCCGGGGAACACGAGCACGTTGTTTATCTGGTTGGGATAGTCGGACCGGCCGGTTGCCACCACGCGCGCGCCTGCGGCAAGCGCCTCCTCGGGCATGATCTCGGGCACGGGGTTGGCCATGGCAAACACGATGCCGTCGTTCATGGAGGCAACCATCTCGCCTGTGACGAGCCCGGGTCCGCTCACGCCCACGAACACGTCGGCCCCTCTCATCACCTGGGCGAGCGAGCCGCGTTCCCGGTTCTTGTTGGACACGTGCGCGAAGGCCATCTTGGCAATGTTGAGGTCGTCTCGGCCCTCGTAGATGGCCCCGTGGCGGTCGCAGGCGATCACGTCTCCAAAGCCCATGTCCAAAAGCAGGTTGGCGATGGCGATGCCCGCAGCGCCCGCCCCGCTCATCACGATCTTGAGCTCTCCCATGCGTTTGCCCGTGAGTCGCACGGCGTTGAGCAGGCCCGCGGCGGTAACGATGGCCGTGCCGTGTTGATCGTCGTGGAACACGGGGATGTCGCACAGCTCCTTGAGCCTTCGCTCTATCTCGAAGCAGCGCGGCGCGGCGATGTCCTCCAGGTTGATGCCGCCAAAGCTCTTGGAGATGAGGTAGATGGTGCGCACCGCCTCGTCCACGTCGTGCGTGTCGATGCACAGCGGAAAAGCGTCCACGCCACCGAACTCCTTGAACAGCAGGCACTTGCCCTCCATCACGGGCATGCCGGCGGCAGGGCCGATGTCGCCTAGGCCCAGCACCGCGGTGCCGTCGGTGATTACGGCCACCAGGTTGCCGCGGCGCGTGAGGTCCCAGGACCTCTGGTAATCGGCCTGGATGGCGCGGCAGGGCTCGGCGACGCCGGGCGTGTACAGGAGCGCCAGGTCGTCTGCGGTCTGCGCCTGGGCGCGGCTTGCCACTTCGATCTTGCCATGGAGCCGCTCGTGGAGCTCCAAGCTGCGTGCATTGGTGTCCTGAGTGTTGCTTGCCATGTTGCTAGACCATCTCCTCGGGTTTGAACACGCGGTCGAACTCGTCGCCTGTGAGGTAGCCGAGCGCGAGGCAGGCGTCGCGTAGGCTGGTGCCCTCCTCATAGGCCTTGTGCGCTACGCGCGCGGCGTTCTCGTACCCAATGTGCGGGTTGAGGCAGGTGACCAGCATAAGGGAATCGTTGAGGTTTTGCTGCATCTTTGCACGATTTGCACGTATGCCCGTGGCGCAGTGCTCGTCAAACGACAGGATTGCGTCGGCGAGCAGGCCAACCGACTGTAGGAAGTCGTAGGCAATCACGGGCATGAACACGTTGAGCTCGAAGTTGCCCTGGCTCGCGGCAAAGCCGATGGTGGCATCGTTTCCCATAACCTGCACGGCCACCATGGTAACCGCCTCGCACTGCGTGGGGTTCACCTTGCCGGGCATGATGGAGCTGCCGGGCTCGTTCTCGGGGATGCGGATCTCGCCCAGCCCGTTGCGCGGGCCGCTGGCGAGCCAACGCACGTCGTTGGCGATCTTCATCATGTTGGCGGCAAGCGTGCGCACGGCGCCGTGGGCAAAGGCGATGGCGTCCTTGCTGGCAAGCGCGTGGAACTTGTTGCGCTCGGTCACAAACTGCACGCCGGTCAGGTCGCTGATGTGGCGCGCCACGGCGACGTCGAACCCGGCGGGGGCGTTGAGGCCGGTGCCCACGGCGGTGCCGCCCAGCGCGAGTTGGGCGAGCTGGGGCAGCGTGACCTCGATCTGCTGAGCCGATGCCTCCAGCATCCCGCGCCACCCGCTTATCTCCTGGGAGAAGGCAATGGGCACGGCGTCCTGCAGGTGGGTGCGCCCCGCCTTTATTACGCCTCGGTTCTCGCGCTCCAGTCGCGCAAACGTGTGGGCGAGCTTGTTGACGGCGGGAAGCAGGCGCTGGGTGAGCGCGAGGGTCGCCGCAATGTGCAGGGCGGTGGGGAAGGTGTCGTTGGACGACTGGCTCATGTTGATGGTGTCGTTGGGGTGTAGGAGAGTCGAGACTACCGAGGGGTCGCGCAGCTGGTTGGCGCGGTTGGCGATCACCTCGTTCACGTTCATGTTGGACTGGGTGCCCGAGCCCGTCTGCCACACCACCAGCGGGAAGGCGTCGTCGTGGCGATTGGCAAGGATCTCGTCGCACACGGTGCCAATAAGGGCGCAGGTGGCCTCGTCCATGCGGTCAAGCTCGCAGTTGGCGCGCGCGGCGGCCTTCTTGAGCAGGGCGAACGCGCGGACTATCTCTGGCGGCATGCGCTCGGTGCCAATGCAAAAGTTCTCGTGGCTGCGCTGGGTCTGTGCTCCCCAAAGCGCCTGTGCGGGCACGCGCACCTCTCCCATCGAGTCGTGCTCCATGCGATATTCCATGCGTCTCTCCTTCGCACGCCGTAGTCGATGCCGTAAGTATAGCTGGACTGAGAAAAGGGGCCAAACCCCTTTTCTCAGTCCGCCAGTGGCTTGCGATTGCGTTGGTAGCGAATGGGGACACATGCGGGGCGAAAACAGCCAGTATATGTCCCCATTCGCTACCAAAGACGAAGGACGGTAGCATCCGGGGACACAAGATGGACCAAGAGACGCTTTTTGTGTCCCCATTCGCTACCATCCTCTGCTCGGCGCTTTTTCTCAGCAGCGGTCTTTGCCTTCGCTAATGTCCAGGGCACGAAAGTGAGAGGAGGGGGCAAACCCCTTTTCTCAAACTTGGGTCAAAGCGCGAGGCGAGACGCCCCAATATGCCATAATGGCTTTGGGGCGATGAGCTGGCGGGAGGCGCGATGTCCTTTGTCGAGTTCACAGACGTGTGCAAGATCTACCACATGGGTGATGTGGAGGTTCGCGCCGTTTACGGCATGAGCTTTTGCATCGAACATGGCGAGCTCGTGGTTATTGTGGGGCCGTCCGGCGCGGGAAAGACCACCGTGCTCAACATGCTGGGCGGCATGGACTCGGCCACGTCGGGCACCATCATGCTGGACGGCACCGAGGTGAGCGCCCTTGGCGAGTACGAGCTCACGCGGTACCGGCGGCACGACATCGGCTTCGTGTTCCAGTTCTACAACCTGGTGCAAAACCTCACGGCGCTCGAGAACGTGGAGCTTGCCAGCCAGATCTGCGACGATCCGCTTCCGGCGGCAGACGTGCTCGAGCAGGTGGGGCTTGCCAACCGCATGGACAACTTTCCCGCCCAGCTCAGCGGCGGGGAGCAACAGCGCGTGGCAATCGCCCGCGCGCTGGCAAAGAACCCCAAGCTCCTGCTCTGCGACGAGCCCACCGGAGCGCTGGACTACCTTACCGGCAAGCAGATTCTCAAGCTGCTGCAGGACACCTGCAGGTCCACGGGTCGCACCGTGGCCATAGTCACGCACAACCTGGCGTTTACGCAGATCGCGGACCGCGTGATTCACGTGCGTGAGGGCCGTGCGGACCAGGTGAGCATCAACCCGCATCCGGCGGACGCGCTCACGGTGGAGTGGTAGCGCCATGCGCGGGCTCGTGGCATCGGCCTTTACCAAGACCATACTGCGCAGCATCCGCGGGTCTTTGGGACGCTTTCTGGCCATAATGGGCATCGTGGCGCTGGGCTGCGGGTTCTTTGCCGGGCTGCAGATGAGCGGGCCCGACATGCGAGCTGCCGCCAACGAGTTCTACGACGGCACCAACCTCTACGACATCCGCCTGGTCTCCACGCTGGGGTTTACCGAGCGTGACGTGGAGCGCGTGGCCGGTACGCAGGGCGTGGCCGGTATCATGCCCGCCATCTCGTGCGACGTGATGGCTCGCCTTGGCAAGGAGCAGCTCGCGATGCGCGTGAGTTCGCTTGACGTGGACGCCGCGAGTGCCGGACAGGAGCAGGGCGCCAACGTGGTCCTCTCACAGGACGGCAACTACCTCAACCGCGTGTTCCTGCGCGAGGGTCGCTGGCCGCAGGCGGCCGACGAGTGCGTGCTCACCGCCGACAAGCCTGTGGACGGCATGGGTGTGGGCAGCACCGTGGAGGTGTTGTACGGCACGGTCGACCTCAAGGATGTGCTGCGCAAGCGCACGCTCAAGGTGGTTGGCATGGTGAGCTCCTCCAACTACCCCTACACGGGAAGCTTTGGCTCCACCACGCTCGGATCGGGCATGATCGGCGAGTACGCGTTCGTGTCGCCTGACGCCTTCGTGGACGACGCGCCCTTTACCGAGATATACCTGCGGGTGGCAGGCGCGGATGCCTACGAGAGTGGCTCGGACGAGTACCAGGCTGCGGTGGACGAGGTGGCACATCGTCTGGAGGAAAAGGAGTCTGCCTTGGCAGCAGCCCGCCTCGCCGACGTGCGGACTAAGGCGCAGGACGAGGTGGACGAGGGTCGCCAGGAGTACCAGACCGAGAAGGACAAGGCGCAGCGCGAGCTGGAAGACGCGAGGAAAAAGCTCGATGACGCCGAGCGCGAGCTTGCCGACGGGCGGCGCGAGCTCGCAGACGGCTGGAGCGAGTACGAGGAGGGCGCC
>JAUMWN010000152.1 GCA_030529625.1 Coriobacteriales bacterium
GCGTCCATGGCCGAGCCGCCGCCCACCGCGATGATGGTGTCGGGCTCGAAGGAGCGAATCTGGGCCACACCCTGCTCGGCGCACTGGAGCGTGGGGTCGGGTGCCACATCGTAGAAGCAGGCGTGGGCGATGCCCATGGAGTCAAGCTTTGCCTCGATGGACCGGGTGAAGCCGCTCTTGTAGAGGAACGAGTCGGTAACGATAAACGCACGCTTCTTGCCCATGATCGTGCCCAGCTCGTCGAGGGCTACCGGCATGCAGCCCCGCTTAAAGTAGACCTTCTCCGGAACGCGGTACCAAAGCATGTTCTCTCGTTTCTCTGCAACCGTCTTTATGTTGAGAAGATGTGGCACGCCCACGTTGCCCGAGACGGAGTTGCCGCCCCAGGTGCCGCAGCCCAGCGTGAGTGAGGGCTCGAGGCTAAAGTTGTACAGGTCGCCAATGCCGCCATGGCTTGAGGGGGTGTTTATGAGGATGCGGCAGGTCTTCATGGCTGCGGCATGCTTTGCCATCTTTTGCTTCTCGGCCGTGTTGATGTAGAGGGCCGAGGTGTGGCCGTAGCCGCCGTCTGCCACCAGGCGCTCCGCCTTGGCTATGGCGTCGTCGAAGTCGGTTGCCTTGTACATGCCCAGCACGGGACTGAGCTTCTCGTGTGCCATCGCCTCGGAGGGGTCCACCGACTCCACCTCACCGATGAGGATTTTGGTTGCGGGGGGAACTTCCACGCCTGCCATTTGCGCGATGCGCCAGGCGGTCTGGCCTACGATGCGAGCGTTTACCGACCCGTTGACGATTACCGTCTTGCGCACGGCGTCAAGCTCATCGCCCTTGAGGAAGTAGCAGCCACGACGCTCGAACTCAGCCTTTGCCTGCGCATACGCTTCGTCGCCCACCACGGTGACCGACTGTTCCGAGGCGCAGATCATGCCGTTGTCGAAGGTCTTGGAGTGGATGATGGAGTTGACGGCCATGCGGATGTCGGCCGTGTCGTCAATGATCACGGGTGTGTTGCCCGGACCCACGCCAAGGGCCGGCTTGCCGGAGCTGTACGCCGCCGTCACCATGCCCGGGCCACCGGTGGCCAGGATGATGTCGGCAGAGCGCATCACCGTATTGGTGAGCTCAAGCGAGGGGATGTCAATCCAGGAGATGATGTCCTTGGGGCACCCGGCCGCCTCGGCCGCGTCGCGAATGATGCGCGCCGCCTCGATGGTGCAGCTCTTGGCACGCGGGTGCGGGCTGATCACGATGGCGTTGCGCGTCTTGAGTGCGATGAGGCACTTGAAGATTGCCGTGGACGTGGGATTTGTGGTGGGGATGACCGCGGCAACGATACCCATGGGCTCGGCGATCTTCTTGATGCCCGCGACGGGGTCGTCCTCTATGACGCCGCACGTTTGGGTGTTGCGATACTTGTTGTAGATGTACTCGGAGGCATAGTGGTTCTTAATTACCTTGTCCTCCACGACTCCCATGCCCGTCTCCTCCACGGCCAGCTTGGCCAGGGGGATGCGCGCCTTGTTGGCCGCCATGGCGGCCTCGTAGAAGATCTTGTCAACCTGCTCCTGATCAAACGTGGCAAACACGGCCTGCGCGGCACGCATTTGTGCAATACGCTCCTCCAAGGCATCGACGTTGTCGATAATGCCTTCAAGTTCTGCCATTGCTCCTCCTTATTCGAGATTCGTACTCACATTCAAAAGATTAGCCAAACCAGCTGGCGCAAACTCGCGCGCGTGCCCGATTGCAGAAAAAACGAACAGGGTGCGGGCAGGTGCGTTCATGGCGCGAGCGTGCGCTCAAGCGAGCAAACGAGCTCCTTGGCGTCGCATGGCTCGCACACCAGCTCATGCCACTGTCCCAACACGCAAAAGCGCACAAGTGGGCCGAAGCCGCCCACCAGCGTGCGGGCGGCTTCGTTAAACAACGGGTCCTGCTTGAGGCCGGGATAGCGTACTTCCTCCACGTGCGGGTGGCAGCGTAGGTAGTTGGCTACCACCTGGGCGACGTCGGACCTGGTGCGCCAGGCGTCGTCGCCCATGGAAGCGCGAAGGTCGCAGAGCTTGGCGAGCGTGCTATCCACGACGCTCCGCGATCTCGGCGGTGATGCTGGCAACGAACTCCTCGAGCGAGGTCTGGTGCGTCTGGTTGCTGCGGTCACGCACGCTGATGTTGCCAGCCTCCTTCTCCTTCTCGCCCAGGATGAGCATGTAGGGCACGCGATCGATGGCCCGGGCCTCGCGGATCTTGTAGCCAATCTTCTCGTCGCGCTCGTCCACCTTAACGCGGACGCCAGCTGCGCGCAGGGCGGCGCCCACCTCGATGGCGTAGTCGCGGGTCTTCTCGGAGACGGGCAGCACCTTTACCTGGCAGGGGCTAAGCCACGTGGGGAACTTGCCCGCGTATTGCTCGGTGAGCATGCCAATAAAGCGCTCGAAGCTGCCAAAGCCGGCGCGGTGAATCATGATGGGCTGCTGCTTGGAGCCATCGCTTGCGGTGTACTCCAGCTGGAAGTTGTGCGGCAGCTGGAAGTCCAGCTGGATCGTGCCGCACTGCCAGGTGCGGCCCAGGCAGTCCTGCAGGTGGAAGTCGATCTTGGGTCCATAGAATGCCCCGTCGCCCTCGTTGACGATGTAGTCGATGCCCATGGAGTCCAGTGCCGCCTTGAGTCCCGCCTCAGCGCGCTCCCAGTCCTCGTCGGAGCCCATGGAGTCGGCCGGACGCGTGGACAGCTCGATGTGATACGGGAAGCCAAACTGCTCGTAGTACGCGGTGATGAGGTGGGCCGTATCGGTGACCTGATCGGTAATCTGCTCAGGCGTGATAAACAGGTGTGCGTCATCCTGGGTGAAGGCACGTACGCGGAACAGGCCGTGCAGCGCGCCACGCATCTCGTGGCGATGGTCGTGACCGGCTTCCGCCAGCTTGAGCGGCAGGTCGCGGTAGGAACGCGGACGCGACTTGTAGATAAGGCAGGCGCCCGGGCAGTTCATGGGCTTTACGGCATAGTCCTCATCGTCGATGAGGGTGGTGTACATGTTCTCCTTGTAGTGGTCCCAGTGGCCGGAGGTCTCCCACAGGGTGCGCGACAGGATGATGGGAGTGGTAACCTCGTCGTAGCCGTAGGCCTCCTGCATATCGTGCCAGTAGTCCATGAGGGCGTTCTTCAGGCGCATGCCGTTGGGCAGCCAGAAGGGGAACCCCGGACCCTCGTCGGCAAACATAAAGAGCTCCATCTCCTGGCCGATTCTGCGGTGGTCGCGCTTCTTGGCCTCCTCAAGCAGGCGCTCGTATTCGGTGAGCTCGGCCTTGGAACGGAAGGCCACGCCGTTGATGCGCGTGAGCATCTTGTTGCTCGCGTCGTTCTTCCAGTACGCGCCGCTCACGCCCGTGAGCTTGAACGCCTTGAGCGCCTTGGTGTACATGAGGTGCGGTCCCA
>JAUMWN010000153.1 GCA_030529625.1 Coriobacteriales bacterium
CCACACCGGAGCAGGCGGCGCGCATGGCCGCCGAATCCGACGGCGCCATTGTGGGCTCTGCCATCGTTCGCATGATAGGGGAGCTTGGCCCGTCGTGCGTGGAGCCGGTGTGTGCCTACGTGCGGCAGATAGCAGAGGCAGTGCACGCGGTGTACGCCAGGCAAAGGGGAGTATCCCCATTGCTTGCCGGTTCACAGCACCTCGTTCATGGCGCCGGAGCGAAAGCCCGCGAGGTCGAGACACACGTAGGTGAAGCCAAGCTCGTTGAGCTTCTTGGTTATACGTTCCCGTGTTGGCGGGCAGGATAGTTTTGCTATTTCGTTGGCCGGCACCTCTATGCGCGCGAGGTTGCCGGCCTCTCCATGTATGCGCACTCGCAGCTGTGAGTAGCCCAGCTCGTGCAGATACGCCTCGGCAGCCTCCACGCGCCTGAGCTTTTGCTCGGTTATTGTCTCGCCGTAGGCAAAGCGCGAGGCGAGACACGCCGCGGAGGGCATGTTCCAGGTGGGAAGGCCAAGCTCGCGTGAGAGCTCGCGCACGTCAGCCTTGGTAAAGCCGCTCTGCGACAAGGGGCTCCGTACGCCAAGCTCCGCGAGCGCACGCATGCCAGGGCGATAGTCCTTGCCGTCGTCGAGGTTCGAGCCATCTACCAGGACCTGCATGCCTCTCTCGCGTGCTGCCTCGCGAAGCTTTGAGAACACCTCCCGCTTGCAGATGTAGCATCGGTGTGGCGGGTTTTGCGCATATCCCTCGATGTTCAGCTCGTCGATCGTTACCGTTAGCTGCTCTATGCCCTCGTCTGCGCACCAAGAACTCGCCTGCGCTAGCTCCGAGGCGGGCACGGCACGCAGGCGTGCCGTTATGGCCAGCATAGACGACGCTAGCACATCGTGTGCGACCTTGGCCAAAAGGGTCGAGTCCACGCCGCCCGAGAACGCTACGGCAACTGTGCCCATGTCGCGCAGAGTGGATTGTAGAACCTCGTACTTTTGCGCCAGCTCTTGCTGCATGGCGACCTCCTCTCATGTGGCACACTAGTTCCCGGGGAGCAAGTGTGCCACGCGGTTAGTGTTTGCGGTGCGGCTGCGGGTTGTAGAGCTTTTGCAGGCAGAGGGCCAGCATGCCAAAGGCAATGCGCTCGCGATAGTCGGTAACCTTAATGAGGTCTGGAACGTACTGCTCGAGTCCCGGACAAAAGCGCTCTATCTCCTTGCGCAGGGCATCCATGTCGTCAACGAGGTCCACGGCAACAAAGACCGCGTCGGGCGAAATGAGGGAGATGTCTGCGGCGAGCGTGCGGGCAACGATGTCACGCATGCCCTCGGGCGTCCAGGCTGCCTCAAGGTCGCGGTCTGGCCCATACACGGCATTGAGGAGCGGGCCAAGCTCGCCCGCATAGCTCTTGCGTCCCTTGGACAGATGCCCGTCGATGATGATTCCCTGACCACCTCCGGGCAGCCCCGTTTGTTGAGTGTGCAGCACGAGCGAGTCGTAGTCGGTCTGGCTCACATAGCAGCCAACCGCTGCGGCACGGGCGTTGTTCTCCACGAACACCTTGGTGTGGTAGCGCTTGGCGATGGCGTGCCCAAGGTCGTAGGTGTTATCCTCGTTTTTGCCGTGAAACGTTACCTTTCCGCGGCTCACCACGCCGGGAACCGCGATGCCAATGGCATCGAGGTCCTCAACTGCAAACCCCTGTGCAGGGAGTGTGGCGATGAGGTCCTCGATGTCTCGAACGTCGTGCTTGGGCTTTACTGCCCTGCCGTATCCCACCACAGTGCCACTGTCGTAGATGCGCCAACCCATCCACGTGGAGGCGGGTCTCTTGATGCAGGTGACACACATTATGCGCTTGTCGTTCTTTACGTGACGCATAAACTTGAGGTTCTCTGCGTCGGGCTGCGAGAACACGGTGTGGTCCGAGAGCAGGTGCATAACCATGCGCAAGGCGCCAACGGCATCGAAGGTCGCAAAGATCTTTGCGGGCATCTCCACCACCACGGCGTCGGGAAAGGCCTCGGCCACCATCTTGCGCTGGTAGCCTACCTGCGGGGCGAGTAACACGGCGTCCCACGTGCCGCCTTGCGCCTTGGCCTCCTCAAGCGGGATGGCCTCAAACGAGTAGTCGAGCGAGAGGGTCCTGGCCGCCTCTTGCAGCTTGGCGGCAAACATGGAGGTGGTCATGCCGGCCGTGCAGCACAGCAGCACGCGCCTGGTGTCGTAGTGCTCCTGCTGGGCGAGCGCCTCTGTCATCTGCGAGAAGAGCTCCTCGGCGCGTTCCTGGTCCTCAAGCTCAAAGTGGAGGAAGAACGTGGGCTCGTCGGGCTGGTCGGCATCGTTGATGCGTAGCTCCACGATTTCTGGCATGCCCTCAATGGCATAGAAGGTAACTGCGCCAGTGGCGTTTGGCGTCTCGAAGACGAAGTGGTCGTCATCCACCTTGGTTACGGTGCAACCTGGAATGCTGGTGGAGGCAACGTGTTTGCGAAAGGTGTTTCCGAGTTGGTTCATGGCGAGTCTCCTGTTGTGCGAACGGATGGGCCGCTAGTAGCGGTTGTGGATGTGTTCCGCGCTGCCGCGTATGCCTTCTATGGACAGCACGGTGCCGTCGTCGAGCGCGACCGTGCCTTCAAACGTGCCAAAGACCTGGTGCTGCACCGACTTTACGATGCCAGCCACGTCTATGTTGTCCGTGCGGTCTATTGTGGGATAAAAGACCAAGTCCAGGCGGTTCTCGTCGTCGGTTACGTGCCAGGGCTCGAGGTAGCTGTAGGTTCCGTCCGCCTGTTGCGGAATGCCAAAGTCCACCTCTCCCAACTTGTGCGCTTGCCCGTCCACAAAGACCATGTTCTCGCTCGCCGCGCTTGTGTTGCCAAAACCGTACCCTAGGTTGAGCGCTACCACGTGGTTGTTTTGACGTCCCTGGATGGCCGCCCAGTACCACACGTTGTCGTAGGTCCACACGCCTCGGCCCCAGTCCAAGAGGCCCAGCGCCACCGACGGGTCGAACTCGTGGAAGAGGGCGCCGCGCCTGAATCCGCCCCGTGCGCGCATGCCCAAGATCTTGCGGTTGTAGTAGAAGGCCTTGGGGCTCTCGTCCCACGGAGTGCAGATTACCATGGAGTCGCGGGGCTCTTGGTCTAGCAGCAGCTCCACGTCCAACTCGTCGTTGCCGTCAAAGCGGGACATGAAGAACGACAGGCGCCTGCCCGCCGAAGTGTGGAGAAAGCTCACCTTGCAGCGCGAGTTCTGCCAAACCACATCGCCCTTATCTGAGCTTGTGGGCAGACTCATCCTGCCCATGGGCATTACTAGAAGCTCGCTGGTGGTCTTGAACGTGCGAGCCGAGAAGTCCATGACGCTCGCCGATACCAGGCCAATGTATCCGAGGTCGGAGAAGGTGAGCGCCACCGCGAATTCGTCGTCGTTTAT
>JAUMWN010000001.1:0-67538 GCA_030529625.1 Coriobacteriales bacterium
CTACAGCAAGAAGCGCTGCTTCATCGTCACCGACACCTTCCTCTACAAGAGCGGCTTCACCAAGAAGATCGAGGTCGAGCTCGACGCGATGGGCATCGCCCACGCCAGCTTCTGGGACGTCACGCCCGACCCGACGCTCCAGTGCGCCCAGCAGGGCCTGCGCCAGATGCAGTCCTTCGAGCCCGACTGCATCATCGCCATCGGCGGCGGCTCCGCCATGGACTGCGCCAAGATCATGTGGCTGATGTACGAGCATCCCGAGGCGCGCTTCGAGGACATGGCCATGGACTTTATGGACATCCGCAAGCGCGTGTACACCTATCCCACCATGGGCAGCAAGTGCTATTTCGTGGCCATCCCCACCAGTTCCGGTACCGGATCGGAGGTCACGCCGTTTGCCATCATCACCGACGCCGAGACGGGCGTGAAGTGGCCGCTGGCCGATTACCAGCTGCTGCCCAACATGGCCATCGTGGACACCGACAACATGATGAGCCAGCCTAAGAACCTCACCTCCGCCTCGGGCGTGGACGTGCTCACGCATGCGCTGGAGGCCTACGTCTCCATTATGGCGTCCGATTACACCGACGGCCTCGCGCTTCGCGCGGGCAAGCTCGTGTTTGCCTATCTCGCGCGCTGCTACGACGACCCAAACGACTTCGAGGCGCGTGACCACATGGCCAACGCAAGCTGCCTTGCTGGCATGGCCTTTGCCAACGCGTTCCTGGGCGTGAACCACTCTATGGCGCACAAGCTTGGAGCCTTCCACCACATCGCCCACGGCTGGGCCAACGCCGTGATCCTTACCCGCGTGATGCGCTACAACGCCGCGGAGCGTCCCACCAAGATGGGCACCTTCCCGCAGTACACCTACCCACATGCCAAGGCACGCTATGCCGAGTTTGGGCGTGCCTGTGGGTTTGACGGCGCCAACGACGACGAGGTGTTCGAGAACTTCGTCGCCGGCATCGAGGAACTCAAAGCCCATGTGGGTGTGCAGCCCACCATCAAGGACTTTGGCGTGGACGAGCAGTACTTCCTCGACACGCTCGACGAGATGAGCGAGCAGGCCTTTAACGACCAGTGCACGGGCGCCAACCCGCGCTACCCGCTCATCTCCGAGATCCGCGAGCTGTATCTGGACGCATACTATGGACGCGAGCCCAGCTCGTACGAGGACTAGTGGTAAAGGGGGTGGCCGGGTACGGGCCCGTCCGCCTAGAGGGTTGGAGTCGAGGAGAGACCATGATTCTTTCGGATAGCAAGGTAGAGATCGTTCGCCGTCACAACAAGGTTGTGTTCCAGGACGGCAATCGCCTGGTAAAGGTCTACAACGACCGCAAGCCAGGTTCCGACGTGTTTAACGAGGCGCTCAACGACGCACGCGTGTCCGAGGCCGGCGGTCGCGTTCCGCGCGTGCTGGAGGTAAGCCAGGTAAAGGACGGCGAATGGGAGGGGAGCTGGGCCATCGCGCTCACCTTTATCCCTGGTCGTTCGCTCGACACCATCCTAGCCGAGAAGACCGCAGAGGCGGATGCCTACTTCGATGAGTTCGTCGAGCTGCAGGTAGAGGTGCAAACGGCCGACGCACCACTGCTCAACAGGCAAAAGGACAAACTGCGCCGCATGATCAACAGCGTGAAGTCCGTGGATCCGTCCGTACGCTACGACTTGCAGATGCGCCTGGACGGCATAAAGGGCGGCGCCAAGGTGTGCCACGGCGACTTTGTCCCGTCCAACGTTATCATCCCCAGTGATGGCAGCGAGCCGTACGTATGCGACTGGGCACACGTCACCTGCGGCATTCCCGAGGTGGATGCGGCACAGACGTACCTGCTGCTCAAGATGGACGACCCTAAGCTCGCGCATCGCTATCTCACCACGTACTCCAAGAAGGCGGACATGCCTATCCAGGTAATCAAGCATTGGGTGCCCGTGGTTGCGGCAGCCGAACTCGCGCGCGGTCGCAAGCAGCAGGAGAAGTTCCTCATGAGCCAAGTCGAGGCCGTGTTCGAGAACCTGTAATGCTCACGGGAACGACCATACGCACTCGTTGGTTGCTGGCGGCATGCATTCTTTGCCTGATGGCGGGAATGCTTGCCGCCTGCGGCATCACACGCACTGCCACGAGCGACGAGGAGACCAAGTCCCTTATTGAGCAGGCGGCCAAGGCGGAGCTCGATCGCTTTGGCTCGCTGTCGCAGGAAGACCTTGCTCGCCTGTCACAGGGAATGAGTCAGGCAGACGATGCCAACGTCCAATCGCTTGCGGAGTGGGGAATAGACCCAACTGAGCTGCTCGCGCACGTGATGAAGTCCTACACCTACCAAATCACCGATGTGGTGCTCACGAACAACGGGGGTGTTGTCAAGGCACAAGTAAGCATCGTCGACCTTGCACATGCCTTGGAGGTGGCGCAGGACGTGACCACAGACGACGAGGACATCGCCGCATTTGGCGAGGCATATCGCAGTGACGATAATCGTGCCATGGCCCAGCTTCTGCACAAGCGAATCCTGACGGCCCTGGACAGCGAGCAGGAACGCGTGACAATTCCCGTGGACGTTGCGGTGCAAAACGTCGATGGTATGCTAGTTGCCGACGACACCTGCCTCGCCAACCTTGCCGGGCAGCTCCTCCAAAGTTGGTGAGGAACCGACGGACAGGCAGACAATGGGGACTGTCCCTCAGTTTGGCCTCGCCAGAGGCTGAACGAGGGGGACTGTCCCCTTTGTCTGCCGCAAAAGGCGTATGGGGGAGAGCCCATCACACGTGTACGTACTCGGCAAAGGCAAACGGAACACCTGATGGGGTGGTGTCCCAGGCAGACGTGGACACCAACTCCCACTGGTCGCTTTCGTCAAGGTTAGGGAAGTAGGCATCCGCCTCGACCACGATCTTGTGGCGGGTGACAAGAGCGCGCGTGCAGCTAGGCAGGAATTGCTCGTAGATCGACGCACCCCCAATGAGCCATACGCGCTCGGGATCCTCGCCGGCAACAAGCTCCAGTGCCTCTTGTGGGGAGTGTGCCACCTCGGCACCGCTGGGACCATACTTCGCGTCGCGCGAGATTACGATGTTCCTGCGACCCTTGAGGGCGCCTCCAGGAAAGCTCTCGAACGTCTTTCTGCCACACAGCACGGTGCCACCCATGGTAGTTTGCCTAAAGAACCGCATATCGGCGGGGTTTCTTACCAAGAGGCTACCCTCATGCCCAATGCCCCAGTCCTGGGTCACCGATACGATTGCGTTCATGCGTGCCTCCTTATACCGCAACGGGAATGTTGCGGACCTGCGGACCGCACTGGTAGTCCTCTACCTGCAGGTCGTCTGTGGTGAAGGCATAGAAGTCGTGGACGTTTGGGTTGAGCGTAACGCGTGGCGCGTCGAGGCGCGGACGCGAAATGAGCTCCTCCACTATGGGTACGTGCCGGTCGTATATGTGCGCGTCGGCAATCATATGCACGAGCTCGCCAGCCACCATGTTGCTGCACTGGGCAACCATCATAAGCAGGATGGCATATTGGCTCACGTTCCAGTTGTTAGCCGTGAGCACGTCCTGACTGCGCTGGTTGAGTACCATGTTGAGCGTGAGACGACCGTCTGGCCGGTTGTCGTCGGTAACGTTGTACGTGCAGCTGTACGCACAGGGATAGAGCCGCATGAGATGCAGGTCCTCCATGCAGTACAGATTGGTTATGATGCGCCTGGAAAAGGGCTCCTCGGCGAGGTCCTTGAGCACTCTGTCCATCTGGTCGTACTCTCCGTCGGCGAACGTGCTCTTCTTGCCCACCTGATAGCCGTACGCCCGTCCTATGGAGCCATTCTCGTCGGCCCACTCGTCCCATATGTGCGAGTTGAGGTCGGCAATGTTGTTTGACTTGCGCTGGTATATCCAAAGAATCTCGTCCATGGCACTCTTGAGCGCCGTACGCCGCAGCGTGAGGGCAGGAAACTCCTCGCGCAGATCGTAGCGGTTGCACACGCCAAAGCGCTTGATGGTATATGCCGCCGCACCGTCCGACCAATGCGGGCGAACCCGCTGCCCCTTTGTGGTGGTGCCGTTGCGGAGTATGTCCTCACACATCGACACAAACAAGTCGTCGGCCTTGCTCATGCAAACCGCCTCCTTATCGCTTCTCGCTCTGCCTTGCGTAGCCGCGTCCGCATGACGACGTCACTTGCCTGACTTTGCGGTGCTCGACGACGCCATGGCATCCTCCAGCATCTGCACGGCGTCATCCACGGTGTCCAGGGTCTGCTCGTCTGAGTCCCACAGCTCGCGCTTGCTCACCTCGTCGGTAGTCTTAAGGATGGCGAGTTCCTCCCTGGTGGCCTCCCACCGCTTGGTAACCTGCGACTTGGCGCTTCCCAGATCGTCTTTGAGTGTTCCGTTCTTGTCGGCGTCCACCGACGGTATGGCAATGTCGTTTATAGCCTTCTTTGCTTCATCGCACAGGGCGAGGGCCTCTTCGATCTTCTCCTGCTGCTTGTCCTCGTCGCGGGCGGCGTCATGGAGGCATCGTGCCACCTTGGTGGCATACTCGTCGTCCGCGTTTACCATCTTGCGCACGAAGTCGCGTACCCCGGAAGGCGTGTTGGCATATGCCGAGGCGCTTACCTCCGATGCCAGCGAGATGTCGTAGGGGGCCAGGTCGAAGTCCAACGCCTCGTCCACGGTGCAGGTCCCCATCTTGCTGTTGGAGCCACCCGACGTGTCCAAGCCGCCGTCACCATACTCGTCGCTGTAGAGTCTGAGCCACTCCTCAAGATCGTCCAAGTCCTCGATGTCATCATATGGGAACTGTTGCGATGTTGGTCCTGAGAACGTGCTCGTGCCGTCCTCGCTTACCGCCGCCGCGACGATGGCAGACGTGCAGCCGCCGCATATGATGGCAAGCACGAGGGATATGCCCAAGACGGAGCCAAACAGGATATAGGCGAATGGGCCGGACTTGTTCTCCTCGGAAGACGACGTAGCGCTGGCAGTCTCTATTACTGGTGGCTTGTCCTTGTTGTCCATCACACTTCCTCCTTCACATCTTGCTCTATTCTACCCCATCGCTTGGAGTACAGAACAAAAAGGCACGGCATCCCGAGCCGACATCGGCTCGTGACCAGTTCGCTCGAATCGTCTATAATAATTTGCGCTAAGGATCAATGCGCCTGATGGTGCTTTGCAACGAGGGGAAACGATGGCCAACTCTACCTTTGATTCACCGGAGAGCTACCAGGACACCGATACGTATCACGAAGCGAGCCCAGAACGGCGTCGTCAGTTCAATCGGTACAAGAAGGAGTGCGACATCTCCGACGAGCACATGTTCCTACTGCTTTATAAGCAGGACCTCGAGAGTGTGCCCGAGAACATACGTGACAACAACGACACCCTTAGCAAGGGCATGTTGGTAATTGGCGTGTTGCTGCTGTGGAACTCCCTGTCCATCGCACAGGGTGGCCTTAAGGGAGCCGCGGACGTACCGCTCATCTTCCTCTCATTGGGGTCTTTCCTCCTTGTTGGAATCGTGTACTTTACGGGCCTGCTCAATCCGTACAAGCGCGAGATGCGCCAGGTGAACAGACGCCTTAAGAAAATGCCGGATGCGCCCGACTTTACCGAGTGGGACATGGAGCATCCCAACCGGGAGGATCGGCGGGCTTCCAAGAAGCGCAAGTAGAACCGTTCCGCCCATAACAAAAATTTGGTTCCTTTCTCGTTCCCAAGCGGTTGCATACTGCTAATATCTGGTGTATTACACGTGAGCGCGAGGAGGGAAGCACGGTGGCACAGAGTATGGATATCAGGGAGAGCGACCGGCGCATTGGGGAGAGCTTGGCACGTTTGAGGCGTGAGCGTGGCATTCGTCAGTCCGAACTTGCTCAACTCCTGCACTCATCACAGTCCATGGTGAGCAAAATCGAGGCAGGCGGCAGGACGCTTCGCGTGAGGGAGTTACCCGCATATGCCACAGCGCTGGGCATGGATGCTCAGGAGCTGGCCACCGCTGTCCTGGATTCACTCGCCGATGATACGGAGCTCTCGGAAGGGGAGTAGCTTCTGCACGTGTCCTATTGGAAGAGGTACCTTTGGGACACGTCGGGCAACCATTACGCTACGGCATGCTCTACCTAGTGTCCCAAAGGTACCTCTTCCCTATAGGACACTCGCCTAGGACACTCGCCCCCCAGTCGTGTAACGCACAAAGAGACCCTCGCGCCAGGACATGCCCAGCGCGGGGGCCTTCAACTCGTAGGTTACTATGAGCTCCGCCTACGCGATGTTCTCAAACGTCCAGCCGTGCTGGTTCCAAGCGTGATGCTCGCCCTTGATCGTAGAGGTAACCGCAAGCTTCTTGATGTCGAGCGGGAACCAACGGGTGGTCATGGTGGCCTCGCCGCCATTCACGAAGATCTCTACGACGGAGGTGTCCACCATGATGCGCAGGGACTCCACCTTGCCAGCCGACAGTGCCGAGAAGGGGAGACGACGCACGGAGCGGAAGCGACCGGCATGGCTGTGGAACACGAGCTCGGCGTCGTCGTCGTTAATCACGAACTCCAGGTCGCCGTTGAGCATTATATGACCCTTGCCCTGGATGTCGTCGATGGTGATGTCGGCAATGCCGTCGAGACGGGCACCAATGGCACCCACCATGCTGAACTTGTCATAGCTCGAGGAGCCCATGTAGCCAGTTGCGCCGTCTGCGGCCTCTGCCGACCACTCGACCTCGCCCTCGCGCAGGGTGTCCATCTCGGCCACGGGCCACTGGCAGATGCGCCCGGCCTCGTTGAGCGTGAGCTCACGCGGCATGGTGAGGGTGTGGGCCCATTCGGGAGTGGTGGGAACGTCGTACTCGAACTCCATGTCGGCGACGCCGGCCCATGCCATGAGGATCTTGCGACCCTTCTCGTCCTCGAACACCTGGCAGGCATAGAAGTCGAAGCCAAAGTCCAGCTCGATAAAGTCGTCCATGTTCATGCAGGGATAGGGCTTCTCGGCGTCCTGCTTGCCGGGATCCTGCGAAAGAATGTCGATGACCTTGCCCTCGACGGGGAAGTATCCCGAGTTGTGGATGGTCTGGAAGCGATACTGCTGCTTGGGCACGCCCTGCGGGCACACGAACAGGAATTCCTTGTCCTCGAACTGGGCGACGCTTGGGCACTCCCACATGTAGCCAAACGGACCGTCACCAATGTTGGTGGCAGAACCGGCCATCTCCCACTTGATGCCGTCATCGGAGCTGTACAGCAGTGCGCAGCCGTGGGACTCCATGGTGCGGCAACCCAGCAGCATCCACCACTTGCCGTCTTCCTTCCACACCTTGGGATCACGCACGTGGTTGGACGCGTAGGCAGGGTACTGGTCGTTGCACAGCACGGGGCGCTTCTCGCCCAGCGTTATGTGGCACTTGTCACCGTCATCGGTGCACACCACGAGCGTCTCGTTGGCCTTGCGACCCTTGAAGTCGTAGTCATAGCCAGCCTTCTTGCCACCGGGCATAAGCTCGTTGCCGGTGTAATAGAGCCAGAGCTCGTCACCGTTGACGATGCCGGAGCCGGAGTACGAGCCGTTCTTGTCGGTCTGTACACTGGGCATGATGGCTCCGCCGTGCCAGTACCAAGTAAGCAGGTCGGGGCTCGACCAGTGTCCCCATCCATGGCCGTTCTCACGGGGCCAACGCGGCTCGTACTGATGGAAAATGTGGTACACGCCCTTAAAGTGGCTCAGTCCATTGGGGTCGGTAATGTTGCCGCTGGGCATCTGCAGGTGATAGCGCAGACGCCAGTTGTGGCTTTGGTCGAGCTTAACCAGCATTGTCATGAGCGTGCCTTTCTCTTGTGGACGAGGTGTCTTTACACCTGAGAACGATTCCAGCTTATGACAAAAACACGTCGCGGTGGCACACACAATTGCCAACGGATGTAATTGTTTGGTGGTTGGAACCACGTGTCCAATTTGTGTGGAGGTTGGCTTTGCGCACGTGGTCAAACAAAGATGAATCGGCGCTCGCGGCTGGGGCACAAAGACGCAACATTGCTCAAAAATAGACGGCCCCCAGACGTTGGGGGCCACGAGTCGCCAGAACATAATCGCACGTGTGGGCCGTTCGCACTATTCTATTTCCGTAAACGGCATATCTTTGGGGGTGAGAGTACCGTGTTGCTTTTTTTCGGCCAACTGACCGTCGCCCACGACATCGTTTCCCAATGTGGCACAATATCCTCACGGCCCCAAGCGCCCTCAGACTTGCTAGGATGGGGGAGCTTGCCCAAACCGCACCGCATTCGTACCAGGGGGAGAGAGCCATGACCAACAGTGAGAGGGTCCTCGCATATCTTGCCGACGTCGCCAGCCTGGGCGGCACGGAACCCTCGTTACGCGCGTTGAGTGAGCGACATTGGACGATTGGGTTTTCCGAGCTCATACTCGGAGCCCTCACGCTAGACGTTACGCAGGGCATCCTCGAGCACTACAGCTCCCTGCATCCCGGCGTGGGCTTTGGCGAGTGCGAGGTTCCCGTAATCGCTTGCCTTGCCCGGCTGGTGGACATAGACAAACCTGCCGACCTCGGGCAGCCGCTCCTGCTTCTTCCCGGTCTTATGCATGCCGACGGAACGATCGTACCCCGCGAGGGAGAGCCTGCCTGGATACCCCTTGAGCGCGTGGCACGAGGCGGCATTGCCGACCATACCCTCACCGTTTGCGACATAGACGCCTACCGCGCCCACCAAATCGCCATGGAGAAGCTGCCCGACGACGGAACGTGGAGCAACGCAATCGTACGTGCCATGGACCTGTTCAAGGCCATATGCTCGGTAGACGACGAGCTACTTGCCAGATTCCATAGCAGGATAGAGACGGGCGAGTGCCTGCTTGGCATCTGGGAGTCGCACGACCCCATCGCCACGTCCGGCATCGTGCTGCACACGCTGCTCGACCAGACAGGACAAGACGCCAATCCTCCCCAGAGCGTTGCGACGAGCGTGCTGCAGCTTGAGGACGCAGCAGACGTTGAAGCCACTCATGATGGGGACGATGAGCGCGCCACCGACCGGGAGGGCGAGCAGACACCCCCGGGAAGCCTCTTCGTCTCGGGCATGCCCGGGGACATGGGCTCCCTGAGTCCTGCCGAGCGCGACGCGGCTATCACCCTCGAGCGAGACGAATCAACCAGCCTGATGGCCCTGCACACGCCAAAGGGAACCAGCAGCCTGAGGATGGCGCTATCCCTCATGGGGCAGGCGCTCACCAACAGCATGTTGCGCGGGGACGAGACCCCTCTGGTGCTGTGCGTCGCCCCGCATAACGTGCTCAGCGCCCTCTCAAGGCTTCTTGACGAGCGGCCCACCGCAGGGCAGACGTCACTGTCCTCCCGCTGGCTCCCTCGCATCTCGTATGGCAAACACGATGCAAGTGCTGCGCATGCGCAGGATCGGCGCACGCTCGGACCCATCGTCTCGGTGCTCATGCAGCATACCGCCGGCGACTCGGGTGCATACGACGGAGGCAGGGAGTTCGTACAGCCGATTGGGCATGCCACGGAGGGCGTGGGCGCCACGTTCTCGGACCCATGGTACGTGACCAGGGCAACCATGTACTATCTGGACTGCGTGTCCGGCTTTCTTGGAACACGCATGCGCGATGTCGCGGACGCCTCTTCCAAACTCCTGGAGCGCCTGAGGCTGATAGACCAGGACCGCAGCGAGCTGTTGCTTGCATACGGAGAGGTTTGCGAAGCCTCCCTGCACATGCACCAGCGAGAGGACGTGGTGGCCCAGATGGGCAGGCTCCGCAGAGAGCATGCCGTCATGCGCAAGCGCCTATCCACGTGGGAGCGCCTCGCCAAGCGCTATCCGGTTCGCAAGAACTTCGTAACGCGCACCAGCCCCACCCAAGAGGAGGTAATCGCAAGGCACGCACACGACGGAGAGATACTGGCCCAGGGCAAGGACACCGTCGATGCCGTGCGGCAGGCCTACCAAGACGAGGTCGACCGCATTGAGAGCGAGATAGACCGCCTCAAGGGATCCTCAGCACATCTGGCAAGACTGGTGCACGCGGCCTCCTCCGACGGCCAACGGTGCTCCCAGGCAATTGCGCGCCTCGTCGAGCGGTGCGGACTCACCACCGAGCAGGCAGCCCTGCTTGAGTCGGTAATCGACGGTCGGGACGGCACAGTTCGTGGGCTGGACGAGATTCTGGACGTGACGGTGCGACCGGCAGAGTTTTGGCTCTCGGTGCACGTGTGTGAGGCACGCTGGCTCGAGTCGTGCTCTACGCAAGGCGATGTAACTGCCGCCACAGGCAGCGCGACGCCTTACCTGCGAACGCTTGCCAACTTGTGCCCCATACACCTGGTGGACGACGATTTGGCTCCTTCGCTCATATGGGAGACGGTTCTCGAGCATGGCGTCGATCCCCTGGTCGACCTCATGGTCGTCTTGGACGCGCAGAATGTGGACGTGCCCACCGGCCTTGCGCTCCTCTCGCAGGCAAGACGGGCCATCGTAATGGGCGTTCAAACCACCATTCGTCCGCACAGGCTGTTTGGCAGCATCTCCGATGAGCTGTTTGCGACCAGGACCATAGCGGGGGACCTGTGGGGAGACGTCGCCAAGCGCGGACTGGTCACCTCGGGGGACGCCTCACTGTTTAGCGCGGTCTTGCGGATGTCAGACGCCTGCGTGCGCAACCTCAACACGGTGGAGGACGCGTATGGGGAGCTGCTCGACCTCAGGGATGACTTGGCCACAGACGAGCGCGTTCACACCATGCGGATTCCCGCAAGCTTTGCCGACGACCCCTACTATCGACTAGCAAGAATCGTTCCCTCGCTCTCGTATGTGCTCGTACCCGACTCCGCCTGGGAGCAGGTGGGCGGAAGCAAGCAGAACGTTGCCGAGGCCCTGGCAATCGTGCGTTGGCTCACGGCGCGCATGGAGCGCATTGCCAAGCGATACGATCATCCGCAAACACCGTTCGTCTTGGTGACGTCGGCTTTCTCTGCGCAAGTCAAACTCATGCAATCGCTCATTGCCCAGCAGGGTGGCAACCTGACCTCGTATGTGGAGGTACGCGCCTTACATGAGATAGGTGATGTTACGTGGCCGCTTACGCTGTGCAGCACCACCTGCGGTCCACAGAGCTATGGGAGACTCACAGGCGACAACGCCGACTCCGCACTCTGCGATGCTGCGGCTGCCTCAACCGATGCGCTGGTCGTCTTTTGCGGAAGGCCTTGGGTGGAGAGCTCACTTCCCGGCGCCATGGCACTCAAGCGACGCGCACGACTCATGGGAAAGCTCTTCTCGGTCGAGCGCAAGGGCAGAACGAAATCCGACGATGCTGCTCAGGCTCAGGCTGAGCATGAGACTTCCCAAAGCGAGCTTCAACCTCGGGTTGAGGATGACTTGCGCTCGAAGCCCATGTCGCTCACGCGTCTGCTGCAGCATCTCTCGCTTTCGGGGGAGTTTGCGCACATGCCATCCACGCACGACGTCAACCTGGCACTCTCGCGCGTAGGCCTCATCCAGCGTTATGCGGACGCTTCCGGACACTCGGGATGGAGGCCAACCGCTTCGGGCAGGGAGATTGGCATCGTTCCTGCCACCGACCGCATGGGAAACCCGTTCTGCACCTACGCCGCCTCTGCTGAGCCAGTGCTTCACACCATAGTGGAGGGACTCGTCAAGCAGCAGTGACAACCCTTACAGCGTGTTAAGGACACTGGTACGACGGCCTCGTGAAGCAAGCCGCCTCATGATTTCCCTCGTCCTGTGGAATGCGGTACAATGTGACACTTGTAAGCAGGACGGCAAAGGGTCATGACCTACGAACGGATGCCACGTGAACGAGAGCAGCAAGGACATAGACTACGCCATCAGGGGCTTGGTCGCTCCCGAAATCGCCAAGTCACAGGCGGCGGGTGTGGTTACGGCACCCTTGGGATCCTCGGAGAACCCGTCAAACAGGGTACTCACGGTGGCAAACGTCATCACGGCATGTCGCTTTGTGCTCACGATGGTCTTTTTGGTGCTGTTCGTGCGAAACGAGGAGCAAACGCGCATGATCGCCCTCGTATGCTACGCCGTGGCCGCATGTACCGACTTCCTGGACGGTCAGGTCGCGCGCCGTACGCAAACGGTGAGCTGGGTGGGCAAGATCATGGACCCCATCATGGACCGCATCCTGTTGTTTACCGGCGTGATCGGCTTGATGGCTGTGGGCGAGCTTCCCATCTGGGTGGCCGTGTTCGTGGTGGCACGTGACGCATACCTGGCAGTTTGCGCCATGCTCCTGCAGCGCTACCAGCACAGGCCCATGGACGTGATATATGTGGGAAAGGCGGCAACTGCACTGCTCATGACCGGATTCGTGGATCTGCTCATAGGATTGCCCATAATCGCGGGCTTAGGGCTGGTACAGGTCGCATGGCTTCCTGGCCTCAATGGTACCCCTGCGGCCCTGGGCATATTCTGTGTCTATGCGGGGCTCGTTTGCTCGTTCACGGCCGCGGTAATATACACCGCCAAGGGCCTACGCATACGAAGCAGGGTGATTGCTGAGCGCAGGGAGGGGGAGTCTCGTTGAGTTGCAAGACGTGCATGCGCCCGCTCGCAATAGTCCTTTGCTCGATTTGCGCGCTCGCCTTTGTGCGTCTGTGCGTGTTGGTACCGCAAGCGACCCTTGCGGCCCAAATAGACTCCGAGCCCGAGCTTGAAGAAGCCGAGGGCGCCGCATTGCTGGACACGGGTGGCAACGTCCTGTACGCATATAACGAAGAGGAGCGCTTTCCGCCCGCCTCAACCACAAAGGTTATGACAGCCATGGTGGCCCTGGACTCCGGTCGCTCCCTCGACGAGATGGTCACGATCCGCGAGGATGACTTGGGCGAGGGCGGCCAGCTTGCCGACTATGGCGACGGCGACCAGGTGCCCCTGGGAGAGCTCATGCAGGTTATGCTGGTCTACTCGGGCAACGACGCGGCATACAACACCGCGTGCCACATAGCGGGGAGCGAAGAGGCCTTCGCCAAGCTCATGAATGCCAAGGCCAAAGAGATTGGCATGACCAACACCCACTTCGTCAACTCCCACGGCATGGACGTAGACGACCACTATTCGTGCGCCAAGGACCTTGCCATCATGGGAAGGTATGCGATGCAGCACTACCCCTTCATCTGCCAGACGGTCGTTATGGAGGAGGCACAGACCACCGTCCGCGGCTATCCCACGGTGCTTAAGGCAACCGACCAGCTCCTGGGCAAGTTCGACGGCATTCGCGGGGTGAAGTCGGGTGCTGTAGCCGACGGCTACTCCTTCGTTGGTGCCTCGGGTCGAGGTGATGTCCAACTCTACTCCGGCGTGATCGGGTGCAAGACACCCATGGGCCGATTCAACGACACGGCCACCCTCATGGAGTGGGGCTACGAGAACTTTGGCGAGTACACCATTTCCAATTCCTCTTGGGTCACCAGGATGCAGCCCTATGCCTACGACTTTGGCTACAAGGTGCCGCTCAGCGCCGTCCAGGACGTTACCTGCTCCCTGTGGCCCAACATCAAGGACGTGTCGTACAAGAGCGTGCTCGTTCGCCCCAACGCCCTGATGGGCACCAACAGCATATGCGGATGGGCTGACTGGAACCAGAAGGGCCGCAAGATGGGCGGAGCCCTGTATGGCACGCACGAGCGACCGGTAAGGCAATCGTCCTGGCCGCTGTTCGTCTCTGCACTCTTTGACGAGCCCGACCCGATGGGAGAGGGGGGACTCGATGAACAGTGATATGGACCATCCAAAGCTTGGCGCGCTCTACGAGGAGCACATGATTCTGGGGGCGACGTTTGGGCCGTCGCTGGAGCCTGTGGCCTATGTGGGCGACGCGGACGTTCTGGCAGGCGAGTGTCTGGCCGATGGCGCGCTGGTGTGTGATGCATCCATGGCAAAGATGCTCTTGCTAGGTGGTTCTGACGCCGCAGGATACATGGCCACGACCTGTGCCGGTCCCTTGCTAGACGTGGGGGGATGCGGCTTTGGGGCCGTGCTCACCGGAGACGGGGGCGTCGCCTCCATCCCGCTGATCGCGCGTACGGGCGACAGCGAGTATGTGCTGTTTGACGCCTCAAGTCGCGCCGACGTGCTGGAGGGGTGGCTCTCGTTTGTGGCAGCCATAGAGCAGGATGGCGTCGCGCCCTTTGCAAACCTTGACTGCGAGGACGTCTCGCGGTCACATGTGGTACTCGTTCTGACAGGCAGCAAGGCGGGCCATGTGCTGGCAGACTACACGCGCGCCCGCGACCTGCCCGCACCCGGGAGCGTGTGCTCTTGCATGCTGGACCGCATTCCTTGTATCGTGGCGCGATTGGACGTGGAGACGCCCACCTACCTGCTCCTGGTGCCCCCAAGGCAGGCCAGGGCCTTGTGGCGCAGCCTGCTCTCCTTCGTTGAGGTAACGCCCGTGGGGCTTGACGTCATGCGCGACCAAATGCTTCGCATGCTTCCCTGGGGCAGACACCTGCGCGAGGATGGTCGTCTGCGCATTACTGTCGACGAGCTTGGGTATCATGGTTTGGTGCGCGACGCGACGGACTTCGTGGGCGCGCGGGGCCTGATGCAAGATGATGGGGGGAATGCGCAGTGAAGTACGCAATCAACGGACTTGGCATACCCGAGGCACATGGCCCGTATTCCCAGGGCACGACCGCCGGACGGCTGGTGTTTGCCTCCGGCCAGATCGCATACGACCCGCAGGACGACTCAAAGATCATACAGGGCGACGTCGCCCAGCAGACGGAGCGCATCATCGACATTATAGAGGCCATGCTGGAAACCGTGCATTGCACGCTCTCCGATGTGGCGCAAACCACTGTGTACCTCACCAGCATCGACGACATGGAGCAGATGAACGAGGTGTATGCCCGGCGCTTCGTGCCTCCCGCTCCCGCGAGGGCCGTCGTCGCGGTCTCTGCGTTGCCGCTTGGTGCCCTCGTGGAGATGGACTGTGTTGCGTGCCGATAAGACCACAGGGTCGTGTACCGTTTTTTGCCGCCAAGGAGTATTATGGGGTGGAACAGCGTTATGAGGGGAGACAAGATGCAACCCACGCATTCCAACATGGGTGCAACCGAGATATTCAGGATGCCGTCGGCAGACTCCACCATTCCGGATCTGCTCGGCGGCGCGGGCGCGGCCAGATGCACCATCACCATAGTCAAGGGTCCCATGTCGGGCGAGACCTTCGAGCTCGATGACCAAGACATCACGCTGGGCAGGGACCCCAAGAACTCCGTCTTCCTCAACGACATGACGGTTTCTCGCAGGCATGCCCACATCGACCTCTCCGGAATTGCCTCCGGCTACGCCACCATCGAGGACATGGGATCGCTCAACGGTACCTGGGTGGACGGCGCCATCGTGAGCAAGGCCGTGCTCAAGGACGGGTCCACCATTCAGATTGGTACATTCCGCATGGTGTTCCACACCAATCGTCGCACCACGCGGGTAAAGACGGGATAGACGCATGCCAGACGCTGGGTATCTCACCATAGGCAAAGTGGTAAAGAAGCTGCAACCGCAGTACCCCGACCTATCGGTGTCCAAGGTTCGCTACCTCGAGGACGAGGGGCTTCTTAACCCCTCGCGCACTCCAGGCGGTTACCGGCTGTATTCCCAGCACGACATCCGGCGTCTGGAGACCATACTGTATCTGCAAAAGAACCGATTCATGCCACTGCAGGTAATCAAGGAGGAGCTGGCAAAGGGTGAGTTCTCGCTCGCACAGCTCATGAGCCAGACGGGGGAGACCACCACGATTGACGCCCCGCCTCTAGGAACGGATGCCGGCATTGGACCGGACAGCCAGGAGGACCTGGAGAAGTACCATCCGCTCAGTCGCATGCCCGAGATACTTGGCGTGTCGGTAGGATTCGTACGCGAGCTCTCGGTGGCAGGCGTCATAAAGATGCGCACCTCACCGCACGGCAGGGACTTGGTGGATGGTCACGACTTCCCGCTCATTCGCACATGCGAGGAGCTCCGACAGTTCGGCATTGGGCCCCGAAACCTGCGCCAGTACGTGCAGGCCGCAAACCGTGAGAGTGGCATGCTCGAGCAGGCCCTTACGGTATACGGGCGACATGGGTCTGGGTCGGAGCCCACGCCAGAGCAAAAGGCCCGCTACCAGCAGGCGCTCACACGCATGGTCACACTCACCAACAGCGTGCGCGAAACGTTCATCAGGCGAAATCTTCGCGACACGTTTAAGGACATGGAAGACTAGCACGGCATTTGCCAGAGAGGGGTCCAGCATGGCATATATGGATTACGAGAACCTGATCGTGGACATTCCCGACTATCCAGAGCCTGGCGTCATCTTTAAGGACATCATGCCCTTGTTGGCAGACAACCAGGGCTTTTCCGCGGTGATAGACGACATGGCCAACCACTTTATGAAGGTCGGCATCACCAAGGTCGTGGGCGCCGAGGCACGTGGCTTCCTCGTGGGCGCTCCTGTCGCCTACAAGCTGGGCGCCGGTTTCGTGCCCGCCCGAAAGCCTGGCAAGCTTCCGCGTGAGGTGTACAGCGAGCAGTATGCCTTGGAGTATGGCACCGACGAGCTCCAAATACACTGCGACTCCCTTGGTCCCGATGACCGTGTGCTGATCGCAGACGACTTGGTGGCGACGGCCGGAACCGCCGTGGCAATGGCAAGGCTCATCGAGAAGAGCGGTGCCACGTTGGTGGGCTTCGCGTTTCTCCTTGAGCTCGCCTTCCTCAATCCCCGAGAAATCATTGGTAAGGACTTCGATCAGGAGGTCTACACACTGGTAACGGTGGAGTAGTGTCCAAGGGCGCACGGCGCCCCATCTCCCGCCATCACCGGCGCGTAGGAGCGCCCATCGAGCTGCGCATGAGCAGGACCAAGCGGCTCACGCTGGTGGGCGAGGGGGCAATTGTGGGCTTGGCTGCCGGGCTCACCATAACGCTATACCGATTCTTGCTCTCGCATGCGGAGGGGCTGCTCAGGTCCATAACGAGCTATCTTGCGCATATGGGTCCCATATTGCTCCTGTGGTTTGTCGTGCTGGCAGCACTGTGCATTGCGGTGGGTAGGCTTGTCCTTTTGGAGCCCTTTACGCAAGGATCGGGCATTCCCCAGCTCGACGCCGAGGTCGCGGGGCGCATAGACATGCCCTGGGCGAGGGTGCTGCCCACAAAGATGGTCGAGGGTATACTCTGTGCCTTTGCCGGCCTGTCGCTGGGTCGCGAGGGGCCCTCCGTGCTGCTAGGCGGCATGGTGGGCAAGGGAGTGTCCCGCGGCTTTGGCGAGCGGCGCAATCGCGAGCGCTACCTGGTCACCTGTGGTGCGGCCGCTGGTATGTCGGCGGCGTTCCATTCGCCTCTCACTGGCGTGCTGTTTGCGGTGGAGGAGATACACAAGGAGTTCTCGGCGCCACTGGTAATCTCGGCCATGACCTCATCGGTCGTGGCAGACTACGTCTCGTCCCACCTGCTGGGCGTCGAGCCACTCATCCACTTTGTATCCTTCTCCTCAATCCCGCATCGCCTGTATCCCGCAGTCCTGCTCATGGGCCTGCTATGCGGCCTCTTGGGTGCCGCGCACAACAAGGGTATGTTTTGGGTTCAGGACAGCCTCTTTGGGCGCCTGGAGGGTAAATCCATCTACGTTCGCCTCGCCATACCGTTCCTTCTGGCCGGCGTGTCGGCTTTCCTGTTTCCCGACCTCATGTGCGGCGGTGACGCAATCATCGAGCGCGTGCTCAACGCCCCCTCACAAACTATGGGCGTCCTGTTGGCCCTTTTGGTGGGGAAGTACGTGTTCACCAGCATCTGCTTTGGATCGGGCGCTCCTGGCGGCACGCTGCTGCCTCTGGTGGTGATGGGAGCACTGGTTGGCGCCATCTACGGGATGGGCGCCATGCACGTGGCGCACGTGCCGGGAGTATACGAGAATAGCTTTATTGTACTAGGCATTGCCGGCATGTTCTCTGGGGTGATTCAGGCACCGGTAACCGGGGTGGTACTGGTCTTCGAGCTCACTGGGAGCCTCGAGGCGCTGTTGGCAACCTCGCTGGTATCCATCATGGCCTATGTCGTTTCAAGCTTGGTGGGCGCAGAGCCGTTCTACGAGCACCTGTATGGTAGGCTCATTGGTCGACAGGACGCAGACGAGTCCCGCCAGGCCGCTGACGGCGATAAGCTCGTGCGCACCTATGTGGTGAGTCCAGGATCTGCTATAGAGGGGCGCACAATCCGCGACGTAGCGTGGCCGGAGGGTGTTTTGGTCGTTACGGTACGCCGCGGTGACATCGAGGAAGTGGCCAAGGGCGACAGCCGCATAAAAGCCCTCGACGAGCTCACGGTGGTGTTTGGCGCGACAGGCGAGGACCGCACGCACACGGCGTTACGGTCGCTCTGTGCGCCAGCCGCATCGGGCTAGAGGTGGAAATTACCAGTACCAGACGGTGCTCAGCTCCTCGACAGAGCTCACCAGCGCCCAAACAATCACCAGCAACGCCGCTACCATAACGGCAATCAGCAACGCCACGTTCTTGGTACCACGCATGCTAAACCCCTGGCAAAAACGTCATCTGAGGGAACAAGCCGATAATAGCACGAGGCGGGGCACTTTCCATGGGAAAAGGCCCCGCACGCAGGGGAAGTGAGCGTATTTCTCTACTTTACATAACAGCGATTATCATAAATACTAGGGGAGTCAGCCCTCAACTGGCTGTCCCAAGTACGCGGCAACGCTGGTTGCGGCCACAGCACCGTCACTCGCCGCCGTCACGATCTGCCTGAGCGACTTCTTGCGCACGTCGCCTGCCACGAACAGCCCTGGAGTTCTTGTCTCCATGCGCTCGTTGGCCACGACATAGCCCACCTCGTCCACGTCCACGTACGCACGCACCAACTGAGACGCCGGGTCTCGGCCAACGAACACGAACACCCCCACGCCCGTCGCGAACTCCTCGGTGGTCAATTCACCGGTATTGTTGTCCCTAAAGGTGACGGACGTGATTGCCGAATCGCCGCCAACCGCAGTGATGCTCGTGAGGTATCGCACATACACCTTGGGGTTTTCCTCTACCTGACGGGCTACGATGGCCTGCGCCCTGAGGTGGTCCTTGCGCACCACCATGGTCACCTTTGAGGCGAACTTCGCAAGGAACAGCGCCTCCTCGGCCGCCGAGTTGCCGCCGCCTATTACGAACACCTCGCGATTCCTAAAGAACATGCCGTCACACGTGGCGCAGTACGACACGCCCTTGCCCACAAAGAGCTCCTCACCATCGAATCCCGCGTGCCTTGGCGTGGCACCACCGGCCAGAATAACGGTCTTGGCGGCGTAGTGCTCCTCGTCTGTCTGTACCAAGAAGGTTCCGTCTTCCGTGCGCTCTATGGCGCGCACGTTGGACATCACAATGCGTGCGCCAAGGTCCGTTGCCTGCTGCTGCATAGCCTCCACCAACGAATAGCCATCGGTGTGTGGGACACCCGGATAGTTGTCTACGTCGCTGGTGAGCACCATCTGACCACCAACGGCCGTATGCTCTATGGTAATGGCATCGAGCATGGCACGCTGTGCATAGATTGCGGCCGAAAGGCCCGCCGGGCCGGCGCCCACAATTGCCACGTCAACCTTGTGTGCTTCGCTCATCGTGCTCCCCTCCTGTTCGCATATACATCGTGCGCGATTTATTGTAGCACAATGCGGATTCGAACACAACGCGTACGGCACGGTCGCCGTATGCGCGAGCTGTCACGGAATTGTTGTTCTGTGCCCTCAGTCTACGCCGCTAGAGCCAAAGCCTCCGGCTCCACGATCGGTCTCATCCAGGCTGTCCACTTCCATCAGGTGCACGACCGGCACGCGCTGGATAACGAGCTGCGCGATGCGCTCCCCCTTGGCGATGTGAATGCTGTGCTCGCTGTCGAGGTTTACCGCGGCCACCTTGAGCTCTCCCCTATAGTGCGCGTCGATGAGCCCTGGCGTGTTGGCAAGCGACAGCCCCCGCTTGAGCGCCATGCCGCTACGCGGTTGCACGAAACCGGCATAGCCCTCTGGGATGGCTATGGCCAGACCGGTGGAAATGAGCCTGCGCTGGAACGGCTCGAGCGTGACGTCCTCGTTTGCGCGCAGGTCCAGCCCAGCGTCGCCCTCATACGCATAGGTGGGCATCTCCACGGACTCGTCAAGCCTGCGGATGGGTACTACCAGGTTGTTGTCACTCATTGGGTGAGGCTCCTCAGCTCGTTGGAAAACTCGTCCACATCCTTGAAGTCGCGATAGACGGACGCGAACCGAATGTAGGCAACCTTGTCCAGTGTCATGAGCCGCATGAGCACCATGTTGCCAATTTCCTGAGAGGTTATCTCGTTGATACCGTTGTCCCTCAGCTCACCCGCAACGTCGTCCAAAAGCTCCTCCAGACGCGTGAGCGGTATGTTTCGCTTGACCGTGGCACGCAACAGGCCGCGCATGACCTTTTGGCGATCGAACGTCTCGCGGGCGCCATCTTTTTTGATAACGATGAGCGGCGTTTCCTCGCGACGCTCGTATGTGGTAAAGCGCGTACCACATCGCATGCACTCGCGGCGTCGTCTGATTGCCTCGTGATTCTCGGATGGTCTGGAATCCACGACCTTTGACTCTTCGTAGCCACATGTTGGACAGCGCATAATCCTCCCTTAGTCCCATGTAAAAGATAGCACACCGAAGGATTGCGCTGTGGCTGGTTAATCTAATGGATGCAATTGTGCATGTGATCCTACGAGGTCTGAGGGACCAGCAGCACCTGACCGGGATACAGACATGCGGTGTCCATGTTGTTGACGTCTTTCATCCATCCCACGAGCTCTGCGGTGCTCACGCCATCCACGCTATGCCGCTCGGCGATGTGCCACATGGTGTCTCCCGTACATACAAACACCTCCTGCGTGGGCATGTCGCTGAGCAGCTGGGCCACCCGGGAGGCATGGGTCGCATCCATGACCGATTGCGCCAGGAAGAACGCGACGATAACCGATGCCACAAAGAGGGCAAGGATTCGGTTCGCATGCGCGTGAGCAGGCCGCTTGCGAGGGTTCTTGGCATCCGCACCTGACGTACGGTGCGACTTGCTGGCACCGCCCTCGATTACGACGAGCCTTCTGGTACCGTTGTCGCAAAGGGCGAGCGAACCGAACGTTTGGTATTTGGGATCCATGCTATGCGCTTCCTTCCATACGATGGCGTATGGTTGTTTATACCGTACGGAGTGGACTACAATAGAAGAGTACACTTGTTTCCGAACATGTGTTACTATTATGCCAGTACATTGGTTCGTGTCAAGCAAATACGAACAATTGTTTTGCAGGAAAGGATGCATCGATGGAGCGGCCCAAAATCAGCAAGCGCCAGCAGGCAATCTTCGACTTTATTTGCACGTACAGCAAGAGCCATGGGTACCCGCCATCGGTTAGGGAAATAGGCGGCGCCGTTGGGCTCGCATCTCCCTCCACCGTGCACATGCACCTCAAGTCGCTTGAGGACAAGGGATACATTCATCGCGACTCGAAGAAGCCCCGCACCATAGAGGTGGTTCCCGGGCCCACTCCCCCCAAGAAAAAGCAGCCCATGGGCGGTAAGCCCATTGTGCAGGACCTCACCAACGGAACCATATCGCTGCCGCTCGTTGGCAGGGTCGCGGCCGGAACACCAATTCTGGCCGAGCAGAACATAGAGGAGATGGTTACGCTGCCCACGAGCATTGTTGGGGACGCCAGTTCGTTCCTGCTTCGTGTTCGAGGCGTGTCCATGATCAATGCGGGCATCTTTGACGGCGACCTCATCGTGGTTAAGGAGCAGCACGACGCGCACGATGGTGAGATTATCGTGGCGCTCATTGACGAGTCTGCAACCGTAAAGACGTTCTACCGCGAGCGTGACATCGTTCGTCTGCAACCCGAGAACGACTCGATGGAGCCCATATACGTAAGGAACCCCATCATCCTGGGTCGCGTAACCACACTCATCCGCTCCCTCTAGCAATGCCTGAGAACACGGCGTGTATCCAGTCGGAGCCCGTTGTCCCGCAAAGCCCACAATCGCGTGAGGCCCAGGGTCGACTGAGGCTCCTCGATGCCTTGCGAGGGTTCTCTCTGGTCTCCATGGTGTGTTTTCACCTCTGCTACGACCTCGTGTACCTATATGGGGTGAGCATTGCGTGGTTCAGGCCTCCGCTACAGGACATATGGCGATCGAGCATCTCGTGGACATTCCTGCTGCTTGCCGGAATCATGTGCAGCCTGTCTCGCAGCAACCTCAAGCGGGCGGCAAAGTACGGCGCCTTCGCGCTAGCGATTTGGTTGATAACGAGCATCGCAGCGGTTGACGCCCCCATCAACTTTGGCATCATCTACTGCATGGCCTTCTCAACCTTCGTGGTTTGGGTGTTGGAGCGCTGTCATGCCGTTCCGTGCGGGCCCCTCTGTGCGCTCGTGTTTTTCGTCCTGTTCCTATTCGCTTATCGCATCCCGCAGGGGTATGTGGGTATTGGGCCTGCCACCTTTGCGGTTCCCCGCGCGCTCTACGAAGGCAACGCCTTGTCGTTCTTGGGATTTCCTGGTCCGACCTTCTTTTCGAGCGACTACTACCCTCCCCTTCCCTTCACTCTGCTGTACCTGAGCGGATGCTCCTTGGGACGATGGTGGCGCAAGACGGGCTTTCCCAGCGCACTCACCGTATACGGATGCGTCCCGCTCGAGTTCATTGGTCGGCACTCGCTTTTGGTGTATGCCATTCACCAACCCGTGCTGCTGGGCATCCTATACCTAGCGTTCGGGTAATGCGTCATGGCAGAACATGCGGATGTGCTCACATTACATATGGCGCGAGCACGGCACTCATCTGCTGGTTCGCGCACACGGTGGCACCATAGCCTTCGGCGGCATACTCCTCATGGATTATGCGACACCGCTCGTGAATCATCTGGATGATCTTCCCTTGGTCATAGGGCACTTGTACGGTGAGTGTCGAGTCGAGTCTCGTCGCCTCCTTGGCAATGCGGTAGGTAAGCGCGTCTATGCCCATGCCGCCTGATGCCGAGATGCACACGGCGTCGGGATGTGCTTGCCTGAGCTGCGCGAGTTCCTCGCGCGTGAGCAGGTCGCATTTGTTGTACACCAACACGCGCGGCAAATCCTGCGCACCAAGTTCCTGCAATATGTCCAAGACAGCCTGAATGTGCCGGTTGGCGTTCTTGTCGGACGCATCAACCACCAGCAGGAGCAGGTTTGCCTCCCTTGCCTCCGCAAGCGTCGACTTAAACGCCTCCACGAGCATAGTGGGCAGTTTCTGCACGAAGCCAACCGTGTCGGTGAGGGTTATCTTCTTTCCCTCCGGCAGCTCTAACGAGCGTGTGGTTGGGTCGAGCGTGGCAAACAGCTCGTCCCGCACATATACGGAAGAATCGGTGAGTGCATTGAGCAGTGTGGATTTGCCCGCGTTGGTGTAGCCAACCAAGGACACGCGATAGACACCTGCCTCATGGCGAGACTTGGCCTGCGTGGCCCTGCGGCGCTCCAACTGTCGCAGCTCCTCCTGCAGCATCGCAATCCGCTTGCGCACCAGCCGCCTGTCAACCTCCAGCTGACTTTCACCCTGTCCAAAACGGCTTCCAATGCCGCCTCGAGTCTGTTCGGTAACCAAGTGGCTCCACATGCCGCGAAGGCGTGGCAACAGATACTGGTTCTGGGCCAGGCGCACCTGCAGGCGCCCCTCCTTTGTCTTAGCGTGACTCGCAAAGATATCCAGAATGAGGGCGGTCCTGTCAATCACCTTGATGTTCTTGCCAACGACCCGCTCCAGGTTTGCCTGTTGCGAGGGGGTAAGTTCCTCGTCGAAGATAACCACGCCGGCCTCGAGTTCATGTGCCAGTTCGGCTATCTCGGCTGCCTTGCCCGTGCCCACGTACGTCTTGGCTACGGGCCGCTTGAGGCGCTGGGTACAGGTTGCCACCACCTGGGCGCCGTCGGTCTGGGCAAGCCGTTCCAGCTCGGCCAGAGACTCCTCCAGGGGCCAATCCAGCCCTGGTCGATCCACGCCCACCAGGATGGCCTTCTCACGTTTTTGTGACTCTTCCAACACGTTGACAAAAGCTATGGGGTTCTCCAATCGTCACAGATACGCGCAACCATCTGTTGCGTCGTATGCTCATCTGCCCTAAGCCACGACACGCGTCCGTCACGCTTGAGCCACGAGAGCTGACGCTTTGCATAGCGCCTGGTGTTGCGTTTTACAAGGTTACGGGCCTCGTCCATGGATATGGTGCCGTCTAGGGCAAGAAGCACTTCCTTGTACCCAATGGCCTGCGACGCCGTGGTGCTCTCTCTGAGCCCATGGGCGGCAAGCTGTTCGACCTCGCTCACGAGCCCGTTAGCAAACATGTCGTCCACACGGGCGTCAATGCGTTCGTAGAGCCTCTCACGTGAATGCTCTATGCCCCAGAGGCGTGCCGCATAGTGAGGCGCGCGGCGTTTGAGTCCCTCATGATGCTTTGCGTATGAGGTTCCCTCGTCGAGCATCTCCAGCGCTCGAATCACCCGCCGCTGGTTGTTGGGATGGATGAGGTTGGCGCTTTGGGAATCGCGCTGCGCAAGCAAGTCGTGCAATGCCTGTGTGCCGTGCTTTTGCGCATACTCCTCGTAACGCCTGCGAGCGTCTCCCATCTGGTCACCTTTGGGAAAGGACATCTCGTCGATGACGGCATCCAAGTAGAGGCCCGTACCGCCGCACAGCACCGGCACCTTACCCCTGGACACGAGGCCGTCTATGCAGGCGCGTGCATCCCTTTGGAAAAGCGATACCGAGTAGGGCGTACCCATGTCGACGACATCCACCATGTGCAGCGGACAGCGCCTAAGGGCGCGAGGGGTCTTTGCCGTTCCTATGTCCATGCCACGATACACCTGCATGGCGTCTATCGACACAACCTCGCCGCCAAGCTCCATGGTAACAAGCTCAGAGAGCTGGCTCTTCCCCGATCCCGTGGGACCCACAATGCACAGAACGCGAGACAGGCTCATCGAGGATTTCCCATGGGCGTTCCAGAGAGGTACCAGGTTCTCGCCTGGTCAACGCGCACGTCCACCAGCTTGCCTATGTATGACTGCGCTGAGTCACCCTCAGGAAGCGCAAAGTGCACGGTCTGGTTCTTCCTGCTGTGCCCAACCAGTATGTCGTCATTGCGCTTCGAGGTGCCTTCCACCAGGACCTCGACCGTATTATGCAAATCGATCTGATTCGCGTCGAACGAGAGTCGCATGACCAAAGCAGCCAGGCAGTCAAAGCGCCGCTGAATAACCTTGCGCGGCGTATTGTCGACCATCTTGGCCGCTGGTGTCCCAGGTCGCCGTGAGTAGATGAATGTGTATGCCGAGGAGAACCCAACCTCGCACATGAGCGTGAGGGTATCCAAGAAGTCGGCCTCCTCCTCGCCAGGAAAACCTACGATGACGTCGGTAGAAAGGGCAAGCTCCGGCATGGCCTCACGCAAAGCCCGCGCAAGCTCCAGGTACTGCTCGCGCGTATACGTGCGGTTCATAGCCTTGAGCACACGCGTAGATCCGCTTTGCACGGCAAGGTGCAGATGCGGCATGACGGCCTGGTTTCGCGCCATGGCGTCTATAACCTCACCATTGAGGTCCTTGGGGTTGGATGAGGTAAAGCGCACCCGCTCGATTCCCGTTGCGCACACGCAATCAAGTAGCTGTGCAAAACGAGGGCTGCCGTAGAGGTCCCGTCCGTAAGAGTTGACGTTTTGCCCCAGGAGCGTAATCTCTCTGGTTCCCTCGTCAACAAGGTGCTCGCACTCCCGCACGATGGCCTCCAGAGGACGACTCGTCTCGCGACCTCTCACGTGCGGCACGATGCAATAGGTGCAAAAGTTGTTGCATCCCGTCATTATGGGCACCCACGCGCGAAACGGTTGGTCTCGCTTCGTGGGAAGGTCCGTTGAGAATCCCTCGTAGTCCTCTCGTGTGTCTGCGACCACAGCCTTGCCGTCGCCGGAAAACGCATCCTGCAACAGGGCGGGCAAGGTCGCAATGGCACTGGTGCCAAACACGACGTTAGCGTTGGGGATGTGCTTTCGAATGGTTGCGCCATCACGTTGGGCAATGCAGCCCCCTATGGCAACGATCCGCTTCCCACAAGGAGGTTCTGGTGCGCTTATGAGCGAGGTGGCCTGCCCATACAACTTCGTGTCGGCATGCTCGCGTACGCAGCAGGTCATAAACACCACGATGTCGGCGTCTGCAGTGTTGCGCGCCTCTACACAACCACAAGACTCGAGGAGCCCGCGAACGCGCTCCGAGTCGTGCAGGTTCATCTGGCACCCAAAGGTGCGCACTAGGTAGGTTTTGCCAACGAGCACGGGGAACTCGGCCATTTAGCGAACAGGCTCCACATGACCGCTCGAGGACCCCACAGAAGCATTGCCGGACTGACGAGATATGTCGTGCACGTAGATGGCAATGCGGATGGCCGTCCTGCTCTCTCCACCAATCTCTATGTCGCTAAAGGTGGGAGCGCATGAAATGTCCACGCCAGTGGGGATAAGGAAGCCACGCGCGATGGCAATTGCCTTGATGGCCTGATTAACGGCACCGGCACCCACACACTGGATGTTTACGGGTACGCCATCCTTAACCATGCCCGCAATTGCCCCGGCGACCGAGGCTGGTGAGGACTTGCTGGATACTTTGAGAAAATCCATGTTACTACTCCTAGGCACGCATGCGCCTATCGCACGTTTTTGCTTCGGTGGTCAAACAATGTTTCAATTCTACATACAATTACAAAAAAAGAAAAGGATATATTCCTTAATCCGGCAATCATTTTGGAAAAAGGCATTGATTTACGTGTCCTTTAGGGAAGAGCTACCTTTGGGACACGCTCGGTAACGCTTACGCCGCGGCATACCCTGCCCAGTGTCCCAAAGGTAGCTCTTCCCTAAAGGACACCCCTCACCGTCACTCGTCCTCGGCATAGGGAATGCTCACAACGAGGCGTCCGTCCACGCAACGCACGCTGGGCTCTGCCACAGGCACCACGTAGTATCGGCTCGCCACACGATTAAAGGCCGCGGTACAGGCCCGCACCAAAAGCTCCCGGTCCTCCTCGCTCAAGGGGAGAGTTCTCTGTGAGGGCACTTGATGCCGGTGACCCTTGGCCGCATCCCGAGGTCTCACCTGTGCCAGCACGTTCCTCAAGGGAGCGATTTCGTAGCGTATGATGCGGTGGGCCGTGCGATCCGACATTTCCATTCCCATTTGGGACGCCACAGCGGCAAGCTCGCGAGCGTCCTTGGCACATGCGGGCATCGCAACGATGGGAACCGCATCGTCATCCTCACGCCCCTCCAAAACGTTTGTGCCATAGGACTCCACAGCGTGCTTTCGCATGGTTGCGAGTATCTCAGAGGGAAGACCACAGTATACGTTGCACGCATCCTTAGACTCGAGGGCGAATTCAACGCAGGCACGCACGATGTTCCTTGGGCCCCGCACAACAGTATCTCCCTGCCCGCCAGCGGCCAACGTAGGCCATGTGGACTGGTCGGCACGCTCCTTAATGGTGCCCACGTCGAATCTTACCTGTATAACGCTGCCCATTCCAACGCGCGAGAGCACCACACGGGCTTCCTGTGCGTTCTCACGTATTGAGAACAGCGCCATACCCCTACCGTGCACGCCCCACTTGTCCATGAGCATGGTGTCGAGCTTTGAGGTTACACGCGCGTCAAAGATGCGGCTGGTAAGATGTGGCGGTATGCCGGAGCCGTTGTCCACGATGGTGAGGGTACGGCAGTCTCCCTCACGAGAGGATGCAAGGTATATGCTGGTGGCCCCGGCATCGCGTGCGTTGCGCAGAAGCTCTATGGCAGCATCCTCAACACAGCGTATGTCGTGCTTGGCCTGCCTGCGTTCGGCCTCTGCGACCCTGAGCCGCACGAAGCCGTCGCCAAGGCGCTCCTCCACACGCAAACCGTCACCGCCCGAAAGGGCGGTGACGAATCCCAGCAGATCCTGTGTTTGGGCTTGGCGTTCCTCAGACAATGCTACTTCGCAATGCCAATCGCGCGTGACTCGCGAATCACCACCACGCGTACCTGACCCGGATACTCCATCTCGTCCTCAATCTGGTTCGCGATGTCGTGCGCGAGCACCGTTGCCTGCGCGTCGGATATCTTGCTCGGCTCAACCATCACGTGCAGCTCGCGACCAGCCTGCATGGCATAGGTTCTCTCCACACCGTCATGCGCGTTGGAAATCTGCTCAAGCTTCTCAAGACGCTTTATGTAGGCCTCAGCCGACTCGCGGCGCGCGCCCGGCCGTGCGGCAGAGATGGCATCTGCTGCCTGCACCAAGACGTCCAGGACGGTGTCGGGCTCCACATCGGCATGGTGTGCCTCTATGGCATGTACGATGGCGGGACGCTCCCCATAGCGCCGCGCAAGATCTGCGCCGATAATGGCGTGGGGACCCTCCACTTCGTGGTCAATGGCCTTGCCCAGGTCGTGCAGCAAACCGGCACGCTTGGCAGGCGCGCAATCAAGCCCCAGCTCTGAGGCCATGGTGCCGCAGAGCGCCGACACCTGCACGGAGTGCTGCAGGACGTTTTGGCCAAACGACGTGCGATAGCGCAGAGATCCAAGCGTCTTGATGAGCTCCGGGTGCAGGTCGTGTATTCCCGCATCAAAGGAGGCTTGTTCGCCGGCCTCTTGGATGCGCTCGTTCACGAGCTTCTCGGCCTTCTTATACATCTCCTCGATGCGAGCCGGGTGTATGCGACCGTCAGCGATGAGGTTTTCCAGCGTCACGCGCGCCGTCTCTCGACGTACAGGGCTAAAGCTGGACAGGATGACGGTCTCGGGGGTGTCGTCTATTACCAGCGTAACACCGGTTACCTGCTCGAAGGTGCGAATGTTGCGTCCCTCACGGCCAATGATGCGACCCTTGAGGTCATCTGAGGGAATGTGCACGGAGGTTACGGTAATCTCCCCCGCCTGGTCTGCGGCACAGCGCTGGATGGCCGTCGACACGATTTCGCGTGCCGTCTTGTCGGCCTGCGCACGCACGCGCTGCTCCGACTCACGTAGAATCTGTGCCTCGTCACGCACGGTCTCCTCGCGCACGCGGTCCAGAATCTCCTTGTGGGCGTCCTCCTTGGTGAGTGCCGAGATACGCTCCAGCTCAGCCTCCTGCGAAGCATAGAGCTTGTCCACCTCATTGCGCCTCTTGTCCAGGGAGCTTTGCATGCTCGACAACTGGCCCTCGCGCTTGTCGAGCACCTCGTTGCGCTTGTCCAAGGACTCCTCGCGCTGCATGATGCGGTTTTCCATACGCTCAAGCTCGCCCTTGCGACGCTTCTCCTCAGCCTCGTTCTCCTGCCTTTGCTTGAGAATCTCTTCCTTGGCTTCCAGCATGGCGCTCTTTCGCGCGGTCTCGGCAGCGCTTTGGGCCTCCGCGGTAATCCGTGCGGCCTCCTCGTTTGCCATTTGCACCTTGCGCTCGGCATCCAGCACGCGTGCGCTGTTCTTGTTCGTGGCGACGAAGAAGGCCACTATGCCTCCCACCACGATGCCTATTAACACTCCAATAACGATTTCTACCATGGCGGCTCCTCTAGTAAGCAAGTTAGATGCATATGTAAGCGGCCGCACGAAATCACCGTGCGGCACCCGCCATCCGAGGTAGTACTGGCCACCGTGCCGAACAAGAATAATGTTTTGTAAAAACGCTCAAACAATAATCCGTTGCGGTTAGCAGCGGACAAGGTTATCTCAAATGACAAGCTCAATAGTATGATTGGTATGAATGCATGTCAAACTCCGCCAAGTGATTGTTGCGTGAATATAGAAAAAACGCATGCATTCGCAACGGCGAAGCCCACACGAGGAACTGGCCCCGTTGGGCCTACTCCTCTTCCAACACCAGCCTGGCCGCATCCATGGCCACGTGCTGCGCGAATCCCCTTCCCATAAGAAAGCGAACCAACTTACCAAACTCGTTAGGCGGTCTCACTCGCTTGCGACGGGCAACGTCTACTGCGCGGTCAAGCTCTTCCTCCACGTCCACAAAGCCGTGTGGCCAATCGGTGATCTCGGATGTTCGAATTCCTCGCTGCTCCAATGCGCGCTCTATGCGGCGAAGGCCCCACCCGGCGGAAAGCTTCGATCGCACGAACACCTCGGTAAACCGCGTGTCGCTTACCAGGTTGGCACGTCTGAGGTCCTGCACGACCGTGTCGCACACGTCCTTGGAGTACCCACAGTCCCTCAGCTTTGTGAGCAACTCACGACTCGCATACTCGCGCTTTTGCAGCAGCCGCAGGCAATAAGCCTTGGCCATGGACATGCTCGTGTGCTCGAGCCGCTCCATGAGTGCCTGTCGGGATTCAAATTGCGCATGCCGTAGCTGGGGATCCCGTTGTATGGCATTCGCGACCTGTCGCGGTATGGCAAGGTATTCATGCTCTCCCGCACGCTCTATCACGAGCGTGTCCTTTGGACGGGACCCGCCCCACTGGGGACGGGTCCTGTCATCCTTGAGAACTTGCCAAGTGAGCATGCTAGTAACGCGCGTCACTGTGCTTCGCTTGTCTCGGCAAACTCGCTATAGTCGAGGTCGGGCTCGCCCACGCGTTCGTCACCTAGCTCCAGGCCGCATGCCACACGCACCTCGTGATCCACCTTGTCACGCAGTTCGGGGTGCTCCATGAGGAATTGCTTGGCAGCCTCCCGGCCCTGTCCCAGTCGATCATCTCCGTATGAGAACCATGTGCCGGACTTTTCGATGATGTCGTACTCCACGGCCAAGTCCAGGATCGAACCCTCTTTGGAGATTCCCGTTCCGTACATGATGTCGAACTCTGCCTGCTTGAACGGTGGCGCAACCTTGTTCTTGACCACCTTTACCCTGGCACGCATGCCCAGTATCTCGCCGTCACGCTTAATACTGTCTATGCGTCGTATGTCCATGCGTACCGTGGAGAAGAACTTGAGCGCGCGGCCGCCTGGCGTGGTCTCGGGGTTGCCAAACATCACGCCAATCTTCTCGCGAAGCTGGTTGATGAATATGCACGTTGTGTTTGACTTCGAGAGAGAGCCAGCAAGCTTGCGCAGTGCCTGACTCATGAGCCTCGCCTGAAGTCCTACGGACGTGTCGCCAATCTCCCCCTCGATTTCTGCACGCGGAACCAATGCCGCAACAGAGTCGATCACCACGACGTCTATGGCACCTGAGCGTACGAGCATGTCGCAAATCTCGAGTGCCTGCTCGCCAGTGTCGGGCTGAGATATGAGCACCTCGTCGATGTCCACGCCAATGCGGGCCGCGTATCCAGGATCCAATGCATGCTCGGCGTCGATAAAGGCCACCACACCACCCATTGCCTGTGCCTCGGCAAGAATCTCCAGCGAGAGCGTGGTCTTTCCCGAGGACTCTGGACCATAGATCTCGATGATACGACCGCGAGGTACGCCACCGATGCCAAGGGCTGCGTCGAGTGCGATAGATCCGGTTGGGATCGCCTCTACCTCCAGCTCCGGACCACCGTCACCAAACTTCATAATCGCGCCCTTGCCAAAGCGCTTCTCGATTTCCTTGGTGGTGCTCTCTATTACTTTCTCGCGTTCCTCACCATAGGTGCGGGGGCGTATTTCCCTGCTAACGCCTTTGCTTCGTGCCATAGTGCTTCCTTTCTCTTGTGCGATAAGCATAATACAACGAACAACCGTTCGTTGCAAGCCGGCATGGCGTGATTCTAGCAGGTGCCAAAACGCCAATTGCACACTCAGAGAACAGCAATTGCGCAGCAGCTTTGTAAGCGTGCAGCGGTTCTATTGCGATACCAGCTTCGTTGCGTAATTGTTTTAACGAACATGCCGTGCATCATGCGAAACGAGAATATTTTGTTTGCCCAGGAACCAGTGGGCTGAGGGGCAGACAAAGGGGGCAGTCCCCCGAGTCTACCTGTGCAATCCTTGCTCATCGTGGACCTTACGACGCCTCTGCAAGTAAGACATCTCCTAAGGCCACCCACAATCAGGCCGTGATGGTATACACTAGATTTATCACCATAATAAGACAGTAATCCGCAAGAAGGCGTCCGGGAACGAACGTGCGCCTTGCGGCTCCAACCGTGCGAAAGGAAACGCCCTGGCATGTGGAAGATACTGTTAAAGACAGTTCCGGTAAACCTAAGACGCGACATGGGGACCTACATCCTCATGGGAGTTCTCGTTGCGGTCGGCATGTACATCGCCGCCGCGAGTGCGGGCCTTACCTACTCCTACTATATGGCCTACGAGGAGAATAACCGCATCTCGAACAGCGAGGATGGGCAGTTCGAGGTGATGGAGCCGCTAAACACGCAAGAGGAACAGGCGATTCGGCAACGGGGATACACGCTTGAGCGGGCATTCTGTTTTGATGCCGTCCTAGACAACGATTCGGTGTTGCGTGTTACGAAACCGAGGCAGTCGATTGACTGCATCGTGTTGGACGACGGAACGCTTCCGCAAACGGATACGGAAGCGGTTCTGGAGAAATGCTATGCGTACTATCACGAGCTCGGCGTGTCTGACAGCGTGCGCGTGGCGGACAAGAGCCTGCGCATTTCTGGTATCGGCTCCGTATCGGATTACGACATGCCCTCCGTAAGAATGTCCGATTTCAGTTCCGACAGCGAGGCCTTTGGCCTCATCTTCGTTACCGAAGACTGCTACCAGAGGCTTCTCTCGGCTCTTGGGAGCAACACCAGGGAATCGTATGTGTACGCATACAAGCTAGCCGAGGGCACGTCCGACGCGGACCTCAGACGTCTGCTCGTTGATGACCTCGGGCTACTCCCACGCCTGAGAACCTTCGTGCCCGCATAGAACAACAACCGCATAGGCTCTGGCAAAGACGACAATTCTGTCTATGCCTTTGCGGGAATGATTGTTGGCGTTGGTCTCATGATTCTGATTTCCGTGGTCTTCTTTATTCGCGTCCAGTTTTCGCTCGACAAGCAGAGCCCGTCCATCGGCGCCCTGCTGGCCATGGGAGTAAAAAAGCGCGACATCTTCCCCATGCTGCTTCTCCCCTTTGCCATGGTAGCCTTTGCAGGCGGCCTTGCCGGCTTTGTCCTGAGCTGCGTCTTTCCGCTGGCTGAGCTGGTGGAAAGCGAAGGCTTCTATTCCATCCCCCAGATTCCCATGGTCACGCATCCGCTCATTTTTGTGTATAGCGCGCTTGTGCCGCCGCTCATTTGCACCCTGATCAACGTGCTTCTCATGCGCAAGAAGATGACGCAGTCAGCGGGGACGTTGCTTGCATCGTCCCACGAGAGCACGAACGGGCTTGGCGGCATCACCTTGTCCATAGTGGTCGGAAGCCTTCTGGCCGCATTGGTATTTATGATGGGGCGCGGTGTAGGGAGCTACAGCGCAACCGTGGCCGAACGCATTCCAGTCGAGGTCAAATACGAGTACGCCTACGAACTGGCGGAATAGCAGCCGGAGGTTCCCGTAGGTGCGCAGGGGGCGTTTACGTATACGTTTGCGGCCGAGAACTACGGCTATGTTCGCGACGTACCGTTTATTGGCATAGAGCCTACCAACACCTACTTCGATGCGCCGGTGGAGGACCTCGACGGAGCCGTTATTATTAGCTCTGCCGTGGCAAGCAGGAATGGACTGCAGGCTGGCGACGAGCTGTCGGTGTTCGACCCGCTTACCGGAGAGACACATGTGTTTAGCATCAAAGGCGTGACGGACTACAACGCACAGCTTGCGGTGTTTATGGACATCGGCGACCTGCGTTCACATCTTGGCAGGGATGGCGTTGCGTTTAACACGGTGTACTCGAACGGGCCGCTCGACTTCTCCGGGGACCAGTTGCTTGGTGTAACCACAAAGGAGGGGCTGATTGCCCCGGTAAAAAAGCTGGAAATCGAGGTGGCGTCGAGCAGGAACGTCTTATGGACGCTGGCCATCCTGTTCTACGGCGTCATGATGATCTATCTTATTCAGTTTGCGGTGGTTCGAAAGCGACGAGACATTGCCTGCCTGTCGGCTCTTGGCTACACAAGCGGCAAGCTGACATGGATGGTAACGAGCAAGCTTGTGGCCTTGGCCTGCGTGAGTGCGGCCGTCAGTCTGTATGTGGGATACCGCATTTCCTTGCTGCTGATGCCCGTGCTCATTGCATCGACGCCCATCGGGCTCCTGCTCGACTACAGCCTGCCAGAGTTTTTCGTGCACCTTATGGGTGCTGTTGCAATCATTCTGCTCTCCGTGCTCTTTGGCTCGATTCGCATCGCACGCACGGACAACCTCTACTATTTGAGAAACAGGGAGTGATACGGTCATGTATTTGGAAGTGACAGGCCTAAGGAAGAGCTACGGAACGGGAGATGGGCGCCAGGAGGTTCTGCGAGGCGTGGACCTCACCATGGAGCGGGGCACGATGGCCTCCATCGTCGGGTCATCCGGCTGTGGAAAGTCCACGCTCCTCAACTGCATAGGTGCGCTTGAGGTCATCGACGAAGGTGACGTGCGAATTGACGGCAAGTCCCTCAGGGGTCTGAGCAAGCGGGAGCGCGAGCGATATCGACGCGAAAACATCGGCTATGTGTTCCAGTTCTTTAACCTGCTGGGCGACCTGAACGTGCGCGACAACATCCGTGTGGCCGAGCGACTGACCGACGAGCCCATAGACTATGCGGCGTTGCTCGATCAGCTTGGACTCGCCGGAATCGAGAAGAAGTTTCCCAGTCAGCTCTCCGGCGGACAGCAGCAACGTGTGGCGATTGCAAGAGCGCTTGCCAAGAACCCGCGGTTGCTGCTCTGCGATGAGCCGACGGGTGCCCTGGACTCGACAACGGCAAAGGATACGCTCATCCTGCTGGAAAAGATCAACGCAACCTTTGGAACCACCATACTAATGGTGACGCACAACCAGGTAATCCCGCAGATGATGCAGCAAAACATCGTGATGAGGGACGGCAGAATCATCGAGAACCGCGTTAACGAGCGTCGGATTCCCGCGGAGGCGCTGGAGGATCTATAGATTCGCGCGCCACCTCTTCCCAAACGGACACCGCCACCCCGTCGAAAGTCGTCGCTGACTTTTGCTAGAGCATCTTGCCCTCGTACTCGTGCTCGGGCATGGTCTTGAAGTCGTCCCCCATGGCGCAGCGCGCCGTCTACCGTGGAAAGAGACATTGTGCTGCTTGGAAGGCCCCGATTCAACCCGCTCGGCAGGACCTCCCAGGTCCGTCGGTTCTGGTCATATCGTCTTTGTCTGCCCCTCTTCGCCGAACTCTCGACGACGATTCATTACGAAGACCGCAACGCCTCCAGCAGAAGCGACAGAGCCGTGCGCACCGCCTTGGCACGCACCTGCTCCCTGTTGCCGTCAAAATGGGCCACCAGCTCGCCACAATGGGCCGGCGAGTCAACCGCAAAGCACACGGTCCCAACCGGCTTTCCAGGTTCGGCACCCCCAGGACCCGCAATTCCCGTGGTGGAGACCGCCACGTCACAGCCAAGTACGCGCCGGGCGCCGCGCGCCATCTGCGTCGCACATTGCACGCTCACGACTCCCACGTGCTCGTCCCGCGTTATTTGGGTCGACACACCCAGCACCTGCTCCTTTACCGCCACGGCATAGCTCACCACAGAGCCCCTCACGGCATCCGAGGAACCGGGGACCGACGTGAGTGCCGCACACACCAATCCACCCGTGCATGACTCGGCGGTTCCCACCGTAAGTCCCCGAGCAGTCGCCTCGCGAATGACCTGGGCACTCAGCGCCTCCAGGTCCGCTTGCGATGGGTGGTTGCCACGCTCGCTACTCATGGTTGGACTCGCTCACGTAAGGCCAGCAGTGCACGAAATAGTCCACCCCCGACCAGGCAGTGAGGATAACGGCAATCCACAGCAGCACGTGGAACGCCGTATGGGCAATCGTCGCCCAAGCGACTCCCTGCGGTATGGCACGCAAGACGAGCAGCCCGCAGATGGCCAGCATGGTAACCGCGGTCTTCCACTTTCCCAGGTTTGAGGCGGCAACGACCACACCGGAGCTTGCCACCACCATGCGCAGGCCACTCACCAAGAACTCCCTGGACACGATGATGAGCAGCACCCAGGAACTCACTTCACCCGTCTCCAACAAGAAGCACAGAGCCACCACGACGGCAAGCTTGTCCGCTATGGGATCGAGGAACTTCCCAAAGGCCGTCACCTCGTTGCGGCTCCTGGCCAGATAGCCGTCAAGCTTGTCGGTGAGTGATATGAGTATGTACAGGCCGGCAACCGCCAAACAGGGCACCGAGACCTGCGTTGGTGAGGGAACGCACAGCTCCGCGCACAGAAGCCACACGGGCACGAGGGCCACGCGCACCATCGTCACCACATTGGCAGGAGTCCATATGCCATCGGACGTCTTCATGAATCGACTCCATCTCCAGACGCTTCACCCACGGGCACGCCCACGAGCTCGTAGCAAAACGAGTCTACCAGCTTACAGCGCACCACATCGCCCACGCTGGCCTCGCCCTCCTCAATGTGCACGGCCCCGTCACAATCGGGAGCCTGGAACCACGCATGGCCAACAAGCTCCGTTCCGTCCTCAGTCTGCTCGATGCCATCTATGATCACGTCGACGGTCTCTCCCACATGCGCGGCAGTCGCCGAGAATCCAAGCTGCTCGGTCACGTCTATCAGCCGCTGAGCCCGCTCAAGCTTTGCCTGCTCGTCCACCTGCCCGTCCATGAGCGCCGCTCGCGTCCCTTCCTCCGCCGAATAGGCGAACACGGACGTGTAGTCGAACTCCTGCCGCTCCACAAACTCCAGAAGCTCCTGGAAGTCCCGCTCCGTCTCACCGGGAAAGCCCACGAGTCCCGTCGTGCGCAGCACCATGCCGGGAATCTCCTCCCTCAGGCGAGAGAATAGCGTAGCGAGCTCCTTGCTGTCACCCGTGCGTCCCATGCGTCGCAGTATGGGGGCGCAGCAATGCTGTATGGGAATATCTATGTAGGGCAGCACCTCGGGAATGTCCCTGAGCGCTGCGATGAGACGATCGGTCATGCCCTCTGGCTGCAGGTACAGCACGCGCACCCAACCTCCCCAGGGACGCACGATACGCGCGACCTCGTCCAGCAGCCATGCCAGGTCGAGCGAGCCAGGCAGGTCGCGACCCCAAACGCCCGTGTCCTGCCCAATGAGCACGATCTCTCGCACACCGCCCTCCATGAGCTCCCTCACCTCGCGGCAAATGTCTGCCTGTGTCCGGGACGCATACCGCCCTCGAATGAACGGTATGGCACAGAACGTGCAAAAGCGGTCGCAACCGTCCGAGATCTTTACGTATGCCGATGCGCCCTCGATGGTTCGCAAGGCCGCGTCTGCCGCTGGATTCGCGCCAAGCTCGATGCCCAACACCTCACAGACGATCCGCACGATGTCTTCCTCATCCTCGACCGAAACAAACGCGGACACCTCGGGAAGCTCGTCATCGAGCTCGTCGCCGTAGCGCGAGGGGACGCAGCCGCACATAATAATGGGAGCATGCGCGTCGAGGTCCTCTTGGGCCGAGACGACGCTCAGGGTCGCCTCAATCGACTCGGACGTGGCAGATGCCAAGAAGGAGCAGGTGTTTATGAGCACCACTGAGGCATCCTCGATCGACGCAGCCTCAACAAGCCCCGCATCCAACAGGCGCGTGCGCATCTTGTCGGTGTCAACCTCGTTCTTGGCACAGCCAAGGGTGATAAAGAAGAACGTGGCGTTTGCCATATCAGTACCCGCTCTCGGTATAGTCGCCGTAGTAGCCCGCATACGTCGAGTCATCCACGTACTGCGTTGCATCTTCCGTGGAAAGACCAGTCGTATCGGCTTGGCCGGATGCGGCACTACCGTTGCCCATCTTGGCCGATCCCGTCTCGTCCGTTTCGTCTTGTGCGGTCGCAGACCCTTCGTCTGTACCGTTCGCATTGGTGCTCTTGGTGCTGCCAACACGCTTCCCCGGCCCCTGGATGCGAATCGTGCCGATTCCTGATGCCATGGACTCAAACTGTACCTGCTTGCCATCCTGCAGCACGGTTACCGCGCTCGTGTCACCAGACTGGATGGTTATGGCATCCTGTACGTGGAAGGACTTCTGCCAAGGCCCCGTAACAGTCTCTGCCACCTCGCTCTTCCCGTCGCAGCTTATCTCCAGCCATGCCACGGCGCCATCTGCCACAGACACCGAGACGCTCACGTCGGAAGCTTGCGTGGTACCTTGGTCTGCCGACGTCGTGCCACTTCCAGAGGCGTTCGCATTACCCGTCTTACCCGTACTGGCGCTCTGGGAATCTTCCGACTTTGTCTTTGTGCCGTTCGCGTCGTCTGCTGCCTTGCCCGAGCCCTGCGACTTTGCGTCACCCGACTCGCTCTTCTGCGACGTGGTGATGGGCACGGACCGCGTGGGATTGGCCGTCTGGCTCACGCACGAGTGGATTGACAGCACCATAACCACCACGAACACGAGTACGACGACGCCAATGATTATGAGCGGTCGGTTGGGGTTGCCTCCCTGCTGCCGCCCGCGCTTTCCCTGTGCGCCCCCGCGGTCTGCACGCCTTCTCCGCCCCGCCGGCTGCTGGGAGGAGCGCCTGTTGACCTGTGGTCTGCCCGCACGTGCGTCTCGCGGCAGCCTCCTGCGACCTTGGCTGGAGGATGCCGCCTCATAGGGCATGGCATCCCTTCCCATGAGCAGGTCGTCGTCGTATTGCGAGTAGTCCAGGGAGAGCGTGTTTATGTCACTAGCAGACCCCCTTCGATCTGCGCGATCACCCTTGGAACCGTAGGCCGGGGCCTTGCCGGTATAGCGTCTGCCTTGGGGATATGCGTCCCCATCCTCGCCCGCTTCTCCTGTGTCTCCCGTGTCGCTCATGCGCGTGTGCACGCGCGTGGTGGCAAAGGAGCCAAGGTCTCCGGCGTAACCCCCGGATGTGGGCAACAGACCCCTAGAAGGCACGCGCGGCACACGCGAGCCGCCATCCATGGACCCCCCACCATCACTGTTCCGCCCGGTCGATCCCTTCCCACGACCACCCGATCGGTGCTTGTGGGCATCGAGGTCGTCCAAGTAGGTCTCAATGACTACCCCGGCATCAAGGCCAAGGTAGCGCGCATACGACGAGAGCATCCCCTGGGCATATCCGCTCTTGGGCATCTCGTCGAAGTTGCCCTCCTCAAAAGCCACGAGAACGTCCTCACGTAGTCGAAGCACACGTGAGGCCTGCCCTATCGAGTAACCAAGCTCCCTGCGTCTCTCGGAAAGCATCTCGCTAAACCTTGGGCGATCCATAAGCTATACGACCTCCCTGTACTTTGCGTCTTGCACGCGTAGCTCCTCGAGGCCATCCTCGTCCAGCAGGACCTCGCGGGGCTTGGAGCCATCGGGCGGGCCAACCACGCCCTTGGACTCCAGCATGTCCATGATTCTGCCGGCGCGGGCATAGCCCACCTTGAGCCTGCGTTGCAACCCGGACGTGGAGCCAAGCCGAGACTCCACCACAATCTGCGCCGCTTCCCACACCAGTGGGTCGTCATCCTCTGGCACACCACCCCCAGGGGCTCCCCCTGGCGCCTGGCCGGGAACGACGGCGGTGAGGATCTCCTCATGATAGTCAGGCTCTGCCTGCTCGCGAATGAAGTCCACAACACCGTTAATCTCATTGTCGGAAGTGTAGCAACCCAGTACACGCTGCATATTAAGACCACGGTACTTAAAGAGCATGTCACCGTTGCCCAGCAGCCGTTCGGCACCAACCTCGTCCAGGATAACACGCGAGTCGATGCCAGACGACACCTTGAGGGCCACACGGTTGTCGATGTTGGACTTTATGAGGCCAGTGACCACGTTGGCCGAGGGTCGCTGAGTGGCTATGAGCAGGTGAATGCCCGCGGCACGAGCAAGCTGGGCTATGCGCACGATGGACGCCTCGACGTCCTTTCCTGCCACCATCATGAGGTCCGACAACTCGTCGATAACCACCACGAGATAAGGCATGGGCTCGGGAGGATTCTCCATCTCGGCAAGCTTGCCCGACACGCACATGCGGTTGTACACCTTTATCTCGCGAGCACCTGCCCGCTCGAACACCTTGAGCCTGCGTTCCATCTCGGAGACGGCCCACTGCAATGCGCTTGCCGCCTGTCTGGGCTCTGTGACCACGGGCACGTAGAGGTGGGGCAGGCCGTTGTAACAGCTAAACTCCACGCGCTTGGGGTCTATCATGATAAGACGAACCTGCTTTGGCGTGGTGCGCATGAGTAGCGACATGATCATGGAGTTGATCATGACGGACTTGCCCGAGCCGGTGGTACCCGCGACCAGCATGTGCGGCATCTTTGCGATGTCGGCTACGACCGGCTTTCCGCTCGAGTCGCGACCGATGGCCACCTCGAGCGGTCCCCCACTGGCAAAGGGCAACACGTCGCCCAGACACACGCTCTGCCTCGTGGAGTTGGGAATCTCTATGCCCACATACGACGTGCCGGGAATGGGCGCGAAGATGCGCACCTTCTCCGCCGCGAGGGTGAGGGCGATATCGTCCTCCAGGTTTTTGATGCGATTGACGCGTTCCCCCTCGCCCATCTCCACGCGGAAGGTGGTAACGATGGGACCCGAGATGTAGTCGACCACACGGCTGGTCAGGCCAAACTCCTGGAGCGTTCCCTGCAGGCGCGACATGGTCTCGTCCAGCTCCTCTTGGCTGCTGGCGCTTCCCGCAGAGTCGGGATTCGACGAGAGTATGGACAGCGGGGGCAGCTCGTAGCCCTCCGCTCCATCACCGGGACGAGTCGCCGACTTGGGGCCTGTGCCAGCCTTGGCCTTGGGCTTGGACGACGCCTTGGGGTTCTTGAGGAAGTCGGGAATCGATGGCTCCGAGACGCTCGGCTCCTTGGGTTGCCTCGACTTCCCGCCTTCCTTCTTTGCGGGTCGACGCCGCGTCTTGCGCGCGCTCCCCTTCTCGTCAGGCTGCGGTTCTGCCCCCCGGTCGAGCGCGACGGTTCGTGCGGTCTCATCCTCACCCAGGATCGCAACGGATTCCTCGACATCTGCGTCCAGCGCCAGCTCGTCGTTGCGCACCTTCGTGCGATTGGCCTGCCTGCGCGGCCTTCGCGTGAGCACAGACGTCTGCCTCGCGCCGATGTAGGTGGTCTTTGCGCCAGAGTCCATCATGGTTGTGCGTGGCTGTTCCGGCGCGGACTCCTCTGCCAACGTGCGTTGGGTACGTGCATAGGCCATGCGCTCCTCGCGAGCCTCCGCACGCAGTTGTCCAATGTGGATGGCACCCTCACGAAGCCGTATGATGCATCCCGATATGGAGAACCCGCACACGATGATGCCCAAGATCGCAAGACCAACCAACAGCACGATGCCCACCGGCTTCCCAAGCAGGCTGAGCAGGACCCAGGACACGCCACCGCCCACATATCCGCCCGCATCGCGAAGCACCGCGGGGTCGAGCACGATTGCGGGGTCTGCATCGGCACCTGGCACGAACAGCGAAATGAGTGAGAGTATGGCTAGCGAGATGAGGCCCAGGCCCATGGCCGCACGCGTGCCCAAGGGCTCCTCGCCCTCAATGAAGAAGGTGACCGCAAAGAGCAAAAGCGATATGGGGCACAGGATGGCACCCACGCCAAAGCACACGAAGAGCACCTCTGACACGGCATGCGTGACGAGCGCGCTGGAGGGTGCAACCAGCGACACGAGCATGGCTATGGCAAGGCAGGCAAGGATGACGCCGATAATGTCGTTTTGCGCCGACGCACGTCCCACGGTCCCCGTTGCAGAGGACCCGCGCGACGTTCCTTGTTTTTTGCCCCTTGCTGCGTTTTGTCTGCGTTTTTGAGGCATCTACACCTCCATTACGACAGGAATCACCATGGGCCGGGTGTGCGTACGGTTCCACAGGAAGTTGGAAAGGCTGTTGCGCACGCCCTTGCGCAGCTGATCGACGCCCATGTCGGTACCCGAGCTCTTGTCCACCCGGTTGCGCACGACGTCCTGGGCGTCTGCCGACAGCTCTTCGTCGTTGGCAAAGGAAACGCCCCTGCTATAGATCTCTATGCCGCGCGCCTTGTGCGATCGGTGCGACACGGTAACCACACACGTGACTATGCCATCCTGCGAGAGCTTCTGGCGGTCACGCAACACCACCGGGTCCGCGTCGGTCACGGACAGACCGTCAACGTACACGACACCCGAGTCCACCGGCTGGCCAATGCGCACCTTGCCATTGCGCATCTCGAGCGTGTCCCCGTTATCCACCACGAAGATGTTCTCCTGCGGAATGCCCATCTCGCGAGCAAGTTGGGCGTGCGCACGCAGGTGCACAGCCTCGCCGTGAACGGGCATAAAGTAAGTGGGGTGTACCATGGCCAGCATGAGCTTGAGCTCCTCCTGGCTTCCGTGACCCGACACGTGAACCAGCGCCTGGCTCTTGTCGTAGATGTCGCATCCCACCTTGGAGAGGGCATTCACGATTCCCGCGACGCTCTTTTCGTTTCCGGGCACCGGCGTCGCCGAGATGATAACCGTGTCCCTCTCCGAGACGGAGAGGGAGCGATGCTCGCCGTTGGCCATGCGCGAGAGCGCCGACAACGGCTCGCCCTGGCTGCCCGTGCACAACACCACGATCTTGTTGTCAGGCAACTCGTCCACATTGTAGGCGTCAACGATGTTCTCATCGTCGATGTGCAGGTAGCCCAGCTCGCGGGCGACGCGCGTGTTGGTAATCATGGACCTGCCCGTTACCACCACCTTGCGTCCCACGGCAACGCTCGCATCGCACACCTGCTGCAGTCGGTGGATGTGGCTTGCAAACGACGCGACCACCACGCGTCCGGGCGCGTTCTTGATTATGTGCCTCAGCGAAGGACCCACGGCGGCCTCGCTTGCGGTGAACCCAGGTATCGTGGCATTGGTGGAGTCCGAGAGCAGCAGGTCTATGCCGTCGGCCGCGTAGCTGTTGATGGCCTGGTAGTTGGGCGTCCTGCCGTCTATGGGCGTCTGGTCGAGCTTGAAGTCGCCCGTATGCATTACGGTACCTGCCGGCGAGCGCAGGATAACGCCCAACGCCGCAGGTATGGAATGCGTCATCCCAAAGAAGCAGATATCGAACGCTCCCAGCTTCACGCACTGACCGTCCCCCACCTCGCGCAACATGGGCTTGCGTATCTTGTGCTCGGCAAGCTTGCCCTCTATAAAGCCAAGCGTGAGCTTGCTCGAGTAAATGGGCACCTTGGGTTGTAGGTCCATGAGCAGGTACGGAAGCGCCCCGGTGTGGTCCTCATGGCCATGGGTAATGATGATGCCACGCAGCTTGTCCTCGTTCTCCAGCACATACGTGTAGTCCGGAAGGACAAGGTCAATGCCAAGTTGCTCGTCGTCGGGGAACATGAGCCCGGCATCCACGAGCACCATGTCGTTCTCGTACTCGAACACCGTCATGTTCTTGCCTATGCCGTCCAGACCACCAAGCGGAATGATTCTGAGTGGTGTCTGCCGTTTTGCCATGCTTGTTGCTTCCTTTCGTCATACGTGCAGAGTACCCCGCCTTGCGAGGTGATTGTTTGAATGAAACATTGTAGGCCTACCCATCCCGTTGGGCAGCGCACATCCACAACAAACAGAGAAGACGCTTATCTCTGCGATTGCCGTAACATGCGCACGTCAGTCAGTCAGTCAGGCAGGCAGGCCGACGTCGTGATGCGTGCCTACTTGAGCTTTTGCCCGCAGATCATGCAGAACTGATGCGACGGATCGACAGGGCTGCCGCAGGTAGGACACGTTTTTTTGGGTGCGGTGGGAAGGGGCGATCCGCACTCCATGCAGAACTTGTCGCCAGGATTTACCGCGCAGCCACACTTGGGGCATACGGGATTGCCCATAGCTGGCGTTTGCATGGGCTCTGGCGCAGGGATGACCATGGGTTCGGGCATCACGGGCGTATGCTCGATGGCATCCATGGGATCGGGTGCGGACTCAGGCTCTCGTTCGAGCTCTGGCTCCGGTTCGGGTTCGGGATCAGGCTCGGGCTCTGGCTCGATTGCCGGCTCTGCGTCCAAATCGGCCTCGGATGCTGCAAGCTCATCTTCGCTCTGCTCGGGCTCATTCTCCATGGTTTGCTCGATGGGAGCGATCACCGGCATCACGGTCGTGGGATCCAGTACGGGAAGCTCCTCGGTCGCCTGGACAGCCACAGGCTCCTCCACGATTATGGTCTTGTCAAGCGAGGACGGGCGTGCGTACGCGGATTCCGCTTGCGCATCCGTGCCAGCCGAATCGCCAGCAGCCGACGTGAGCTCCTCAATGCGCCGCAGCATTCTCTCGCGCTCAGAGTCGCAGGTGGCGATGCCGTCGTACAACGACTCCCTTCCCCAACGCAGGTCGGGATTGTCTTTGGTCGCCTGGTACAGACTCGCGCCAAGATGTGCGGCGAATCCCGTGCGAATGCGCGAGAGCTCCTCTATGCGCTCGCGCAGGACGTCTATGTTGTTGGTGCTGCCATAATAGCTCGACATGAGAGGCTCCTTTTTCGTTTTTGTGGTCGTTCCCATGTTACGGCAAAACGAGGGGCGTGGCAACGACCGAACGAGGTTGCACAAAGGGGACTGTCCCCCGAGTACGGCGCCCCATACTCGGGGGACTACGCCCCCTTGTGTATGAGCTGTACTCGGGGGACTGTCCCCTTTGTGCAACCGTGTCACCCGGCGCTATCGGCCCTCATGACGACGGCGCGGGCGACGCTCGCCGCTGCCACCATTGTCACCAGGCCTACGCGTGCGCTGGCGCGGCTTTTGCGAGGATGCGTTGCCGCCAGCCGAGGCAGGCGCCTCAGGCTTGTCGAGGCGATCCAGGCTTACCTTGCCCTTCTCGTCCACTTCCAGCACGCGCACCTTAACCTCGTCGCCCACCGAAAGCACGTCCTCGACCTTGTCGATGCGACCCTTGGCCATGCGGGATATGTGCAGCAGGCCGTCCTTGCCAGGGAGCAGCTCCACGAAGGCGCCAAACGGCTGGATACCCACGATACGGCCCGTGTACTCCTCGCCCGGCTCCGGCACCTTTACGATGGCCTTGATGCGCTCCAGTGCGTCGTTTGCAGCGTCGGCAACTCCGGCGATAAACACCATGCCATCCTCTTGGATGTCCACGGTAGCACCCGTGTCGTCCTGGATGCCGCGAATCACCTTGCCGCCGGAGCCAATCACGTCGCGGATCTTGTCGGTGGGAATGGAGAGCGAGAGAATCTTGGGCGCACAGTCCTTGGTATCCTCGCGCGGTGCCGGTATGGCCTCGAGCATGGCGTCTAGGATGAACATGCGTCCCTCGTGCGCCTGCATGAGTGCGCTGCGCAGAATCTCGGGCGTGAGGCCGGTGGCCTTGTTGTCCATCTGCATGGCGGTAATGCCGCGGGTCGTGCCGCACACCTTAAAGTCCATGTCGCCCAGGAAGTCCTCGACGCCTTGGATGTCGGTGAGCACCACGGTCTTGCCCTCCTCCTGGATGAGGCCCATGGCCACGCCAGACACAGGGCGCTTGAGTGGCACGCCAGCATCCATCAATGCCAAGGTGGAGCCGCAGGTGGAGGCCATTGAGCTTGACCCGTTGGACTCCATCACCTCCGACACCACACGGATGGCATAGGGGAATTCGTCCTCGGAGGGAATTACCGGCAGGAGCGCACGCTCGGCAAGGGCACCATGCCCCAGCTCGCGACGCTTGGGAGCACCCATGCGACCCGTCTCGCCCGTGCAATACGGCGGGAAGTTGTAGTGATGGATATAGCGCTTGCCGTCAACCGGCTCGATGGTGTCCAGCCGCTGCCACTCGTTGAGCATGCCCAGCGTGCAGATGGAAAGCACTTGGGTCTGGCCCCTCTGGAATAGGCCCGAGCCATGCACGCGAGGCAGGTAGTTGGGCTTAACCATAAGCGGGCGCACCTCGTCGGCGACGCGACCGTCCACGCGCTCCCCCGTCTCCACGACCATCAGGCGCATGGCGTGCTTCTCGAGCGACTTGAGCTCAACGTTGAGGGAACGGGACCACTCGGCCTGTTCCTCCTCGGTAAACTCGGCGCGAATTGCATCCTTGAGCTCCTCCACCTTGGCGGTGCGCAGCTGCTTATCGGCATCCTTGAGTGCAGCACTCATCTGATCAAAGTGCGCGAACACGCGCTCATGCACCTGCGGCACGGGCTCGTCCAGAATGTACTCGCGCGGCTGGATGGGACCATTGGCCTCCTCATACTTCTGGAAGAAGCGCTTTTGCTCCTCACAAAATGCGGCAATCGCCTCCTGGCCAAAGGCCATGGCAGCGAGCATATCCTCCTCGCTGATCTCCTGCGCACCGGCCTCCAGCATGGAAATAAAGCTGGCAGAGCCGGCAAGCTCCAGATCGAGGTCTGAGTTGTCGCGCTCCTCGTAGGTGGGGTTCACCATGAACTCGCCGGTCGTGACGTCGCGTCCAATGCGCACGCAGGCAAGCGGCCCCTCAAACGGCACGCCCCCAACGGTGAGGGCCGCGCTTGCCGCCATCACGCATATGGTGTCCACGGAGTTTATCTGGTCGGCCACCAGCGGCGTTGCCACGACCTGCACCTCGTTGCGGAAGCCGTCGGGAAAGGACGGACGCAGGGGACGGTCGATGAGACGCGCGGTGAGCGTGGCCTTCTCGCTGGGACGGGACTCACGCTTGAGATAGCCTCCAGGGATGCGGCCAACCGCATACATCTTCTCTACGAAGTCAACCGTAAGCGGGAAGAAGTCGTAATCCTTGCGCTCCTTCGAGACCACCGTGGTGAGGAGCACCGTGGCGTCTCCACAACGCACGAGACACGCACCCGTGGCCTGCTTGGCAAGCTCGCCGGACTCCAATGCATAGTGCTTTCCGTAGAGGTCGAACTCATGTGTAACTTTTGTCATCTGTTTCCCTATCTCCATCTGCCCCATTGCAGATGGGCCGTCTTGGCGGATTATCCGCCGCGTATAACGCTTTGCGCATACGCACTAAAAGGGCGCCCGCAGGCGCCCCGAACCACGAACTTACTGGATGTTATCGCGAATGCCAAGGCTCTTGATGAGTGAACGATACGCCTCGATGTCATGCTTTTTGATGTAGGACAGCAGGCGACGACGCTTGCCGACCAGCATAAGCAGACCACGACGCGTGTGGAAGTCCTTCTTGTGGGACTTCATGTGCTCGGTCAGGCCACGAATGCGCTCGGTGAGCAACGCAACCTGAACTGCCGCCGAACCGGAGTCGTTCTCATCTTTGCCATAGGTACGGATGAGCTCCGCCTTGCGCTCCTTGCTTACTGCCATTGTAACTACCACCTTTCGTGTTGTATTCGCCTCGAACCGGGTAGGCCGTAGAGGTGTAACGTGCCACCAAGTACGAGGTACTGACCGAGGAAGTATAACATCATGTGGGATGGCACACAAAACATACACCTGGAGGCTGAACGCGGGGGACTGTGGGGGACTGTCCTCCGGATGGAGGCTGCACAAAGGGAGCAGTCCCCCGAGTTCAGCCACTGGCGGGCCCGAACTCGGAGGACAATCCCCTTTGTGCAGCCACTACGCGATGTTGATGTTGCCGAGCCAGCCCCACTTGGGGGTGACGGTGGTGTCGTAGTAGTCAATCCAGTTGGCGACCGATATCTTGCGGATGGTGCCCACGTTGTCCATGATCCAGCCATCACCCACATAGATGCCCACATGGCCATAGATTCCGCCAAGATAGGTGTTGGTGTGGGTGCTCACCGCTATGATCATGCCCACCTTGAGGTTGCCTAGGTCACTGGAGTGACAGTAGTCGTAGTACAGGTCGTCGGCATTGCCATAAAACGTTCCATAGCCCGCGTTGCTGTATACGTCCTCCACCCAGGCGGCGCACAGACCGCCACCGGGTGAGGGAGTGGAGAGCGCGGCGTTCACGATGCGCTGCTGCTGCGCGTTGGCCTTGGCAAGGGGCTGTCCCTTGAGCTGCGCGAAGGCCTTGTCGTATATGACGGTGCTCTTGTCCGCGTCGCTGTTAGAGGGGGCGGCGCTTCCCTTGAGCATGATCTTGGCCTGTACGGCGTCTATTGACTTGCCCAGACCGTCGGTTCCCGTTGCCTCGCTGTTTGAAGCCCATTGTAACCAGCCCACTCCCGCAATGTGAACGCGATAGTACACGGAGTAAATGGAGGGAAGGTCTCCGGTGAGGTACAGTGCCATCTGATCTATTGCCTTGCCCGATACCCCCGCGGCGCCGGAATCGCCCGACTCAGTCCAAGTCCCATTGAGCGAGCGCACGCGATAAGACACACCGCCGGACGGGGTCTGCGCGTCGCTCACCACGTGAGCGGCAAACATCTCCACGGACCGCGCGTCGTTGGTGGTGCCCGAGGTCGCTCCAGAGGTACGCTCGCCCTGCCACGACGCACCCACGTCCTTGGTATTGTAGGAGAGGTTGGCAGCCGCAACGAACGGTGTTGAGACCGAGCCGGCCTCTGCCTGCGGTGCCGCGCTGCCCTTGGGCAGGATCTTTGTCTCTATGCGCTCGCAACGAAGCGACATGCCTGCAGTACCGGCCTGGTCGCCGTTCTTGGCCCAGCCGAGCCAGCCAAACTTTTGCACGTGCACGCGATACCACAGGTCGTAGTAGTCGGCCGCCTCGCCCGTGAGTGCCATGGTAAAGGCCTCGATGCGCAGCGACCTTCCTGTTGTTCCGGCATACGTTCCGTCGGCGCGCTCTCCCTGCCAGCCAATGCGCTGCACGTGCGCGTTATACACCACGCCACCCGGGTGCTCACCGCAGGCGAGCTTAGCCGAGAAGGCCTCTATGCGCAGACCACGTCCCACGGTCCCCACGGCCTCGTTGGAGTTCTGCCAGCCCACGCGCTGCACATGACCACGCATGGAGAGGTGCGTACCGTCCACGAAGGGCTGTGTGGTAGCGCCAGGTGCAGCCTGACCCTTAGGAAGTACGCGAATCTCGATGGCCTCAACGCGCCTGCTCAGGCTTGAGGTACCGGCGGTCGACCCGTTACAGGCCCAGTCCAGCCAGCCATAGCTCTGCACGTGAAGGCGATACCATATGTTGTAGTTGGCTGCCAGCTCATCCGACAGCTTGAGACGCAGCGCCTCCACGCGCAGCGACCTGCCTGAGGTGCCGCACAGCTCCGAATCGCTCACCCAGTCCTGCCAGCCAATGCGCTGCACGTGCGCCTGATAGCTGACGCCCGGGACCACCGCGCCCGAACCATCCTCAAGGCGAATGCGCATTGCCTCCACGCGAAGCGACTCCCCAAAGGTGCCGGCGGTCGTTCCGTCACGCATCCAGTCCTGCCATCCCCGCTTCTGCACGTGACCGGTGTAGGCAACGTGGAGCTCGCCGGCAGACTTGGTGGCGTTGGCTTGCGTTACGAGTGTGGCCGAGTTTTGGCCACCAGGCTCACCGGTGGCGGCATCCTCAACCACGGCAATCTCGCCGCCTTGACCGTTTGCGTCCGTCTGGCCTTGCAACGGCGCCTCAATCTGTTCCTGCGACAGATCTTCACCCGCAGACGGCGGATTCTCGGCCCCCTGATCAGGGTCAGTCGGGTTGTCGATAGGCTGCTCATTGGTCACATCGTTTGGCGCGGTCTCCACCACGGATGCAGACTGCTCCACGACAACCGAAGCATCCTCACCAAACGCATGGGCTGGCAGCGCCGCCATGCTTGCCGCAACCAGTACGGCAAGCACGCCGCGCAATCCGTACACTGTTGCCTTCTTCTTATTCATTAATCCCCCCAATGGAGTGTGCGTTTCCAATCGCGTTTAATAATGACGCTTCTAGTACGAGACCACCGTGGTTCCGTAGGGAATGCAATCATAAATCCATTTGGCGTTCTCTATGGGCAACCGCACGCAGCCTGCGGAGACATGGGCGCCCAGCGTGCCGTCCTGGATGTTAAAGGTGTCCTTGTCGTAGAGCACGGTGTGGAACAGGTAGGGACCACTGAATCGAGTCCAGTAGTAGCAGGAGTACCCATCACCAAACTCATAGCCCTTGTCGCTCGTACTGTAGACGCCCTTGATGGTTGGCGATTCATAGGCACCCACGGCTGCCACCCAGTCCTTGATCCTGTTCCATGAGCCCTGCGAGCCTTGGTAGATACCCACGCGGCAACCATCCACGTCCACCATTATGAGGTAGTTGGTGTCGCTGGAGTACCCTTGCGCCTTGCGCGTCATGGCGTCCTCGAAGTATGACTTGCCCACGCAGCTGTTTGTCGTAGAACCCGGAGCCTTGTATCCCTTGGGCAGGATACGCACCTGATAGGCCTCTAACTTCTTTGATGCACCCGTAGAGCCTGCCGGAGCGCCGTTCTTGGCCCAGCCGAGCCACCCCGCCTTGGATACGTGTGCCCTATACCACACGTCATAGAACTTGGAAAGGTCGCCCGAAAGCCTAAAGCCCACGGCTTCCACCGTGTTGTTGCCATCCCGCGCCTCCTCCTCAGGCGAGAGCCATGACGTCCACCCATATCGCGAGATATGTGCGCGATACTCCAGGGAGCCCATCAGCCCATCCGAGAAGTCCCAGGAGGCGCGAATGCCGCGAACCGGGGTGGACTTTCCCGTAGTACCCGAGACCTTTGCAGGATGCACGTAGTCCTGCCAGGATCCCTTTACCAACGACGCGTACGACAACGCATCCGAGCGGTAGCTCACGAAGGGAAGTTCGCATTGCCCATCGTTTGCAGGACCTGCGGAGCCCTTGGGCATCAGGGTCACCTGAATCGCCTCGACGCGCTTGGAGAAGCCCGCCGTGCCCGCATCGGCCCAATTGCTCGTCCATGCCAGCCAACCCACACCACTCACATGCACGCGGTACCAGATATCGTACACGTTGGCCGCATCCCCGGTGAGCTTGAGGCGCAATGCCTCCAGACGCAGCGACTTGCCCTTGGTTCCCGCATAGGCGCCGTTCTCCACCACGTCCATCCAGCCCTTGCGCTGCACATGACCTTGGTATGCCACACCACCGGTAAGTCCATCGCAGTTAAGCGATATACACAGGCCCTCCATGCGCAGTGACTGCCCCGTTGTTCCCAGGGTGAGTATGCTACCCGGGGCGACGTTGTTCTCCCAGGGCATCCACGCCTTTCTTTGCACGTAGGCACGGCCAGAGATGGTTGCCTTGCCGCTGGACTTCTCATCCTGCGCTGCCGTAAGCGAGGCGCCTGCGGACTTGGCGTCATCGGCCTTCTGGTCCTGTGCAACGACTTCCACCGTATCTGGCGCGGACTGGGTCTGTGCCTCCACGACAACGCTCTGTTCGTCGGACTCAACCACCTGCTGCACGTCTCCCTCGCCTGTGCCATCGGCTACCACTGGGTCGGCAGCAGGAGCAGCCGCCTCGGGAGCGCCCTCCTGCGTATTGGTGTTGGCGTTGGCGTTTGCGTCGTTGTCGAGCTGCTCGGTTTGAGCTGGCATCTCCTCTCCCGCCATGTAGGCCTGGTCGCCTACGACGTTCGCGTCTGTGGCAAGGGCTACGGCCGGCGTAAGTCCACAGACCGCCAGACAGATCGCGATGCTTCCCAAGAGCTTGCTCAGCGTGTGTTTGCGTCTCATAGGTTCTCTTTCTCGAAGTCCAGTACACCTTACAAAACCTTAATGCACCGAGTTTAGCGCAAAAGACGCGACACGACCACGGGCCCAGCGTATGAGTTGCGCAAAGACAGTCCCCTATGCGCAGCAACACCGCCATCCACCCGAAGGCGAATGGCGGTGCAGTCGTTGCAGGCTTACGCGTCAACTAAGTGTTACGGACTGCCTTAGGCGTTGTACACGACCATGGTCGAGCCGATAGGTACCTTGTCGTACACGTACTTGGCCAAGTCGATAGGCAGACGGTAGCAGCCATGGGTCTCGTTGTTGCCTAGCTGCCCGCCCCACCACAGGTTGGTCTTGGAACCCTCGGTGTACAGCTCGGAGTGGATGGAGCCGCTGCCAAGGCCCTCGGTGACATACCAGGAGGAGTAGCCGGTGCCACTCACGTAGGTCTTGCCAGTAACGGTAAAGGTGCCGTCGAACTGGTTGCCGCTCGGCGTTGCGCAGACGCTAACCCACTGACGCTTCCAAGCACCCTTCTTGCCATAGTACACGCCAATCTGGCGGCCACCGTCGTTGATCATGACCAGCCACTTGGTACGACTGCTCTGCTTCTGCGCACGGCTGTCCATCTTGATCTCTTTGCTGCTAAGCAGGTGGTTCTTGGTGCTGCCGGGGGCGCCCAGGTTCTTGGGCACCAGCACGACCTGATAGGCCTGCATGGGCAGGGAGACGCCAACCGAGCCGGCCTGCTCACCGTTCTTGGCCCAGCCGAGCCAGCCGTAATTAGAAATGTGCGCACGGTAGTAGACGTTGTACAGCTTGGCCGCCTGGCCATGCAGGCGAATCTTGATGCACTCCACGTTGTTGGTAAAGTTTCCGGCTGTGTCACCGTTCCAGAACCACTTGCTCCAGCCAATCTTGGATTGGTGCACGGAGTAGGAGAGATCGGCACCAAATCCCTCGACGGTCTGCACGGTGCCGCTCATGCCCGTAATGGGGATTTTTTGGCCCGTGGTACCTGCGGTGGCACCGTCAGACACGAATGCGCCCGAGCGACCCTGGAGCAGTACGTGGTAGTTGACGGATGCGGAGGACTTAGAGAGGAACTTCGGAGAGGCGTCGCTTGCGGGACCAACGTTGGGAACACCGGCATCCTTCTTCACGAGGGCAATCTGGATGGACTCCACGCGGCGACCGAAGTCGGCAGAGCCGGCCTCCTCGCCGTTCTTGGCCCAGCCCAACCAGCCAATGGTCTGGATGTGCAGACGGTAGTAGATGTCGAAGTTCTTCTCGAGCTCGCCGTCGAGCCACAGCTTGAGAGCCTCAACGCGCAGGCTCTTGCCGGTGGTTCCGCCAAGCTCCCAGTTGCGCACGGGATTCATCCAGCCCTTGCGCTGCACGTGGCACTGGTAGTTCACGTTGCCGGTCCAGTCGCCAGCGTTGATGGCAATGCGCACCGACTCCATGCGCAGCGAGGAGCCCGTGGTGCCCACGGTAACGATTTGACCGGTCTGCACGGGCATGTCGCCCTTGCGCTGGACGTGGGCCTGCGCCTTGAGGCCCATGCTCTCGTACGGCGTGCTGTTGGCTGCCGTCGTGAGCCCGTCGGTCTTCTCCACGAGCTGGATCTCGATGGACTCGGCGCGCTTGTCAAGGCCAGAGGTGCCCGCCAGCTCTCCGCCGCAGGTCCAGTCCATCCAACCGCGGTCCTGGACGTACACGCGGTAGCGCACGTCGTACTTGTTGGCAACATCGCCGGTGAGCTTGATGCGCACGGCCTCGATGGCGCTACCGGGCTCGCCCAGCTGCGCGCCGTCGCTTGCCCAGTCGAGCCATCCCTTGTCGGCAACATAGCCACGATAGGTGATGCCGCCTGCGATTTCCTTAAGGCCAAGGCTCAGCTTGAGGGCCTCGATGCTCTGTCCGGCACCACCAAGGGTGACGACCTTGTCGAGCGCGACCTCCTTGTTGGAGGCCCAGTTGCCGGAGACGAAGGCATCCGCGTTGAGCGCGACCGAGACGGTCTTGGCCTCTTCCTTTTTCTCGTCCTTCTTCTGCTCGGCGGTCTGGGTGCTCACGGCCTCAGGCTCGGCCTTCTTGTCCTGCTGCTGAGCGTCGACCTCCTTCTTGCCCTCGACTTCCTCGTCGGTCTTCTGGGGGTCGGTGGTGGTCGCTTCGCCATCCTGGCCGGGCGTAGTGGCGTCGGGGTTGGTCTCGTTGCCAGCCTCACCGTCGGCCGCGGGCTTTTCCACATCGTTGGTCACATCGTCGACCACAGGCGCGGTGGGATCGACTACGGGGTCCGTCGTTTCGTTGGTTCCACCTGCCGGAGTCTGATCGCCCTCCGGACTATCCACCGAGCCTATCGTGGAAGGGGTACCGCTGCCATTGCCGTCATCAGCGTAGGCACTCAAAGGTGCCAGAGCTGGTGACACAGCCATGGCAGCCGTCAGAACGAATGCTACCACTCGCTCGGATAGTCTTCTTTCCATACACACTCCTCACTACATATGACACACGACTCGTATCCTGCATACAATATCGGCACACTTTACGCCATTTTTGGGGTTTCGTCCATAGGCAAAGAACCGAATTCCCTAAAGACCCGCGTAGAATTCAAAGGCCCGCAAACGTGCGTCCAGGTGTGTCGCACACCATGAGTGCGCCAGCCGGACCAGGAAGGTGCTGGTCTCCTGCGAGACCTCGCATGTGGCGAGGACATCGAACCGTGACAGGATGAGCGAGGCAATCCATTCCACATGCGCCTGTGTGATGGGCAGGGCCTCGGCGATGTCCTTGGCGCAGCTCTCGCACAACACGCCACCGGCCGCAACCGAGAACCGTGCCATCGACACCTCGCCACAGGCTACACACGCGTCCACCTCCGGTCGCCACCCGCAGTGTGACGCGACCTTTATGGCATAGGCACTCACCAGCAATGCCACGTTCTGTGGGGTGCTCGCCTCGCCGAGCGCATCGAGCGCACGCGAGAGAATCCGGTACAGGTAGGGATCCTCGATGCCTTCGTAACAGGTGAGTCTGGCGACCTCGCACATGGCCGACCCAGCCGCCACAAGCTCCAAGTCGCGCGAGAGGTGAGCGTGTCGGTTGCGCACCTCGGCCTCCTGCACGATCGGCAGCCCCCTGCCCCACGAGAGCAGCATATCGCACTCGCAAAAGAGCTCGGTGCGTGCCGCAAGCCTGCTACCCGGCTTTCTCGCACCCTTGGCAACCGCCCTCACCTGCGTACCACTCGTGTCCATCATGGTAAGGATGAGGTCCTGCTCCTTGAGTTTTGTCCTGCCCAGGACTATCGTGCCAACGCGCGTGGTCCTTCGTCCCACGACGTCTACTCCCCCGCATCGTAGCCAAGGCGCCTGATCTCGCTTGCGTCCTTGCGCCACTTTGGCTGCACACGAACCGAAAGGTCCAAATACACGCTACATCCCAGGAGTCGTTCCAAGTCCTTGCGTGCCTCCATGCCAATGCGCTTGATAACGCTGCCCCCTCGTCCGATCACGATACCCTTTTGCCCCTCCCGTTCCACGAGTATGGTCGCCTCCACCGAGGCATGGTCGGCACGTGGATACGTGATGCTGTCGCATCGCACACCAATCGAGTGGGGAATCTCCTGCTTGAGCAGCAGGTAGGCCTTCTCGCGAATGAACTCGGCCACGAGGTCCTCCGGCGTGGCGTCATGTTGCATGTCTTGCGGGAACCATTGCGGTCCCTCGGGCAGGTGCTCGGCCACCAGCTTGACGAACGCGTCAACGTTAAAGCCTTCCTTGGCCGAGACCACGATCGCGTCGTCGAAGTCGGCCAAGTCACGCGTCGCCTCGAGTTGCTCGGCTATCTGTTCCGGACTCGAGATGTCGGCCTTGGTGAGCACGAGCAGCTTGAACGCCGCGTCGCTCGCACGCACGTGCGTACCTACCCACTTGTCGCCACGGCCCGCGGGCTTCGTGGCGTCAACCAGCATGGCGACCACGTCCACGTCACCGAGCTCACCGAGTGCCGAGCGGTTGAGCTCCTTGCCGAGCGCATCCTTTGGCTTGTGCAATCCCGGTGTGTCCACGATAATGAGCTGTGCGCAATCGGTGTTTACCACAGCACGCAGTCGCTTGCGCGTGGTTTGCGCCACGGGACTCTCGATAGCTATCTTCTGCCCCATACAGGCATTGAGCAGCGAGGACTTTCCCGCGTTCGGCCGCCCGACGAGTGCGACGAACCCGCTATGCAACACCGCACACTCGTCCTGCTTTGCGTTTGTTTCCATGGTTCAAGCCTTTCTGTACGCCTCGGCCTCAAGGGGCGTTGGCCGCTACAAGATGCCCAGATGCATGAGGATTGCCCGGACAAACACCAGGATGCCCACCACTGCCACGATCACGCACAATGACCACACCGCACCCGCCGAGACGTCCTTGGCGCGGCCGGCTAGCGGATGGTACTCGGGCGACACCAGGTCCACGACCGTCTCGATGGCAGTGTTGAGCAGTTCCGCCGCAATCACCACACCGCAGCACAACAGCACGATTGCCCAGCTCAGCAGGTCTATCTGCAGGACGAGTCCCACCAAGATCGCGGCAACCGCACCCGAGACCATAACCTTGATGTTTCGCTCGGTGCGCCATGCGATTCTAAAGCCCTGTATGGCAAACAGGAAGCTCCGCTTGAACGTGGGGTGGTTCTGCTCCTGGCCGGGAATCATACGCCCACCTCGTCACGATGCCGCGTGAGCGTGGTGTTGCCCAACGCCTCACTGCCAATCGCGAGGGCCACCAGCTCGTCCTCGCGCGCCTCCATCTTGCGTGCCTCGTCCTCCTCAAGATGGTCGTAGCCCAGCAGATGCAGTACGCCGTGTACGACCAGCAGCGTGGTCTCGTTACGCGGCGTCGTGCCAAACGCGTTGGCCTGTCGGGCAATGTAGTCAGGCGCGAGTACGATGTCGCCAAGCTCGCAGGGCTCTCCGTCTGCCAGCGACGGGTCGTCCGGTCGCTCGCACTCCAGCGAGAGCACGTCCGTAGGCCGGTCGTTTCCCCGCCATTTGCGGTTGAGTTCGCGCATCTCCTCGTCGGAGACGATCGTCACCGACAGGAAGCAGTCCCGTTGCACTCCCTCGCTGCGCAGCACCAGGGAGCACAGCTCGCCAATCTGATTCTCGCCGAGCGCGCACTCCACGGCATTGCCACACGCATAGTCAATGGTGCATCTCACTGCGCCTCCCCACCCTTCTGCGTGCGATATGCCTCCACTATCTGCGCCACGAGCGAGTGGCGCACGATGTCAGTGCTCGAAAGGTCCACAAAAGCGATATCGTCCAAGTGCGCGAGCTTATTCCGCGCATCCAGGATTCCAGACGACCCCTTGAGGTCGCGCTGCGTCACATCTCCCGTAACCACGAACTTGGACCCAAATCCCAGGCGGGTGAGAAACATCTGCATCTGTTCTGGGGTGGTGTTTTGCGCCTCGTCTAGAATCACGAACGCGTTGTTGAGCGTCCTGCCGCGCATGAAGGCGAGCGGGGCGATTTCCAGGATGCCCTGCTCGATGTAGGCGTTGCCCCGCTCGCGGTCGCACATGTCGAAGAGGGCGTCATACAGCGGACGAATGTAGGGGTCGAGCTTCTCCTCCAGCGTCCCGGGCAAGAACCCCAGCGACTCCCCCGCCTCCACGACCGGGCGCGTGAGCACGATGCGGGCCACGTCGTGCTGCGCAAGAGCCGAGACGGCCATGGCCATGGCAAGATAGGTCTTTCCAGTGCCCGCGGGACCTATGCCAAAGGTAACGGTATGCCGGCGGATGGCATCCACATACCGCTGCTGTCCCTGCGTGTTGGCACGTATGGTCCTGCCTCGATAGCTGAGTATGGGGTCTCCGGCACTGTCCAGCGTCTCGTTCTCGCCCTTGCGCAACCGGTCCACGAGCGCGTGCAGGTCGTGTGAGGTTGGCGCAACGCCCGACTCCACCACCATCATGAGATGCGAGAAGGCCGAGGACACCAAATCGACGTCCTTGGTTGAGCCCGAGATGCTAATCTGGTTGCCGCGCACCGTTATGAGCGCGTCGGTTGCCTTCTCTATGTCGCGCAACAACGCGTCGTGTGGCCCCATCAGCAGCCGGGGGTCCACGTTGTTGGGGATGGTCAGTCGAACATGCATGGGTTCCAAGCGTCCTCCTTGCCTCCCATACATAATAGCGCTCTTTTGCACGCCAGGCCCACGAGGACTCACACAACCGTTCCCACGAGCCCGCCATAGCTCCATGCGAGGTGGGCGCGCACGTAGGAGCCTACGGGCAGCGAGTCGTCCACCTGTACCGGGAACAGCCTCGAGTCCACCGCTTCGCCCTTGCCCTGCACCACGAGGTGATCACACGTCCCGTCGCAGAGTCGCATGTTACGCATGCGAGATTGCTCGGCCATAGCTCGCATGCGGTCACCTCTCCGCGCGCTCACATGAGCCGGCACCTGGCCGGATGCCGTAGCCGCAGGCGTGCCCGGACGCTTTGAGTAGCGAAACACGTGCATGCGCGAGAAGTCCATCTCCTCGCAGAACGCAAGGGACTCGGCAAATTCCTCGTCCGTCTCGCCGGGAAAGCCCACGATCACATCGGTGCCCAGCGCCACGTGTGGGAGCATGTCGCGCGCCCGTTTTACAACGCTGGCGTACTGTTCGGTGGTGTATGCCCTGCGCATGCGACCAAGCGTGGCATCGCATCCCGATTGCAGGCATACGTGCAGGAATGGGGCCACGCGATCGCCCGCCTCTGCCATGGCGTGCAGCAGGCCGTCCGTCACATCCTGTGGCTCTATGGAGGACAGGCGTATGCGATCCACGTGAGTGCGTGCCAGCACGAGTCGCAGCAACTCGTTCAGGCCAGCTCCTGGCGCAATGGAATCCTGCACGGGAGCGCGATAGCGCCCCAGGTTTATACCGGTGAGCACGACCTCGTGTGCGCCACGGCCCACGGCATCACGCACTGCGTCCACGACCTGTTCCGCAGGCATGGACCTAGAGGGGCCGCGAGCTTTCCACACGATGCAGTACGAGCACCTCAGGTCGCAGCCATCCTGGATCTTTATGCCAGGACGGGTCCTACCGGTGGGCGTTGGGGCCATCGGCACGCTCGACGGCACCGGCAAGTCGTTGCCGGACAAGCCGAGCTTCTTTGCCACGCACTGCACGACGCGATCCTTGCGAGGCTCCACCACCAGCCGAGGTGCGACCGAGCGCAGCTCGTCGGCAAACAGCGTTGCCGCACAGCCCGTGGCAACCACGATGGGCTCCTGGCACATTCTGGAAGCGCGACGAACGGCCTTGCGCGTCTTTGTTTGGGCCTCGGCGGTAACGGCACAGGTGTTTACCACGATGGCGTCGGCCTGTGCCGTGTCCACGATCACACAGCCCAGGTCCTCGAGGCCGCGCGCAATCGCGTCGGTCTCCACCCTGTTCACACGACAGCCCAAGTTGATGAGCGCCACCCTGTTGCCAGCACGCTGCCCCATGGTTAGCGCTTCTTGCCAAACGGCCCCCGGCGCTTCGCGCCCTTGCCACGGCTCTGTCCGCCCGCGTCCCGGCTGGCCTTAGACCCGCCCGCGGATCCACCACCAGCCTGACGCTGCGGACGCTCGCGCTGCACCGAGCGGATGAGCTCGAGCTGCTGTTTGGTCAGGTCGGTTGGCGTGGAGACCTGTACTACGACGATAAGGTCTCCACGGATGCCCGTGCGTACGCTGGGCATTCCCATGCCAGCCACGCTGATTCTCTGTCCGTACTGGCAGCCCTGGGGTATCGTCGCCGAAATCTGATCGTCCGGCAATATACCATCCATGCGATACGTGGTACCCAGTATGGCGTCGAGGGCATCCACGTGCGCGACGGTATACAGGTCGTCACCCTGCCGCTCGAATCGTTCGTCCTCGAGCACCTGCACGGTGACCACGAGGTCACCGGACTCGTCGCCACGCACGCCAGCCTCGCCCATGCCCGCCACACGTATGGACTGTCCCGTGTGGATGCCTGCGGGGATATCCACCTTTACGGTCTCGTGCGACGGGGTTCTTCCCTCGCCCTGGCACGACTCGCACGGCTGGTCCACCACGCGTCCCGATCCGTTGCATACCGGGCAGGTGGACTGGCTCTGCATCTGGCCAAAGATCGTGCGCTGCACCTCCACCACGCGACCGGTGCCATGGCAGTGCTCACACGTGGTCTCCTTGCCACCCTCGGCGGTGCCTGAACCGTCGCAGTCCTCGCAGGGCGACAGGCGATCGTAGGCGATGGTCTTTGTGCAGCCTGCCGCGGCCTCGGCCAACGTTATCCTGAGCGAGATGCCCATGTCACGGCCACGCGTGCGCGTGGCACGCGCTCCCCTGCCGGCACCCCCGCCAAAGAAGGAGTCAAATATGTCGCCAAAACCCCCGCCAAAGATGTCCGACATGTCCACGTATTCCGACCCAAAACCGCCCGGGCCGTCCGGGTTGCCAAACTGGTCGTAGTTTGCGCGTTTGCGCTCGTCCGAGAGGACCGAATAGGCCTCGTTGACCTCCTTGAAGCGCTGCTCAGCATCCGGCTCCTTGTTCACGTCGGGATGCAGCGACCTGGCAAGCTTGAGGAACGCGCGCTTGATGGTGCGTTGGTCGGCGCCGCGATCCACCCCCAGCACCTCGTAGTAGTCTCTCTTCGATTCCACGTCTTCCAACCTCCAAAGACCTCTTGTGTGCCCAGGCGTCCTAGCGCGCGCGGCGCGACAACAGCGCGAACAGGATTATCACGGGTAGCATGATGGCGATCAGCGAGAGGAACGGTCCGCTAAACATGAGCAGCAAACCAATGATGATGCCTGTGGCAGCACCTCCCACGATGGCAGCGCCTCCCTGACGCATCCAGCGTCCGTTGAGTCGTACACCATCACTCACGACCATGGCAAGGCCAGCTGCCACCATGATGACACCGAGTATGGTCATCAGCATAAGCGCCGGGTTGAACAATCCGATGACGACAAAGGGTATGGCAAAGCCCATGAGCCTGAACCCGCCCTCCTGCCGCTGTGATATGCGCTCCTCGGCCACCCCGACCCTGCACACGAAGTCGCCGGACTCACGCCCGTTGGTCCCGGCGTTGCCCATGCCCTCAACGCGGACCTCGTCGCCGTCGTGGGAGTTCTCCGGAACGTCCACCACCAGCTCGGAGGCCGACAGCACGCGACCCGAGCCATTGCATGCCGAACAGGGGTCGGCAACGACCTTGCCCGACCCCTCGCACTCGGGACAGGTGACCTCGAAGAACCCCACGCCAAAGATGCCCATGCCACCCAGGTCTATGCGCATGCGACCGGCACCGCCACATGTGGGGCAGGTGGTCGCCTCGGTGTGCTCAACCGATCCGCTGCCATGGCACACGTCGCAGGCCACGTAGCGCTGATAGGTAACCCCACGCTTGACGCCCTTGTGGGCCGTCTCGGCATCCAGATCGATCTGCACGGTGACGTCGGAGCCGGCACGTGGCCTATACGAGCGGGACTGGGTGCCGCCCGTGGTGCTCCATGCCCCGCCAAAGGGAAAGCCATCGAAGGGCGAGCCATAGCCCGCGCCCGCCTGGCCCGGATATGCCGCAAAGGGAGAGCCAGACCGCATGGCGTCGTAGCGTTTGCGCTTCTCGTCGTCGGAGAGCACGGCATATGCCTCGCTCACCTCTTTAAAGCGCTCCTCCGCATCCGGCTCCTTGTTCACGTCGGGATGCAGCTTGCGCGCCTTCTTTTGAAACGCTTTACGAATCTCGTCCGATGAGGCGTCCTCGCTCACCTCAAGAATCGCGTAATAATCTTTCTCGTTCATGGAAGCCATGGGGGCGACTCCTCACTCGAGTGATAAAACACACATACGGCGGCTATTGTACCCGACTCCAACAAAAGCTATCGAACGCACATCAAATTGGAAAAGCTGGGCGACCACGCTCGTACGCACCGCCTTACGAGAGCTGCGCCACCTCAGCGGGGGCAAGCGACCAGAGGGCGCCAAAGACCTCGTTGCCCAAGAGCCAGCCCTTGTTGGTGGGGACCATGCCGCCGGCGTCAAGGCGCACGAGTCCCTCCTCCTCCAGGCGCCCAACCGTGCGCTCCAGGTCCTTCCCAAATATGCTCGCGGCCTCCGCTATGAGGCACTCGTCGATACCCCACACAAGCCGCATGCCAAGCATGAGGTCTTCCGCCATGGCCTGCTCCGCCGTGAGCAGCTCGCCCGAGAATTCCATGTCGCAAACGCTTGGGGCACGCGCTATGCGCTCCCAGGGGCTCTCCACCCGAAGTCGCACACGCTCCACCCAGCTCTCAAGCCGAGGAAGCTGCGGAGCGCGGGTGCGCAGCTTGTGGTATGCGCCACGGTCCAACATGCTGGCCGCACCATGTCCCACACCAATATAGGGCACGCCAGTCCAGTACGCCATGTTGTGCAGGCACCGCCTGCCCTCACGCGCGTAGCTTGCGACCTCATAGCGCACAAATCCAGCCTTGCGCAAAGCCTCCTGGGCCGCCTCCATGCGCCTGGCCTGAACCTCCTCGTCGTTCCAGGCGGGATCATCGTTGGCGTGACGATCGCCCAGTGGCGTGTTTGGCTCGAGCGTGAGCGGATAGACGCTGAGGTGACCCACGCCTAGGTCGCAGGCCTCAGACAGCGTGGCCGCCCACGTCGCATCCGTTTGATGTGGGATGGCGCACATCAGGTCCGTCGACACGTCAAGCCCCGTGGCAACCGCGGCACGCACGCTCTCCTTGGCCTGGCGCGCGTTGTGTAGACGCCCGAGTGTCGCGAGCTCTACATCTGCCAACGACTGCACGCCAACGGAGAGCCGCGTGGCGCCTCCAGCCTCGACTGCCGCAAGGACCTCGGCCGTAAGGCTGTCTGGGTTCGCCTCGCAGGTGAGCTCCTGCATGCCCAGCGCACATGCGCGCATGTGCCGCACAAGCCCAGAAAGGGTATCTGCGCCCAGCATGCTTGGGGTACCTCCGCCCACATATCCTGTGCGACACGCTTCGAGCAGCCCGCATTCGGCAAGCTCGTCCAACTGGCGTCGCAGTGAATGGACGTATCTTGTGATGCGCCCATCTGCCGCATCGGTCGCCCAGCTCGCAAAGTCGCAGTAGACGCACTTCCTCACACAAAACGGCACGTGCACATAGAGCGCGCCGGCAGACCCTGATACCTCGCGCCAGCGCCAGTCAGCGCTCATGCGTCGCCCACCTCAGCCCGCAGTCTCTGAGCAAGCTCCAGGTAATCATCAAGTGTCACACAGGCCGTGGCGAGTCCTCGCCAGTACGCCGCGCGAGGGAGCCCGCGCAGGTACCATCCGGCCAGGCTCCTACCTCGCGCCATGTGCGCGCCCGTCGCGTCGAGCAAGCGCACGTGCTCGCAAAACGCCTCTATGCGCCGTGATGCGGAGGGTGCCTGGATTTCGCTCCCCGCTAGCGCTGAGCGCGCCTGTCCAAACACCCAGGGATTACCATAGGTGCCGCGTGCCACCATCACCGCCGTACAGCCGCACTCTCGCAGCATGCGCACAGCCTCGCCAGCGCCGCGCACGTCGCCCGATCCTATCACCGGCACGTCCACAGCGCTTGCCACCCTCGTCACCACGTCCCAGTCGGCCTCGCCCCTATACATTTGGTTCGCGTAGCGTCCGTGCACGGCAATCGCGCAGGCACCCGCGTCGGCCATCGCGCGGGCGAAATCTGGAGCAACCTCCTCGCCCATACGACGACCGCGGCGAATCTTAACCGTTACCGGCACCGAGGATGTGCCCACGCAGGTCCTCACGATGCGCGCGGCAAGCTCTGGCTCATCCAAGAGCGCAGATCCTGCGCCTCCCTTGGTCACCTTGGGAACCGGACAGGCCATGTTTATATCTATCAGCGCAAGGCGGTCGCCCACCCCCGCGCACACCTTCTCCACGGCCTCGGCAAAGTGGTCACAGTCAGAGCCAAACAGCTGCACCGCGATGTCGGGTTCCAGGTCCTCGGGCTCCACGAGCTCCCAGGTCTTCTCGCTGCGGTAGTGGATGCCCGTAACGCTCACCATCTCGGAATACGCGAGCGCAGCACCACCTGCGCGTGCCATGATGCGATACGCGGCATCGCTCACCCCCGCCATGGGTGCCATAAGAAACGGGTTATGCGCGAGACGCTGCGCCAGGGAGCCCTTTGCGCAGAACGGCTCGATCGCGGGTGCCAGGCCGCTCGACGCGGCACAGGCCTCAAGGATGGCTCGGGTATCGCTCACTCGTCGTCAACCTTGAGCACGGCAAGGAACGCCTCCTGCGGCACGTCCACGCGGCCGATCGACTTCATGCGCTTCTTGCCCTCCTTCTGCTTCTCGAGCAGCTTGCGCTTGCGCGATATGTCGCCGCCGTAGCACTTGGCCAGCACGTCCTTGCGGTGCGCCTTCACCGTGGAGCGGCTAATTATCTTGTTTCCTATGGCCCCCTGGATGGGCACCTCAAACTGCTGACGCGGTATGATGCCCTTGAGCTTGTCGCACAGGCCGCGTCCCAGCTGGTACGCCTTGTCCTTGTGCACGATAAACGAGAGTGCGTCAACCTCCTCGCCCGCCAGCAGGATGTCGAGCTTTACGAGGTTGGAGGGCCGGTAGTCGTCGAACTCGTAGTCCAGCGAGGCGTATCCCTTGGTGCGACTCTTCAGCTGGTCAAAGAAGTCCAGGATGAGCTCAGCCAGGGGGATGTCAAAGTGCAGCTCCACGCTCTTCTCGGAGAGGTACACCATGTCGGTGGACACGCCGCGATGGTCCACCAGCAGCTGCATGACAGCGCCCACGTAGTCGGGCGGCACGATGACCGTGGCCTTGAGGTAGGGCTCCTCTATGCGCTCGATCTCCTCGGGCTTGGGCAGGTCCTGCGGGCTCGTGACCTCCATCATCTCACCGTCGGTACGGTACACGTGATAGTCCACCGAGGGACTTGTGGCGATAAGCTCCAGATCGAACTCGCGCTCCAGGCGCTCCTTCACCACCTCCATGTGCAGCAGGCCGAGGAACCCCACGCGAAAGCCAAAGCCCAGCGCCACGCTGGTCTCGGGCTGCCAGGTAAGCGACGGGTCGTTCACCTTGAGCTTTTCCAGCGCGTCGCGCAGGTTCTCGTAGTACTTGTTGTCGATGGGAAACAGGCCCGTGAACACCATGGGCTTGGCCTCGTGGTACCCTGGACACGGCTCGGCGCAGGGGCGCTCCACCAGCGTGATGGTGTCGCCGGTGTGCACCAGGCCGGGTTCCTTGAGGCCAGTAACCACATAGCCCACCTCGCCAACCGACAGCTGCGGCAGGGGCTGCTCGAGCGGACGCTTCACGCCCACCTCCTCACAGAGGAAGCGCTGGTGCTGGGCCATCATCTCCATGCGCATGCCCGGTCGCACGACGCCGTCGAACACGCGGACCGTGGCCACCACGCCACGGTACGCGTCAAAGTACGAGTCCAGAATAAGCGCCTTTACCGGTGCACTTGCCGACCCCTCGGGCGGAGATACTAGGTAAACGATGCTCTCGAGCAGGTCGTGTATGCCCTCACCGGTCTTTCCACTCACCAGTACCGCATCGTCGGCGGGAATGGCAAGCACCTCCTCGATTTCCTCGCGCACACGCTCTGGCTCGGCGGAGGGAAGGTCAATCTTGTTGATGGCGGGCACGATGTCTAGGTCGGCGTTCATGGCAAGCAAGGCGTTGGATACCGTTTGGGCCTCCACCCCCTGCGTCGCGTCCACCACCAGCACCGCGCCCTCGCAGGCGGCCAGAGAACGCGATACCTCGTAGGTAAAGTCCACGTGGCCGGGCGTGTCGATGAGGTTGAACTGGTACTCGTTGCCGTCGTCGGCCTCATACATTACCCGCACCGCATTGGACTTTATGGTAATGCCGCGCTCCTGCTCTATATCCATGGAGTCGAGCAGCTGCTTGGTCATGTCACGCGCCGCCACCGTCTTGGTAAGTTCCAGGATCCTGTCGGATATGGTGGACTTGCCGTGGTCGATGTGCGCCACGATCGAGAAGTTCCTAATGTGTGATGTGTTTGTGTTAGTCATGTGGTAGATAATAGCGGAATTTGACACCAATGTGGACGGAACATGCTATACTCACCGAGTTGACCTCCACAGCAACCGTGTCTCAGCTATAGAGGCCTCAATGTACATGACCGAAAGGGTAAGCACGTGGCTAACATCAAGTCTCAAAAGAAGCGCATTCTCACTGCCGAGAAGGCCCGCGTCCGCAACCGTGCGGTTCGCTCCGAACTCAAGACCTACGTGAAGAAGGTCCGTGTCGCGGCCGAGGCTGGCGACAAGGAAGCGGCGCAGGCCGCGGCTACGGCCGCCTGCCGCAAGCTCGACAAGGCAGCGTCCAAGGGCATCATCCACAAGAACCAGGCCGCCAAGCGCAAGAGCGGCGTTCAGATGCTCGTCAACAAGATGGCATAGGTTCACTCCACAAGGATGTGCAAGGACCCGCTTCGGCGGGTCTTTTTTATCGAACACTACAGGCGTCAGCGCAGTTATCACAATCGGGTGGTATTCGCGGGTGATGACCATTGCGGATTGGCGTTGTTTTGGGATGCGCGTCCGTCGCGTTTGCATTATGCTCTTGAGGACGAAACCGGATGAAGGGACGAGCGTGGCACAGCAACGGGGAACGGGATTGCTGCCGGCGTACCTGGTGGTGGGTGCCGACCAGCTCAAGCGCGAGACGGCCATATCGCGGCTCAAGGGACGCCTTGATGAGGGCTTTGCCGTGTTCAACCTGGACGAGCGCACGGCGTCGGGCGACATGGATCCCACAAGCGTCGCTATATCGCTCAACACGGTGCCGGTGGGGCAGGGCTTTCGCCTCGTGCTCATACACGATGCGAACAAGCTCCCCAAGGCGGTGTCTGAGTCAATCATCACCTACCTCACGAATCCCAACCCCGGCTGTGTCCTGTGCCTGGACGCGGAAAAGCTTGCCAAGAACACGCGCTTGTACAAGGCCGTGGCAAAGGTGGGGAAGCGCTCCGTAATCGATTGCACGCCGCTGCGCGCTCGCGACATGCCTGCGTACCTGGTGAAGCATGCCGCCGCAAAGGGCATCGTGCTGGACATGGACGCCGCGCGCGAGCTTCTCAGCCGCACCGGCGAGGACACTACGTTGCTTGACCGCCAGCTGCAGACGCTGGGGGAGCTCTGCCGTGACACGGGCCACGTGACCATCAGGGACGTGAGGGAGAACGTGGCGCGCACGGCCGAGGTAAAGCCGTGGGAGTTTCTTGACGCCGTGGCGGCTGGCAGGGCGGAGGTTGCCCTGGAGCTCTATCGCCACATGCAGAACCCCTCGCAGCTCGCCCTTCTCGCGCTGCTCGTGAGGCGGATGCGCGAGCTCATGTGCGCACGGGCGTTTATGGACCGCGGACAGACGGCCCGAATCGCCAGCGAGCTGGGTCGCCAGGAGTGGCAGGTGCGCTCCGTGGTGCAGTCCGCAAGGCGGTTTACGGGCGAGCAGCTCGTGAGCTGTTTGGACGCCTGTGCCGCATGCGAGCGCGAGATAAAGGGCGGGGCCGATCCCGAGACATCCTTCCTGCACCTGGTACTGTTCATCTGCCAACCGGCATAGGCTCCGTTTGGCGCCGACGGTTTTTCCGGAGGCCCTCTCGTCCCGTAAGTTGGAAGCAATCTGCTGGGAAGTGCGGCGGTGCACAGGCGGGGCGCAAGCGTTTGCCGCAATCTGCACCGGTGCATAGATGAGAAGCCCAACTCTGCTGAAAAGTGCAGCGGTGCACAGGTTTTCCTATGCACCGCTGCACT
>JAUMWN010000001.1:67548-79414 GCA_030529625.1 Coriobacteriales bacterium
GTTTTGGGGGCACGACCTATACACCAGCGCACTTCCCAGCAAACGCCGGGGCCCGACCTATACACCAGTGCATTTCTCAGCGAATGCAATCCCCCTCTTTCACGGCTGTCCGCAAGGGAAGAGGCCCCTTTTGAACACCACCAGAAAGCCTCACGCCACGCCATGCTCTGCCTGGTGTCCAAAAGGGAACTCTTCCCTTGCGGACAGCTCTCCCCCACGCACAGGTCTATACTGGTGACAAAGCATACGAGGAGGTTGCCATGAGAAGAACGTGCCGTGCCCTACTGCTTGCCATTGCCGTACTGACGCTTTTCGTACTTGCGCCCACGAGGACCGCGCTTGCGACCATCGGCTCTGCACGTTCGCTTCCCAACCTTTCGCGCAGCGCAGACCAGCGGGGACTCAACGTCTTTCTCTCCAACTTCTCGGAGGCAGGCGTGTGCGAGGGACTGTACGATAGGGAGTTCGTGAGCCTTGGGGCCACCACCCAGGACCTGGTGAACTTCGCGTTTACCAACCACGCCCAAAACGGCGGAGCCGTGGAGGACGTGAGTCGTGGCAAGTGGAACGTGAGGGTTAAGGCGAGCAAGCTCAACGCGCTGTTGGAGCGCCTGTGCGGCACCACAATACAAGACTGGGGCGACCTCAACCGAACGAGCCAATGGTTCCAGTATGACAAGGGGTACGTGTACACCCAAATCACCAACGGCTTCCCGCTGTATGGGCCGGCTGTTGCTTCGTACATCACGCAGCATCGCAAGGGAACCCTCAAGGTCTACTTTGACGCCTACTACTACCCGGCCGCGCAGACCCGGTACTCGATTGGCGACGGAAGCCAGTACTCCATGAACGTGTCCGAGCTCAACAAGCTGCTGGGCGTACGGTGTCCCAACCGCCACGGCTACGCAGTCGTGTGGGCCAACCAAACCAAGGACGGCTGGAAGTACCAGCTCGTCTCATACACGCTCACCTCGTAGGACTCGCGTTGGCGAATCCTCAGCTTGGGAAAACCGCACTCAATTCCAATGCGAAGCGCGATGGCTCAGCAAAGGACGAGCAGCACGGCAAGGATCGCAATGGGAACGGTTACGGTGTCCAGCTCGCTGTGTGAGAAGAGCTCCACGGCAGTGCCAGCCACCGACCCCGCAAGGGCCGGTATGACAGCCCGCGCGGGCGCATGGCCACAGGCCATGAGCACCGCCAAGCCACATGCAAACGACACCATCAGCATGGCCGCGCTGCCCTCCCACGACTTCTTGCCGTCGGCGAGCCGCAGCCCAACCTTGTGACGGCCAAACGGGATGCCCACCAACGCGGCAGCCCCATCACCTGTCCCCCACATGAGTATGGCTGCCGCGGCAAGCTCGGGTCTTCCAAAGACTCCCCATGCCGCTGCCACTACGAGCGCAAACATGGCAAAGAGCATGACCATGCTCCGCTTTATCTCCCCCGGCGACTTTTGCACGAACAGCGACCCGTACCACGGCTCGTCCTCCAGCCACGCAAGCACCGGATACACCGCGATGGCGACAACACAGGACGCCAGCGCGGCAGACACCCATGAGTCGGCCGCCAGGATCATGAGCGAGACACAGGTAAACGCCACCACGTGCAAGAGCTTGCGGAACACGTACGAGGGGACATTAAGGAAGCGTCGCACGAGGAGCAGCACGACGAGGCACGGAATGATATACTCCACGAGCCGCCCCAAGCACAGGAGCACGCCCGGAAGCACCGGCACGCAGACGATGGCGGGCCAGTAGTGGAGGATGAGCAGGGTCAACCCAAGTCCCGTGAGGATGCCTCCCGTCGCGAGCCCCACGGTGCGGTTGTCCACCCTGTTGGCAAAGCGCGCGCTGTACAGCGAGGTCGCAGACGAGACGGCCATGCACACGAGCAGGGCGTCCCACCTGTCCCACACGATGGCAGGATGAATCGCAATGTGGCTCACGCTGGCGATGAGGGCCGTAAACGTCATGATAAACGTGCTCGTGCCGACAGCCGCCTTGAGCTCCATGCCCAGCAGCGCGGTAAAGACGACGAGCATCATCATGCCGCCGCCTGATCCCACAAAGCCGGTTCCAAAGCCAATGGTGAGGCCAAAGAACACTGATATGGCCACGCCCCTCGCGTCCAGTCCCCGGTCGCGAGGGGCGGGCTCGTCCTTGGTCGTGTCGGGTCGCACCAGGAAGCGAATGCCAATGCACAGCGTAAGGAACAGGGTAAAGCTGCCCAAGACCACGTTGCCCACCAGCCATGAGGCATAGCTGCCCACGGCGCACATGGGAAGAATGCATGCCAGCATAACGCCACCGCGTCTGAGGTCGATGTTGCCATGCCGTATGTAGGTGGTCGTCGTTATTGCCGAGCCAAGGATGTCGGAGGCCAGCGCAATGGCAGTCGCCTGGTATGCGCCCGTCTCGCCCGCAAAGCTCGGACAGAGCACGAACAGCAGGGGCACCATCACGGTCGCTGCCGAGAGACCCGCAAGTCCAGTACCCACGCCGGCCAAAAGAGAAGCGACGACATACCATACGTATTCCATGGACACCCCCTTCACGTCATCGTATAAAGGCAATAGTCTCCCCGGATATAGGTTGCACAAAGGGGACAGTCCCCCGAGTACGGCTCTCCATTACTCGGGGGAGTCCCCTTGTACATGAGCCGTACTCGGGGGACTGTCCCCTTTGTGCAACCCTTTGTCTACCCCCAGATCACGTGCGCTGATGAATCTGCTACACGATGCGGGTTATGCGGTCTACGGCCGACACGCTGCGCATGGCGCCGGTGGGACAGGCCTCCACGCACTTGAGGCAGCTCGCGCAGAACGTGCGGGCCTCCTCAGGCACCATGGGGTTGACCACGGTCGCAAAGCCTCGGTTGTACAGGCCAAGGAAGGTCTTGCCAACCTCCTGATCGCACATGCGATAGCACAGGCCGCACAAAACGCACTTGTTGGGGTCGTGGACGATAACCTCGCGCGCCACGTCCATGTGCTCGCGATGGTGCATCTCGCCGGCAAAGCGCTCGGGAGCGACCTCAAACTGGTTGGCAAAGCGAATCAGACGGCAGTCGTAGTAGTCGTGGCAGCCGCACTCCAGGCAGCGTGACGCCTCGCGAAGCGCCTGCTCCTCGGTGAACCCAAAGTAGACGGGCTCGAAGTTGTTCCGCCGCTCCTCCGGCGAGAGGCCCGGCATCTTCTCACGTTTCTGCTTGGGACGGTCCTCGAAGTCCTCGGGACCCAGCTCCTGCTCCACGAAGTACGGCACGTGCGCGCGCACCTCGTCTCCTTCCAAGTAGTTGTGTATGCACAAGGCTGCCTTTTGCGCCTCGGCAATGGCCTGGATGGCAATGCCGGCACCGCGGTTGGTAACGTCGCCAGCGGCGAACACGTTGTCCATGGCCGTGCGGAAGGTGAGCTCGTCGCATGCGATGGTGCCGCGCTGGGTGAGCAGCTCGCCGGCCACGCCCTCGCAGTTCGCGCCCTGGCCAATGGCCATGAGCACGTTGTCGATGGCGACGTCCTCGGTGGCTCCCTCCACGGGCACCGGACGACGGCGACCCGAGGCGTCCGGCTCGCCCAGCTCCATGATCTGCAGCTTCATGCCGGCAACGTGGCCGTCCTCGCCGTAGAACTCGATGGGGTTGGTGAGGAACCTAAAGGTCACGCCCTCCTCGATGGCCTCCTCGATCTCGACGTCGGCCGCGGGCATCTCGGCGCGCGTACGCCTATACACCACATAGACCTCCTTGGCGCCTAGGCGCACGGCGGTGCGGCAGCAGTCCATGGCGGTGTTGCCACCACCGCATACGGCCACGCGCTCGCCCAGCACGGGACGCTCGCCCAGCCCCAGGCGCTCCAGGAATTCGATGCCGCCAATGACGCCATCCAGGTCCTCGCCGGGAACGCGCATGTTGTACGACGTCCAGGCACCCAAGGCCAGCAGCACGGCATCGTTGCTCGCGCGCAGCTCGTCAAAGTCGAGCTCGGCCCCAAGGCGCACGCCGTTGACCATCTTTACGCCGGCGTTCGCAATGATCTCGATCTCACGGTCCAGTACTGCCTTGGGCAGGCGATACTCGGGGATGCCATAGCGCAGCATGCCGCCCATCTTGGGCTGCTTGTCATAGACGGTCACCTCGTGGCCATAGCGGCGCAGGAAGTACGCCGCGGTGAGTCCGGCCGGTCCGCCACCCACGATGGCAACGTGCTTTCCCGTGCTGGGCTCGCACTCCACCACGTAGGGATCGCCCTCTGCCTCGATCTTGTCGGCGGCAAACGCCTTAAGAAACGCGATGGAGATGGGCTCCTCCACCATCTGGCGGCGGCAGGCGTCCTCGCAGGGGTGCGGGCACACGCGGCCGATGGAGGCGGGAAACGGGAACGCCTCGTAGATGGTGGAGACGGCGTCGTGGTAGCGGCCGTCGCGAATCTCTCCCACGTACTTTTGGCAGTCGGTCATGGCCGGGCAGTTAAGCTTGCAGGGTCCCCTGCAGTCGCCCGTGTGATCGCTGAGCAAAAGCTCGAGCGCGGTCTTGCGCGCCCGCTCCACGCGCTTTGTCTTGGTGCTCACCACATAGCCGTCCTGCGGCTTGGCCGAGCAGGCGCGCAGCAGCTTGGGTACGCCCTCGACCTCCACCAGGCATACGCCGCATGCGCCGTAGATGGCCGTGCGTTTGTCGAAGCACAGCGTGGGGATCTGGATTCCCGCCTTGGTGGCGGAGGACAGTATGGTGTCGCCAGGCTCAGCCGAGACTTCCACACCGTCGATGGTATAGGTAATGGACACTTCGACCCCTCCTTTCCTATGACACCAGCACCGCGTTGAAGCGGCAAGCGGTCTTGCAGTTGCCGCACTTTATGCAGGCGGCCGGGTCTATGCGATGCGGTTGCTTGGGCGCACCGGTGATGGCCTGGACGGGGCACTGACGTGCGCATGCGGTGCAACCACGGCACGCGTCCTCGTCAATCGTGTATGCAATGAGCTCGCGGCACTCCCCCGCCGGGCAGCGCTTGTCAGCGATGTGGGCCTCCAGCTCATCCCTAAAGTAGCGGATGGTGGTGAGCACCGGGTTGGGCGCCGTCTGGCCCAGGCCACACAGCGCGCCGTCCTTGATGGCGTAGCACAGGTCCTCGAGCTTTTGGATGTCGCCATCCTCGCCCTTGCCCTGCACCAGGCGGTCCAGGATCTCCAGCATGCGCTTGGTTCCCAAGCGGCAGTGCACGCACTTGCCACAGCTCTCCTTGGCGGTGAAGTCCAGGAAGAAGCGGGCCATGCTCACCATACAAGTGGTCTCATCCATAACCACCATGCCGCCAGAGCCCATGATGGCGCCCGTCGCGCCGAGCTCGGCATAGTCAATCACGGTGTCCAGCTTGCTTGCGGGAACACAGCCGCCCGAAGGTCCGCCCAGCTGGACCGCCTTGAACTCCTTGCCATCCCGGATGCCGCCGCCAATGTCAAAGATCACCTCTCGCAGCGTCTTGCCCATGGGAATCTCCACCAGGCCGCCGCGACGAATCTTGCCGGTGAGCGCGAACACCTTGGTGCCCTTGGAGTCCTTGGTGCCCATGGCTGCAAACGCCTCGCCGCCGTGGTTGATGATCCATGCGACGTTGGCGTACGTCTCCACGTTGTTGATGTTGGACGGCTTGAGCCAGTAGCCAGCCTGCGCGGGGAACGGCGGCTTGAGGCGCGGCATACCGCGCTTGCCCTCCAGCGACTCGATGAGCGCGGTCTCCTCACCGCACACGAAGGCGCCGGCGCCTGCCTTAATGCGCAACGTGCACGAGAAGTCGCTACCACAGATGTGCTCACCCAGGTACCCCCGTGCGGTGGCGTCCTCGATGGCCTTGGCAAGGCGCACGATGGCCAGCGGATACTCGGCACGCACGTACACGATGGCCTCGCTGGCACCAATGCTGTAAGCGCCAATGAGCATGCCCTCAATGAGGCTGTGGGGATCGCCCTCGATCACGGCTCGGTCCATAAACGCGCCAGGGTCGCCCTCGTCCGCATTGCATATGAGGTACTTGCGATCCCCCTTTGCGTCGCGCGCGGCACGCCACTTGAACGCCGTCGAGAAGCCCGCGCCACCTCGGCCGCGCAGCCCGGCGATGTCAATCTGGCCGATTACGTCCTCCTGGGTCATGCCGGTCTCAAGAATCTTGGTGATGGCCTGATACCCGTCGTGGGCAAGGTAGTCATCGATGCTCTCGGGGTCGATCACGCCGCAGTGGCGTAGGGCCACACGCGTCTGCTGGTTAAGAAACTCCTCGTCCTCCGGCGTGATGAGCAGCTTGTCGACCAGCGACAGGTCACCGCTCGTCGCGGCCTCATAGATGGCCTGCGCGTCCTTCTCCTGCACCTTCACCAGGCGGTGCAGCGCGCCCTCATCGTCGTACACGTCCACGATGGGCTCTAGGAAGCACATGCCGTTGCATCCCGTAATGCCCAGCTCCACGTCGGCGGGGTTGCTCTTGGAAAGAAGGTCCTCCAAGGCGGTGTGCACAGCCCCCGCACCGGCGGCCAGTCCACAGCTTCCCTCTCCGATCACGATTCTCATGCCTGCTCACCCTCCTTCGCGCTCTCCTGCGCAAGGCCACGCAGCACCTTGCGCGCCTTGTCGGGCGTGAGGCTGCCATAGGTCTTGCCATTGATCATCATGACGGGCGAAAGCGAGCAGCAGCCAAGGCAGGCCACATGCTTGAGCGAGAAGAGGCCGTCTGACGTGGTCTGTCCGTCCTCGATGCCCAGCTCATCGGTAATGGCGCTGGATATGAGCTCGGACCCGTTGACGTGACAGGCGGTTCCCTGGCACAGCATGATGAGGTACTTGCCCACCGGCTCGAGCCTAAACTGGGCATAGAACGTTGCCACCCCCACGATGGTGGCGATGGGCGTATTGGTCCTTAGTGCTATGTGCTCCATCACATCCATGGGCAAGAATCCATACACGTCTTGGGTTGCCTGCAAGATCGCGATGAGGCTTCCCGGCACATCGGCGTACTTCTCGAGCGTTGGCTCGATGAGCGTCAGGTCGCTTGGCGCTTGCTGAGACATGCCATCCTCCCTCCGTTGCGTTTAACGTTAGTGCACTACCTTAGCCAAGCCGCGGCCATGCGTGTTGCGGCTCTGCCATAATACCGTGATTTAGAAATGCAATGGTCACATGCAGACGCTTGTCCGTTAGGGAAGAGGTACCTGCCACTAAAGATGAGTCAAGAGCAGGCAATTCCTGTCCCGCCCGGGTGGCATCATGAGGCCAGACAACCCGCGGCGGAAGGGGGCCGGTATGGCCGGGAGGACGAAGTCGGTGGCGAGGACGGCGGGGCAGAACTCGCGGCCGAGGATGTGCGCGAACATGGTCGAGCTCATAGGGAGGTTCGGGAGCGAGGAGGCGTGCGAGCTCCACATGCTGTCGCTCAGGTGGCCGGGCGGGTTCGAGTGCCCGCGCTGCGGCCACGGCTCCTTCGCGCGGGTGGCCGGGCGCAGGGAGTTCAGGTGCGCGTCGTGCTCGTGGCAGTTCTCGGCGACGAGCGGGACCTGCCTGGCGCACACGAGGCTGCCGCTGGCGAAGTGGTTCCGCGCGGCGTTCATGGTCACGCGCGACGCCCGCGGCGCCAGCGCCCAGTCGGTGGCGCGCGAGCTGGGGGTGTCCGACGCGACCGGCGTCGCGGTGCTGAGGCGGCTCAGGACGGCGATGGGCGCGGCCCAGGCGCTCGTGACCGTGGGCGGCGACTGGGTCGAGCTCGACGCGTGCGACGTCACCTGCGGCAACTCCGGCGCCGCCGGCGTCGCGGGCCGGGGCGCGACCGACGCGCCGGTGCTGCTGGCCGTGTCGGCGTCGGCGATGGCGGGGCGCGTGCTCTCGGACCAGACGGCCGGCACCTACGAGGCCTTCTGCGCGGCCCACGTCAGCCGCCGCCACCAGGTCAGGTGCGACGGGCACCCCGCGCAGACCTCCGCGCTCGCCGGCGGCTGGGACGCGCTGGTGCGCCCCTCGGAGTCCGAGGGGGACTCGGAGGCCAGCCTGCCGGCCGTGCACCACTGCATATCGAACCTCAAGGCCAAGCTCGCCGGCACCTGCCACGGCGTCTCGGCCGCCAGGCTCCAGGAGCACGTCGACGAGTTCTGCTGGAAGTACTCCCACCGGGGGGGCGACGAGATGGCCGAGCTCCTGCTCGACGTCGCGCGCGCCCCGCACGTGCCGCTGTCGCGCATCCGCGCCGCCAGGGGGCCCATGGGGGCGCACCCCGCCAGGCGCGAGCCCGGCTACAAGATCAACCAACGCCTGCGCAAGAGGTGGGAGGACGCGGAGCGCGAGCGCAAGCCGCCGATCCTCGGGCGCCTCGCCTCGGTCCTTCTGGAGGCCGCCGAGCGAAGGCTCGACGGGGAGCTCGCGGAGGCCGAGGGGCTCCTCGACGAGCTCGCCCCCCTGATCGCCGAGTCGCTCGGCCTGTCGGACCAGTTGGGGAGGGTGGCATGATTTGCGTAACCCGCTCCCTTGACTCATCTTTAGTAGCAGGGAAGAGGTACCTTTGGGACACTAAACAGGGCATAACGCTGCGCAAGGGTTGCCCAGCGTGTCCTAAAGGTACCTCTTCCCTAACGGACACACGTGGCACCGATGCGACGCGAGGGGAAAGCTCTCCCCTTCCATCTTTCACTCACAGGTCCTCGTAGAACACGACCCGGTTTCTCCCCCCATGTTTGGCGGCATACACAGCCTCGTCTGCAGCCCTATAGAGCGAGTTGGCATCCTGCGCGCTCTCGCTAAACGCGACCCCTGCCGAGATCGAAACGGGCGGCAGACCGTCCGCCGTGTTCGTGAGGTCGTTCTGGATAGACTCAAGCTTGCGCACCACCACGCCACGAATCTCGAGCGTCATTTGGGTGAGAACAACGGCAAACTCGTCGCCACCAATACGACACACGTAGTCGGTGCTCCTAAACCAGCGTGTGAGGGCACCGCCCACCTTCTTGAGCACCGCATCTCCCGTGGCGTGTCCGTACACGTCGTTTACCTGCTTGAACAGGTCTACGTCAATGATGATGAGCGCCGAGTTGCTGGGCTGTGTGTCCATCACATGGTCGAACGAACCACGATTGAGCAATCCGGTGAGGGAGTCGGTATGCGCCACCTGGCGAAGATGCTGCGTGCGCTTTTGGTTCTCGTCGTAGATGCGGTTGTAGGAGATGGCCACATTGCGTATCTCACTGGACCCCTCAACCACCAGAGAGTCGTTTTCCAAAATGCTGTGGTTGTAGTGCCGTATGGGACGCATCACCAGAATGTTGTTGGTGACCACGAAGGCTACCAGCAGCACCACATCCATCACCAGCGTGATGAACAGGACCGTTTGCAGCACGTGCTCGTTTTCCAGCGACGACACGCGTGCGGCCTGGAGGTCGCTCTCCAAATGCTGCGAGCACTTGTTCACGCCGTCCACAATCTGCGCCTTGAGCGAATCGTACTCAGGTCCCAGCATTAATTGCTCAGCACGCTCACGCTTTTGTGCGGAGCTGCGCTGGCCATCCTTGGAGGACAGCGTTACGTTGGAGAGCTCCTTGGGCAATGGCGCTATACCCTGAGACTCAGCGACCAGCCTCATGGCATAGAGTTCACGCTGGGACAGCTCATTGGACTTTGCCAGTGCCTTGGTAAGCTGCCTCTCCGCCTGAGTACCTGCCGCATTTTCCTTGAGCGTCTCCACCGCATGGTCTCTCCTCTTGGTGTTGAGTATCTCCTCCAGGTACTGGCCCAAATACTTCTCGTCGGCCGAGAGCACGTATATGCGCGCCTGTGCCGTAAGGAAGTCTGACGCATCCATGAGGTCGCGGGCGGCCTCGTAGCACGCTTCGTATCGATCGCGAACACTGGAGGACTCGCCGCGCGCCCCCACAAAGCTCACGAGGAAGAGAATGCCAACGGTGGTGAGCACAGTGCCCAAGACCACAAGAATGGTGTTGAGCACTATGATGCTCGGCGCACGACGCCCCTTCGTCGGCTGTCCCTCTCCGGTTTGTGCCTCGGTCACCGTGGACTCTCTCTCCATCCCTGCCTCTTGCCAATCTCTCATCATGACCACAAACCCTATGCCTGCGGCCTTTGCGCGCGCTTGTGCTCATCCAGGCGCATGTTGGCACGCCGTATCACGTCCTCAACCGTCTCGTCCGCATTGGCGTCGCAAGTGGCCATGCCCCAGGCAACGTCCACGTGTTCCCATCGAACGTCCGTTGAGGCGTTTACCATTGCGGCGCGCTCGACGAACTCCCGCATGAGTTCGTCTCTGTGTGCGAAGTCCCCATGCGTCACGACTACAGCGAACTCGTCTCCCCCCACCCTAAACACAGGGCTGTGCTGGAACACGTTGCAGATGAGGGAGCAGGTGGTCTTGAGGTACACGTCTCCCTTGCGACGACCGTACAGGTCGTTTACCTCTTTGAGGCCGCTGCAGTCAAAGACGCACACGGCAAACGACTCCTCCTGCAACTCGAACATCTTAGACTGAAGATTTTGCACATACATGGCAAAGGCGGCTTTGTTGTGCACGGAGGTAAGGGGGTCGACGTAGGCCAAGTCGTTAAGGTTGTCGATGTAACTTTCCATGTGCTCAACAAGCCGCTTGAACACGCGCGTGAGAATGCCCACCTCGTTGTTGCCGTCGTAGGTGAGCGTCACGTCGTAGTTGCCCGCATCAACCTGCAGTGCGGCGGTCGTGAGGTCCTGAAGCGGCTGGGTAACGTGGCTGGCAAACCGCAAGGTCACCACGACGCAAATGCCCAGCAGCACAACGAACACGGCAACGATGGTCAGGCCCCATCGCACCCAGCTTGCGTTGATCTGCGACATCGGTACGCACACGTTGAGCCACATGCCATTGCTCAGGGGAAGACGCACAGCCTGCTTTTTTACGCCGTCGTATGTGTAGGTCACATACTGGCTATCACCAAGAAGCCCGGCTGGTACCTCGGGATTGTTGGCCATGATCTCGTCCGTATCTTTGTGAGGATGGTAGATGAGGGTGCCTTCCTCGTCGTTTACAAACGCATAGCCATCGTCGTCCAACGTGATGCTGTCCACCTGCTCGGCCATCTTGCGGTAGTCGATCTCAATGCCAATCACGCCCACGAACGTACCCCGGTAGTAGACGGGTACGTTGTACGATATGACCCGAGCCCCCAGATTCTCAGTTATGTAGGGTGGCAGCCATACGGACTCACCTGTATTCTTTGGCACGGTATACCACACCAGGTTGGATGTGTCGGCCGTGTCGTACTGGGTGATGTCTGTCACCTCGTGCGGCCTAAACGTTCCATCCCCCTGCCTCACGAACCAAAAGCCCTTGCAGTTGCGTGAGACCGACGGGTCTATGCGGTAATAGTAGGTGAGGATGCCATCGTTTTGGTAGGTGAGCTTCTTGAATATGTCGCTCACGCGGTCCAGGTGAGCCTGCAGACGCTCGTCGTCCAATCCGTCCAGATCTGACTCCACGTAGGCAGAGACCATCTCAACCGACTGCTCGACGCCCTCGAAGTAGTAGTCCAGGTTCTTCTCGCCCGACTCGCACAACAGGCGGAGCATCTCCTTTGAGCTGCTTCGCCCAATGGAGCGTATGGCGACGACTCCCAGAACTGCCGCAATAACCATGGAGACAACGATGGAGCCAACCGCCACCAGCGTGATCTGGGCGCGTATGGAATGGAATCGTGACTTCTTCTCGTGCGGAACCATTGCCCCGCGTCCTCCCCCATTACGAACAGATACGTACGCAAAGCATTCTAATGCATATGCGTACGCATGAACATCCCCGCCAACACCGAGCTACACTCGGGGGACTGTCCCCTAAACTCAGGGGACT